>CAMEWE010000001.1:0-149479 GCA_945939695.1 uncultured Bacteroidales bacterium
GCGAAGACACCCAGAAGATCTGCTTTGAGAATGCAAAGTGGGCTTATGTAGTGGGAGCCGCCATCGCCATCAAGAAAGGCTGCACCAATGCCGCTGACGCTGCCGAGGCAATAGGTGAGGGTCTGCAGGCATTCTGCATCCCTGGTTCCGTTGCTGACGACCGCAAGGTGGGTCTCGGACACGGCAACCTCGCCGCAAGGCTGCTCCGCGAGGAGACCGAGTGCTTCGCTTTCCTTGCCGGCCACGAGTCATACGCTGCAGCCGAAGGCGCCATCAAGATTGCCGAAATGGCAAACAAGGTGCGCAAGAAGCCACTCCGCGTTATCCTCAATGGTCTTGGAAAGGACGCAGCAAAGATCATCTCCCGCATCAACGGTTTTACCTACGTGCAGACCGAGTTCGACTACTACACCGGTGAGGTGAAGGAAATTGCAAGAACCCGCTACTCTGACGGCGTTCGCGGCGGTGTGAACTGCTACGGTGCTGACGACGTACGCGAGGGCGTTGCAATCATGTGGAAGGAGAACGTTGACGTTTCCATCACCGGAAACTCAACCAACCCTACCCGTTTCCAGCACCCTGTTGCAGGCACTTACAAGAAGGAGCGCGTGCTCGCAGGCAAGCCTTATTTCTCAGTTGCATCCGGCGGCGGTACCGGCCGTACCCTTCACCCGGACAATATGGCAGCAGGCCCTGCATCCTACGGTATGACCGATACCCTCGGACGTATGCACTCTGACGCACAGTTCGCAGGTTCTTCATCAGTTCCGGCTCACGTCGAAATGATGGGATTCCTCGGAATGGGCAACAACCCTATGGTAGGTGCAACGGTTGCAGTAGCAGTTGCGGTAGCACAGGCTATGTAATTATCCCAAGCTTACTCATAGACGGCGGAAATGCTTTGCAAGTGTTTCCGCCGTTTTTGTTATATTTGTGTAATGACACATAATAACCAAACGATATGATCAAGAAAAGCTATTTTGTTTGCGGAATACTTGCCTTGCTGAGCCTTGGAGCCGCTGCCCAGAGCTTCACGGAGTGGAAGGATCCCCGCGTGAACGCAATCAACCGTGCCCCTATGCACTCCAACTACTTTGCCTACGAAAGCCAGGCAAAGGCCGAGGCCGGCGACAAGGCGCATTCGGACAAGTACCTTAGCCTTAACGGCAAGTGGAAGTTCTTTTGGACCAGGGACCTGGACGGAAGGCCTGAGGGCTTCCAGGCTCCGGAGTTCAACGACAAAGCTTGGAACGAAATGCCTGTTCCCGGAATCTGGGAACTCTACGGCTACGGAGACCCTACCTATGTGAATATGAAATACCCTTGGGAGAACCAGTACAGGAACAATCCTCCTTATGTCCCGGAGGTAAACAACCACAGCGGCTCCTACAGAAAGTCTTTCACAGTCCCGGCCGAATGGAAAGGCAGGGACATCATAGCACATTTCGGCTCCGTCACCTCCAACATCTACCTTTGGATCAACGGCAAGTTCGTGGGTTACAGTGAGGACAGCAAGCTCGAGGCCGAGTTCGACATCACCAGATACGTCAAGCCTGGTGAGGAGAACCTCTTCGCCTTCCAGGTCTTCCGCTGGTGCGACGGTTCCTACCTCGAAGACCAGGATTTCTTCCGGTTTTGCGGAGTGGGACGCGACTGCTACCTCTATGCCAGGGACAAGAAGCGCATCGAGGACATACGCGTGAACGTGGATCTTGACGAGGCATACAAGGACGCCAGCCTCAGGGTGGATCTGCGCCTGAAGGGCAAGCCTTCAGTCAGCTTGAGCCTCAGGGATGCTGAGGGCAGGGAAGTGGCCGCTGCCGCATCCAGGGGCGAGAGTGTGGAGATGAAGATCTCCAACCCATACAAGTGGACGGCAGAGACTCCATACCTCTATACCCTCTACGCCAGCACTGGCAGCGAAACCATACCTCTTAAGGTCGGATTCCGCAAGATAGAAATCAGGGAGGCACAGGTGCTCATCAACGGCCAGCCAGTACTCTTCAAGGGTGCCGACCGCCACGAGCTCGACCCGGACAGGGGCTATGCCGTGAGCGAGGCCAGGATGATACAGGATATCCAGCTGATGAAGCAGTTCAACATCAACGCAGTACGCACCTGCCATTATCCGGACGACAACCGCTGGTACGAGCTCTGCGATCAGTACGGAATCTACCTCGTAGCCGAAGCGGATGTGGAGAGCCACGGTATGGGATACGGGGACAAGACCCTGGCAATACGCGAAGACTATGCACTGGCCCATATGGAACGCAACCAAAGGCACGTGCAGCGTGGATACAACCACCCGAGCATCATCTTCTGGTCCCTTGGCAACGAAGCAGGATACGGACCGAATTTCGAGGCTGCATACGACTGGATAAAGTCCGAAGACAGCAGCCGTCCGGTGCAGTACGAGCGCGCCGGTTACGAAGGCAAGACGGACATTTACTGCCCTATGTATCTGAGGTACGCCGACTGCGAGGCCTACTGTCTTGACGAAAATATGACCAAGCCTCTCATCCAGTGCGAGTACGCCCACGCTATGGGCAATTCCGAAGGCGGCTTCAAGGAGTACTGGGACCTCATCCGCAAGTATCCGAAGTACCAGGGCGGTTTCATCTGGGACTTCGTGGACCAGAGCATACGTTGGGAAGGCATGAACGGCAGGATGATTTATGCCTACGGAGGAGACTTCAACCGTTACGATGCCAATGACCAGAACTTCTGCGACAACGGGCTCATCAGCCCTGACCGTGTGCCAAACCCTCATATGTATGAGGTCGGCTACTACTATCAGAATATCTGGACCGAAGCAGTGGACCTCTCTAAAGGCAGAATAAGCGTTTATAACGAGAACTTCTTCAGGGATCTCTCAGATGTATATATGGAATGGGAAGTTCTTGAGAACGGCGTACCGGTGCTCAACGGACGCGTGGACAGACTGGATGTTCCTGCCCAGCAGAGAAGGGAAATCAGCCTTCCTCTCGGGGATGCGGTCACAGGAGAGGGTGAAATCCTGCTCAATCTCAAATACAGACTCAAGCAGGCCCAGCCTCTGCTGCCTGCAGGCCACACCCTGGCTTACCAACAGCTCATCATCCGCAGCTATAAGCCTTCAAACCTCAGGCTCTGCGACATGTCAGCTCCGACAATCAGGGACAATGACACCAGACTGCTCATAGTGGAGGGCAATGATTTCGTGCTCGAATTCAACCGCCGCAGCGGCCTTGTAACACGTTACGAAGCCAATGGACGCCAGCTGCTCAAGGACGGAGCAAGCCTGAGGCCGAACTTCTGGAGGGCTCCTACGGACAATGACTTCGGTGCAGGCCTGCAGCGCCGCTACGAAGCCTGGAAGGACCCGGAAATGAAAGTGGAATCCTTCGAGAGCAGGATGGACGGCAACCAGGCAGTAGTGAATGTGACATTCGACATCAAGAGCCTCTTCGCGAAACTGCTCTTCGAATACAGGATCGATGCTCGCGGCGCAATCAAAGTCAGCGAGAAACTCGTCACCACCCCGGGAGCGAAGGTTTCAGAGTTCTTCCGTTTCGGAATGCGCATGGATATGCCGGAGAGTTTCGAGTACCTGCAATACTACGGACGCGGCCCTATGGAGAACTACGCCGACCGCAATAACTGCAGTCTGCTCGGTATATATAATCAGACCGTGACTGAGCAGTTCTACCCGTACATACGTCCTCAGGAGACCGGCACCAAGACCGACCTGCGCTGGTGGAGGGTGCTTGACCGCAGCGGCAGGGGTATTGAAGTCATCTCTGAAGCACCGTTCTCGGCATCAGCCCTGCACTACAGCATCGAGACCCTCGACGACGGACCGAAGAAGCTCCAGCGCCACTCCCACGAACTGGACCAGGATCCGCTCACAAGCCTCTGCATAGACAAGGTCCAGATGGGACTTGCCTGCGAGGACAGCTGGGGCGCCATCCCACGACCGGAGTACAGACTCCCTTACCAGGACTACGAATTCGTATTTATCATAAAGCCTATATCCCTGTATTAGAATAATATACAGAGTCTTTTGCGGCCGGAGCCATTTACTTCTCCCTGTTGATGATGTAGATGCCTCCGGCCGACAGTATTCCGGCGACGAGATATTTCCAATAGAATGCCTCATTAAGGCAAAGGCAACTTGTCACTGCACCTATGACTGGTATCAGAGAGTTGTAAATTGCAACCTTGCCTACTGGATTGCAGCTTATAAGCTTGTTGTAGAGGCTGAATCCCAGGGTGGAAATGCATATGAGAAGGAAGAGAATCACCACTCCCCAGAGCGTAACCACAGGCAGGGTACCTCCCATCGCAAGGCCGCATATCAACAGGAGCAAACCGCCGAGTGCGAGACTGTAACCCGTACCCACGAAGATGTCGCAGCGCTTTCCAAGACCTCGGGTAAGCAGTCCGGCGCAAGCGGAGCAAACGGCATTGAGGATAATCATTCCGTCACCCATCAGGGTAAAACGCCCGCTGCCGGCGCTGCCAAGGTTCAGGGAAAGGATTCCGGCAAATCCGAGTACGCAGCCGATAATCTTGCTTGTGCTCATCCTGTCGCTCTCGAAGAAGATGCAGGCAAGGATCACGAGCAGGAAGACGCCCAGGGAGTTGAGCATTGCGGCACGGGCCCCCGGACAATGTGAAAGGCCTATGTAGAAGCAGGCGTAATGGATGGTGGTGTTCAGCAGGGCAAATAGAAGGATATAGAAGAAGTCAAGCGGCTTGCTTACGGCAAAGCTGCGTTTTCCCGCTGCTGCAATCAACAGGACAATAAGGCCGGAAATGGTAAACCGCACTCCTGCGAAGACCATCTTGCTGCCTGTCATATCGGAGTTGATGCCGAATTCGGCAAAGCCGAGTTTTATCAGGGGATAGGCCCAGCCCCAGGCGGTAGCTGCAAGTATGGCAAAAAGGCTCACAAAGAGCGGCCTTCGGAATATGCTTGTCTTTTCAGTCATCAGGCGTAAAGTTCCTTAAGCTTCTCGGCCACAATGAGGGCGGCCTGCTCCACGATAGCGCTGCAAGGTCTTTTACGATAGTATTCAGCAGTCCTTTCTGAAGGTGCCGGGGATTCCTGGGCCTTAGCCTGTAGTCCGAGGAGCTCACGGCAGATGATGCTTCCCCCGTTGCTCTCCCTGAAAGCGGCTGCGAATTCCTGCACCAGGGCATAGTTGGCCTTTCTGGAGTCCATCACAGATGGATCGTCTGCAGGAGAGATGAATCCCGCCATCATCGTACAGCCGCTGAAGGCCCCGCACACCTCTCGCATCCTGCCCATACCGCCGCCGAAACCGGCGCTTATGGTGGCCAGAATCTTCCTGTCGGCAAAGCCGTCAGCTTCAAGAATATCGGCAAAGCTCAGAACTACGGACTGAGCACAATTATAGCCCTGACGGAAATATTCTCCGGCAGCCGCAGCTCTCTGTAAGGGATCGAAATCTTTTGGAAGGGTCATTGTCAGTCATTGTTATATCCCAGGAAACTGCGCATGAATGAGGTGTGAGGTATTTCCTTGTCAGGGATGGACACGAAATAGCTCAGGAACATCAGCAGCCTGTGGGCTTCAGCGTATTCCGGACAGTTCTTGGGCACCATACGCAGTATTGCTTCCGCGTGGCTGCGGAGCACCGCAAATTCGATGAGGTATGCCGAATTGAAGAGCACGTCGGCATCTTCCTGGTAAGGGTAAATCCATTTCACCTCTGCCCTGCGCACATTAGGCCAGTTTGATATGGTCTCCCGTGCGCTGAAGGCGCCCTTGTTGAAATCCCTGACTATGCGGCGCAAGAGCCGGTTGTCGCTGGTCGGGATGCAGTTATGGTCGTCCAGGGAGATGCTGGTGATTGCATTGATGAAAATCTTGAATTTCTTGCTCTCGTCAATCTTCGGGAGCAGCTGAGGATTCAGGGCGTGTATTCCTTCGATAAGCAGCACGCTTCCTTCTTCGAGCTTCAGTTTCTTGCCGTTGTATTCACGGATGCCGGTGACAAAATTGTATTCCGGCACTTCCACCTCTTCTCCCGCAATGAGCCTTACCACGTCATCCTGCAGTGCGGCGTGGGCTACTGTCTCGAAATTGTCAAAATCGTAGCTGCCGTCCGGCAACTTCGGGGTTTCAAGCCTGTTCACGAAATAATCGTCGGTGGAGAACGATACCGGGTGGAGACCGCACGCCTTGAGCTGCACGCTCAGACGGCGGCAGAAGGTGCTCTTGCCGCTGCTGGTAGGTCCGGTGATGAGCACGATGCGCACGGGATTCTCGCAACGGTAGCGCTTGTCGATTTCCTCAGCTATCTGCACTATCTTCTTTTCCTGCAGGGCTTCCGCCACCTGAATCAGCTCGCTGGCTTTGCCACTCAAGCAGGATTCATTCACGTCTCCCACATTGCTCAGGCCCATTATTCTGTTCCAATTGAGGGTTTCCGCAAAGACCTCGAATGTCTTCGGCTGCTCGCGGAACGGCGCCAGCTCGCCGGGGGAGTGGCGGTCAGGGACACGCAACAGCATACCGTCCCTGTATGGACTCAGGCTCCAGACTTTGAGATAGCCAGTGCTCGGGACAAGAGCATCGTAATAATAGTCAGCCGTGTCCTCAAGGGTATAATAATTTACATATACATCACCGCAGGTCTGCAGGAGCTTGATTTTGTCCTCATGTCCAAGCTTGCGGAAGACGCGTATCGCTTCAGAGGTCTGCACCTCGTGGCGTCGAAAAGGTATATCGCGGGAGACGAGTTCCCGCATCCTGTCGCTTATTGCTTCCACGTCGGAGTCGAGCAGGGTAGTGCCATCACCCTTGTCTATGCCGCAATAATAACCTTTTGAAATGGGACGGCGCATCACCACCTTGCTTTTCGGGAACAGATCCCGCGCAGCTTTGTAGAGCAGGAAGCAGAGGGAACGGCAATAGACGTTGCGTCCGCTATAGGAGCCATAGTCCAGGAATTCCACGTCCCTGTTGTTGAACACTCTGAATTTCAAGCCTTCGCATACGTTGTTAACCTTGGCGCATATGATGTCATGCGGCTTGTCGAATTCGAAGTCGGGCACCATTTCAAGCAGGGTGGTGCCTTCCTGAAATTCCTTGGTTGTCCCGTTGTTTTTGCAATAAATCTTCAGCATCTGTAAGGGTGTTTGCGATATCGGACAAAATTAGGAATTTTCTTCGTATATTTACACAAAATTCTACAGCATTATGAGTCAAGTTCACCTTATCGATCACCCGATGATTCAGCACAAGCTGAGCATTATGAGGGAGAAGGAGACAGGTTCCAAGGACTTTCGAGAGCTCCTCAAGGAAATATCCCTGCTTATGGGTTACGAACTCACCCGTGACCTCCCGCTTACCGATTATGAGATTCAGACCCCGATACGCAAGATGACTGCGAAGAAGGTTTCAGGCCGCAAACTCGCAATAGTGCCCATACTCAGGGCAGGACTCGGAATGGTGGACGGACTGCTGACCCTGGTTCCGGTGGCAAAGGTAGGCCATATCGGGCTCTATCGCGACGAGCAGACCCATCTTCCGGTTGTATATTACTGCAAACTTCCCGAAGACATCAACCAGCGCCTCGTAATTGTCACGGACCCTATGCTCGCCACAGGCGGAAGTGCCTGTGACGCACTTGCTATGCTTAAGGAAATAGGCTGCAGCAACATACGCCTTATGTGCCTCGTGGCCGCCCCGGAGGGCATAGCCAAGGTGCAGAAGGAGCATCCTGACGTGGACATTTTCGTGGCATCCGTGGACGAGGAACTCAACGGTGACGCCTACATTGTTCCCGGTCTCGGCGACGCAGGAGACAGGATATTCGGAACGAAATAAACCCGCAAGGACATATAAAAAACTGCCGGCCCTAAAGGTCGGCAGTATGTCATATATACGATAATCTAGAAATTGTCGTAGTATTTTGCCTCACGGGGAGAAACCTTGGACATGTTGTCAAGGAGGTCCTGGTTGGTCTTGTACTCATCCATAAGCTGGAGCATGAAGTTCATCGCCTCTGTAGGATTCATATCGGCAAGGAGCTTGCGCAGTATCCACATCCTCTGGCTCTGTTCCCTGGAATAGAGAAGGTCGTCACGGCGGGTACCGGATAACAGGATGTTGACTGCCGGAAATATGCGCCTGTTGGCAAGGGTGCGGTCGAGCTGTATTTCAGAGTTGCCGGTACCCTTGAATTCCTCGAAGATCACATCATCCATCTTGGATCCTGTCTCTGTGAGGGCAGTGGCAAGTATTGTGAGAGAACCGCCGCCTTCTATATTTCGCGCGGCACCGAAGAAGCGCTTTGGCTTCTGGAGGGCATTGGCATCCACACCGCCGGTGAGCACCTTTCCGGATGCCGGCTGAACAGTGTTGTATGCACGAGCAAGACGGGTGATGGAGTCCAGGAGAATCACCACGTCGTGGCCACATTCCACGAGCCTGCGGGCTTTCTCTATTACCATATTTGCAACCTTCACGTGCTTTTCCGCCGGCTCATCGAAGGTAGATGCAACCACTTCTGCCTTCACGGACCTCTGCATGTCGGTCACTTCCTCAGGACGCTCGTCCACGAGCAGCACGATTTCGTACACTTCGGGGTGATTGTCTGCAATAGCATTGGCTATACTCTTGAGCAATAAGGTTTTACCAGCCTTAGGAGGGGATACGATAAGCATACGCTGACCCTTTCCTATAGGGGAGAACATATCCACGATGCGGCAACTCTTGTCCTTCTCGTGTCCGTTACCCAGGAGATTGAATTTCTCCTCAGGGAAGAGAGGGGTAAGGAAGTCGAAAGGAACACGGTCCCTGATGAACTCGATGGTGCGTCCATTCACGTATTTGATATTGACCAGAGGGAAATACTTGTCCCCATCTCTTGGAGGGCGTATTTCACCGGTGACAGTGTCTCCGCTCTTGAGAGCGTTCATCTTTATCTGCTGGACGGAAACATATATATCGTCAGGGGAGTTCAGGTAATTGTAATCCGAAGAACGGAGGAATCCATAGCCGTCAGGCATAATTTCAAGCACTCCGGTAGCTTCCACCGTGCCCTCGTAAACTATCTTCGGACGATTGTTCTTTTCTTGAGCGGTCTTATCCTGGAGAGCGTTAGGGTTCTGCTGGCCATTCTTCTGATCCTCAAGGGCCTGTGCCTTTTCCTGCACCTTATTCTGAACTTTCTCAAGTATCTTCTCGAGATCGCGGCCGCTAGGCTTGTTCTTTTTCTTGTGCCTCTGCTGGTCCTGCTGCTGAGTCTGAACATTCTCTGGCGAAGTCTGAGCCTGGTCTTCAGGCTTTTCCGCATCATTTTCCGGCTTCACGGCTTCTGCCGATTTCGGTGCAGAAACTTCCTCCTTCACTTCCTCCTTTGCCGCTTCAGGCTTGGTTTTCTGCTTTGCCTTAGGTTTTTTCTCGCGCTGGGCTTCCTGTGGAGTTTCAGTATTTTCCGCCTTAGGCTTGCGGCTCCTTTTCGGTTTCTCAGCCTTATCCGCTTCTGCAGGAGCATCCTGAGCAACAGATGCAGCCTCCTTCTTGACAGACTCTTTCTTGACCGTTTCTTTCTTTACTGCTACTGCCTCCTTCGGAGCTTCCTCCTTCACATTCTGCTCTGCCTCACCCTGTTTGGCAGTCTTTGACGGCCTTCCACGGCGGGCCTTGGGTTTCTGCGGTGAAGGTTTCTGAGATTCGGCTACGGCTTGTTTGTCGATAATGGCGTATGCCAGATGCTCATCATCCAGCTTCTTTATCGATTCTACATTATATTCTTTTGCAAGTGCCTCGAGCTGTTCCCTAGTCATTGAATTCAGCTCATATAAACTGAGTGGCATATAGTAATGATAGTTAGTGGGACCTGCTGAAAAGCAAAGGTCATTGAAATGAATATGCAAAGATAATTAAAAAAATCAATTATCCCAATAGCTGTCGCTTTTCTTGAATTTGAGCAGGTCCGCAAGAGTGGAAGCCTTTGCAGCAATGGTGAAGCTGTAGGATTTGTAGGTACCCAGAGGTATCCAGCTCACCGCTATGTTGAAACAATGCAGATCGTAGTTTGCGCTGAACTGGGTGGATGTCATCTTCATTGCCACGAAATCGAAACCGGAGCTCATGTTGACCGACAGCCTCGGGGTGAGCTTGATGTTGCCGCTGCAGCTCATGGTGGCGCGAGGGTTGAGCTTTCGCACAAGTTCTTCCTTCTCGTTGTTGTAGCTGTAGCTCGGAGACATGCTGAAGGATGCGCTCATGTTGAGCGACCACGGCACGTCGGGGTTGGTGTAGTACAACCAGCCCTCCGGGATGAACTCTCCGGTCACAGGATGGTAATAGTTCCGCTTGTAGTAGTTCGCCGCACCGCTGATGCTGCTGCTCACGTTCGCCGTTTTCGAACCGTCGTTGCCGTTGACCTTGCCCTTTCCCGAAATGGAATAGGATGCGGACGCGTTCACTGACGACATGCGCAACAATCCCTGGCCAAGGCTGATTGCAAACTTGTCTATCCTCTTGCCCTTCTCGTCAAGACCGTAAGGGTCGAAGCTCGCGCTGGCATTGATGGAGATCTTGTTGAAAAGGGAAGTGGCCATGCTCATGCTCACGGTGCTCATCTTGTAGCTCTTAGCCAGAAAGTTGTAGCCCGTGGATATGTTGAACTGGTCTATGAGCTTCACCTTCTTGGTGCCGGTTCCCGTGGTGTCGGCGTAGTCGCGCACCTTCGCTTCGAGGTTGTTGCCGATCGAGATGCTGGCGTTCGCGATAGGGTTTCCGGAACTCGGTATGCTGACCAGCGAACCGCTGTATATATTATATTTATATGTCTGTTCCTGGCCGGATGCATCCGTGTAATTCAGGGTCCTGTAACCGTTGGCACGCGTGCCGAGGTCAGGGGTGTAGTTCAGCGACATGGAAGGGGAGATCACGTGGCGTATGGCCTGTAGCTTACCTCCGCCCTTGAAATTGAATGTTCCGTAAATTCTCGTGCTCATGGACGCGCCGAAGGAGTAGTCCTGGTAAATGCCCAGGGTACTGAACTGCCTGCTCTGGCTCGATTCCACCTTACCCGTCTCTTCGTTATAGCTGTAATCCGTGGTGCGGAACACCCATTTCTGGCCGTAGGTCACTTTGGGAGACACACTCAAATACTTGAGTATCTGGAAAGTAGGAAGACCTATGGTAAAATTGTGAGTCATTCCGTTCTTGAACTTGTCCATCATTCCGTCCTTGCCGAAATCTGAGGCCTTGAAGTCTATCTTGTTGTCGAGGGAGGAATTGTAGGCAAAGGAAATCTTCTCGTAGAATTTCTCCTTTCCGACCCTTTCCTTCCTTTTGAAAGGATAGATGGTCGTCAGCGACATGGTAAGGTTAGGGAGGGTGAAGGAGTAGGAGGAGTCACGCGAGTTCTGGCTGTGACGCAGGTTGAGACTCAGGCTGAACTTGCCGTTCCAGTTCTTGGAATACGAAATTGTGGAACTGGCCTGGTTCTGCAGGGCCTGGTCGAGGCTCGTGGAGTTGTACCTGTTGTTCGAAGGGCTCTTGAGGTCCACGGAAGCACGGAAAGTGCTACCCGGGTTGGCTTTGGAGTCCTGGGAATGGTTCCAGCTGATGCCGAAGTTGGTCATCTGGTTGAACTCCGGCGTGCCCCGTTCACCCGTCTGGTCATTGGAGTAGGTGATCTGGAAGCCGCCGTTGAACTTGTACTTCACGTTGTATCTGGAACTTACGTTCAGCGCCCAGGATCCCAGGGTGTAGTAGTCTCCGGTGACTTGCAGGTCGAGGTGGTCGCCGAACACGAAGTACATACCCAGACCGCGCATATAGAATCCTCGCGCCTGTTCCTCGCCGAAGGTAGGCATCAGCAGGCCGGTAGCGCGTTCGGGTTTCTTCGGAATGAAGCCGAAGGGAAGTCCGATGAAGGGAAGCTTCACATCCTCCACCACCAGATAGGAAGGGCCGATGATGGTCTTCTGGCTAGGCTCCTGCACCACCTTCGCCGCTGTCAGGGCAAGGTAGTAGTGAGGGTGGTCGGCATCGCAGACCGTATATTTTCCGTTGGTGATATTGATGGAACGGTCTTCCATCATCTTGATGTTGCGGCCGTGGAGTATACCCTCGTCATCATCGGTTATCATATTGTTTATGAATGCCTTGCGGGTGTCGAAGTTATAGTGCACATCCTCCATTTTGTACTCCTTTCCACCCTGCTTCATCACCGGTCTTCCCACCCATTCCATTTTTGTGGAGTCGTAACTGCCCCTGGCATAGACCGTCCTGGTCTTCATATCATATTCCATATAATCCGCAGTCAGTTCCATATCCTGGTAGGTAACCTTCACCTCACCGTAATAGTACATCTTATTGGACCCGGTCTGGGGATCCCTGACTGAGAACATCGAATCGCGGGCGTTGGAAAAGGCCGGATTATCCAGGCTGCTCTTGCCAAGAAGTGCCACTGAATCGGCCCGGCGCAGGGAATCTGCCAAGCGCAGCGAATCCCTTCGGGCAATTGCGGCAGAATCCGGCGGCAGGACCTTCTTCTCGATTCTCATTCCGTACCCGGCAGCATTTCCACCCCTGGTCCTTCTGTTCTGCGCAGATGAGGAAAGAGGCAGCAGGAACATACCGGCAGCCAGCAGAATCGAAAATATTTTCAGCCCTTTCTTCAAATGAAAGATATTTTATATATTTGCAATAATCTACAAAAATAGCATTTTTAATTGAAACGCACAATTTGCATACTTATACTGGCACTTTTTTCGGCCTGGAACGCCCTTGCGGACGGAACGGGACTCAGAACCGTAGTCATAGATGCAGGCCACGGAGGAAAGGATGCAGGGTGCGTGAGCGCAGACAACAAGACCTACGAAAAGACACTGGTGCTTGACATAGCTACGCAACTGGCAGCTCTCATCAGGGAAGAATGTCCCGACGTGAAGGTGATAATGACCAGGACCGGCGACACATACGTCACGCTCAACGGCAGGTCTGACATAGCCAACAAGGCAAACGCGGATCTCTTCATCTCCATACACATCAATGCGTCGGTAAAAACCTCCCCCAACGGCTATTCGGTGCACGTGCTGGGAAAATCCACAGAGAAGAACAAGGACCTCTTCGCGACCAATATGGAAATGTGCAGGCGCGAGAACTCGGTAATCACCCTGGAAGACGACTACACCACGGCATATATGGGCTTCGACCCCTCTGATCCGGAATCGTTCATATTTATGAACCTGATGCAGAACGCCCATCTCGAACAGAGTCTGAAGTTCGCCGACACCATCAGCCGCAAGCTGTCAGGCGGACCTATAAAGAACAATAGGGGACTTTCCCAGGACGGATTCCTGGTGCTGTGGAGAACGGCGATGCCGTCGGTGCTCGTAGAACTGGGATTCATATCAAATTCCACCGACCTTGCGAGTCTGAGAAAGAAGGAGACCCGAAGCGAGCTTGCAAGGAGGTTGTGCGACGCTTTCAAAGAATATAAGCAGGATTACGACCACAGCATGCAGGTGGAGCCGGAGAAACAAGGTGCTGAGGCGCCTGTGCAAAACGGGGAGGCGGCAGAGAAGAAGGAAGAAGCACAGATGTCCGTGCCGGACAAGGACGGGACGGTTTACGCAGTGCAGTTCCTGGTATCTTCCAAAAAGCTAAAGGAAGGGGACGAAAAATTCCTTGGAATGGAGTCGATGAGTTTGCAAAGCGGAGCACTGTATAAATATTTTCTCTGTCCTTCCGGGGATGTAAGCATTCCACTTTCAAAACTGGAACAGATTAGGCAGAATTATCCTGACGCCTTCATAGTCAAGATAAAAGAAGGAGTTGCTACAATTTATAAAAATTCAAAATAGCAACACCGCTCGACAGCAAATAGTTAGCCGCTTTTAGGCAACACAACTCATTGATTATCAATGAAACTAAAATAAACGATTAGCATAATTGCAATCCTTTATTTACGATGAAAAAACTAAAAAAGCAATAGAGAAAAAAAATTTTTTTCAAATATTTATCCCCAACTTTGCAATGCGATTCTGACGGACTCTTTCAGTCTCATCAGCAACAAACATAATGGAACGACAGGAAGCACATATCAGCGTCTGGAACGATTGTCTGCGCATCATAGAGCAGATAATCGAACCTCAGCAGTTTTCGACTTGGTTCAAGCCGATCAGACCTGTATTGCTTGACGGTTCCAGGCTGACGGTAGAAGTCCCGTCCGACTTTTTCCGCGAATATATAGAGGAAGCCTTCCTTGATGTCTTGAAGAAGACTATGCACAGGGTTTTGGGACCAGAAGCCAAACTGGTCTATACCTTGCGACCGGTGAAACGCACCTCTATTACCGTTCCCGGCCAGACCACTTCCACTCCGGTCAACCCTCCTGTGAATGTCTCCACCCAGCCTTCGGATAAGCCGAATCCTTTCGTTTACCCGGGCATACACAAGGTGAAGATAGATCCCAGGCTCAACCCTGCCTATTCATTCGAGAATCTCGTGGAAGGGGAATGCAACAAACTCGGCATCAGTGCCGGTGTCAGCATTACCGCCGCTCCGGGCAAGACCGCGTTCAATCCGCTCTTCATTTTCGGCGGTTCCGGACTCGGAAAGACCCACCTCGCGCAGGCGATAGGCATCTCCATCAAGGAGAAGTATCCAGACCTTGTGGTTCTCTATGTGACCGGCAGCGAGTTCAAGAACCAGCTGGTCACCGCCATCACCGTGCTCAACAAGGTCACGGACTTCCTCGCATATTATATGAAGATCGACGTGCTCATCGTGGATGATATCCAGGACCTTATGGGCCAGGCATCCCAGAATGCGATGTTCAACGTCTTCAACCACCTGCACCAGAACGGCAAGCAGTTGATATTCACCTCCGACCGTGCGCCCGTGGACCTTCAGAACTTCGAAGAGAGACTGCTCTCACGCTTCAAGTGGGGACTTTCAGTGCCTCTTGGCAAGCCGGATTTCCAGACCAGGCTCCAGATGCTCAGGATGAAGGCGGAGAGAGAGTCGGTTATCATACCTGACGATGTGCTGGAGTACATTGCTTCCAAGGTAAAGACGAATTTCAGGGAGCTGGAAGGCACGCTCGTTTCTTTGATTGCCTATTCTTCTGTAGAGAGGAACAAGTCCCTGATGGAGCTTGCCGAAAGCATTACGGAGAACATAGTAGGCGAAGCAAAGACCGAAGTGAACATCGACAAGGTGCAGAAGACTGTTTGCGAGTACTTCAACATCTCCCGGGAGGATCTCCTTTCCAAGTCCCGCAAGCGTCAGATAGTCCAGGCACGCCAGATTTCAATGTATCTGAGCCGCAACCTCATCTCCAACTGCTCTCTCGCCACAATAGGCGCAGAGACCGGAGGCAAGGACCACGCCACCGTGCTCCACGCCTGCATGACCGTCTCCGACCTTATGGCTACCGACAAAGTGTTCAAGAAGTATGTAACCGACCTTGAGGGAAGCCTCGCGCCGGCAGAAAGATAGCAGATGTTCAAGATAGCCCCATCGATTCTCGCTGCGGATTTCCTTCATCTGGAGAAGGACATCGAACTCGTCAACGTCTGCGGTGATGTCATCCACCTGGACGTGATGGACGGCACCCTCGTGCCCAATATCTCTTTCGGTTTTTCGGTGATAGACCAGCTCGGAAAAATTGCCAGGGCTCCTATGGATGCCCACCTTATGGTCGTAGAGCCTCAGCGTTGGTTTGAGAAACTTGCAAAGGACGGAGTGGCTATGTGTTCCTTCCATTACGAGGCTGCAGGCCGCAACACCAAGCGCAATATTGACGCCATACATTCCCTGGGAATGAAGGCGGGTGTAGCCATCAACCCTGACGTTCCGGTAGAGAAGCTCTTTCCTTACATAGGGAAGGCCGACTACTTCCTGCTGATGTCCGTTTTTGCGGGATTCGGGGGTCAGAAGTTCATCTACGAGTCCCTCGACAGGGCCTCACGTTTGCGCGACGAACTTGTGAAGAGGGGAGAGGAGGCCATCATCGAGATGGACGGAGGCATCAATATGTCCACGGTGAAGGCCGTTAAGGAAGCAGGTGTCAATCTCGCAGTCGCCGGAAGCTCAGTTTACGGTGCCTCTGATCCTGCCGCCGCCATTGCCGCTCTCAGGGAAGCCTGAACATATGCTCTGTAAACTCTTTTTCAAGACTCTTTCGGCCCTCCTTGTCCATAGATTGGAAGTATCTTTTGGAAATGCTCTCGCACAGTTCCTCCAACTCGGAGACGAGCTCGTAATGGACTCCTGTCAACTGCTTCATTGACACCGGGTTAGGCAATTCTTCCGGCCATGTTTCCTCGTTCACATCCAGGCCTATTCCCACTATGCTCGCTTCAATCCTGTCGCCGTCCAGTATGTTTTCTATCAGAATTCCACAGATTTTCCTGTTCCCGACCCAGATGTCGTTCGGCCACTTGATTCCGGCAGTAATCCCCTTGGAGAGGAGGTAATCCCTGATACCCAGGGTTGTAATCTGGGTAACTAGCAGCATATCTGCGACCTTGAGCAGTCCTTGCCCCTCTTCAGGGAAGCGGTAGAGTATTGAAAAGGTGAGGTTGGTTCGGGGGCTGGAATACCAGGTATGGCTGCCTTGACCGCGCCCGGCAGTCTGCTCCACGGCGGCTATGACTGACAAATTGTCAAGCTCCCCAAGCCTCATTCTAAGCTCGCTGTTGGTGGATTTAACGCTATCCAGCCATATTATCCTTACTTTTTCAAGTTTTTCGCGGAGTGGTGCCATTTTTGTTGTATATTTGAGGATGCAAATTTAAAAACGATGGCTCAAAAACCCAAAAATAAGAAACCGAACGGAGTTAGGATAGTCAGAATCAACCTATCTTCCATAATCTATCTCCTCCTGCTGATCTTCATCGGCTGGATGCTTTTCAAGAATTCGGATGTTCCGGCCAAGAAGGTCGAGTGGTCGCAGGTGCAGCAGATGGTGCTGGACGGCGACGTCAAGGACATACATTACATCAGAAATGAGTACAAGGGCGAGATTTCCGTGAAGCCGGAGAGCCTCTCCAAGTATTCTGAGTTCTTCCCTGAGGGAAAGTTCCCGAAAAGTTCCCCTCAGATGTACTTCCTCACTTCCACGAAATTCGATCCCGAGACCGAATTCGCGGCTCTCAACACCTCGCTCCCCGAAGGCAGCAGGGTGCTCGTGTATATGGAGAACAGAACCAATATCTGGGGCGGGCTGCTGGAATGGATCATCCCTATTCTGATGCTCGTTATGCTCTATGTGCTGATGTTCAGGTCCATGTCACGCCAGATGGGCGGCGGTGGCGGTGCCGGCGGCGGAATGAATCCGTTTAACGTGGGCAAATCCACGGGCAAACTCGCCGACAAGGACAAGGTGAACGTGACCTTCAAGGACGTAGCGGGACTGTACGGTGCCAAGGAAGAGGTGATGGAAATCGTGGATTTTCTCAAGAATCCTGGCAAATACACGGCTTTGGGCGGCAAAATCCCCAAGGGTGCGCTGCTCGTGGGTCCTCCGGGTACAGGTAAAACCTTGCTTGCCAAGGCAGTGGCAGGGGAGGCGAACGTGCCGTTCTTCAGCATAAGCGGCTCCGATTTCGTGGAGATGTTCGTGGGCGTGGGAGCAAGCAGGGTAAGAGACCTCTTCGCTCAGGCAAAGGAGAAAGCCCCTTGCATCGTGTTCATAGACGAAATCGATGCCGTGGGACGCGCCCGTGGCAAGAACGTTGGCTTCAGTTCCAACGATGAGCGCGAAAATACCCTGAATCAACTCCTTACCGAGATGGACGGCTTCGGCACCAACAGCGGGGTCATAGTGCTAGCAGCTACAAACCGTGCCGACATACTCGACAAGGCCCTGATGCGCGCAGGACGCTTCGACCGTCAGATCCACGTGACCCTGCCGGATCTCAACGAGCGCAAGGAAATATTCCTCGTGCACACCAAGAAACTCAAACTGGCTCCCGACTTC
The DNA here is from genome assembly GCA_945939695.1 of uncultured Bacteroidales bacterium. GTDB lineage: Bacteria > Bacteroidota > Bacteroidia > Bacteroidales > UBA932 > Cryptobacteroides. The sequence goes on from CAMEWE010000001.1 coordinate 17,970, forward strand.
GACGTGGAGGCAATCGCAAAACAGACTCCGGGCTTCTCCGGCGCCGATATTGCGAATATATGCAATGAAGCTGCGCTGACAGCGGCACGCAACGGCAAGTCCGACATCTCCAACAAGGACTTCACGGATGCGGTCGACAGGGTAGTGGGAGGCATAGAGCGCAAAAAGACCATAATGTCCCCGGACGAGAAGCGGCTAACCGCATACCACGAAGCAGGTCACGCCGTTGCAGGCTGGCTTCTTCCCGGTTGCGACCCTGTGCTGAAGGTGTCCATTATCCCGCGCGGACAGGCCCTGGGTCTCACCTGGAGCCTTCCTGACGAGAAAGTGATGATGTCCAAGTCAGACCTTATGGACGAGATGTGCTGCCTGGTCGGCGGAAGGGTGGCCGAGGAGATGGTCAACAACGGAGTGCCTTGCACCGGTGCACTGAATGACTTCGAGCGGCTCACCAAGATGGCCTACGCTATGGTGACTTATTACGGAATGAGCGAGAAGGTGGGTAATCTTTCCTTCTACGATTCCAACCCGGGAGGCTATGAACTCACCAAGCCGTATAGCGAGAAGACAGCTCAACTCATTGATTCAGAAGCGAAAGCCATAGTGGATGAAATAACTTCCCGCACCAGGAAAATCCTGAAGGACAACTGGGAGGGAGTGACCAGACTCGCTGAACTTCTCATCGACAAGGAAGTGATCATGTCTGACGATATCGAGGCAATTTTCGGACCTAAGGCTGGAAAGCACGGTGAGGAAAGACTCAAGGATGATAAGAAAGAAGACAATGAATAATTTTCTGCTTAGAACCGTCACTGGCGTGGTGTTCCTGCTGGTGATGGTGTTCGGACTTATATGGGACAGGACGATTTTCGGCGCCCTGTTCCTCTTTATTTTGTATTTCGCGCTGAACGAGTTCTATACCATCTCCCTGCAGAAGCGCTACTATCTCCAACAGAAACTGGGTCTGCTCGCAGGCATACTTGCCTTTCTTCTTGTTGCGGCCCATTGCTTTTTCGGCCTGGACGCAAGGTGGATTTTCCTTTCCCTGCTGCCTCTGCTGCTGATTCCGATGACCAGCGTGTTCCACGGTGTTCCCGAGGATTTCTCCGACCTCGCGTTCGTGTACGCCGGCCTGCTGTATATTGCACTCCCTATCTCGCTTTCGCCGTTTGTGATGATGGATGGAGATGTGTTCGACGGCTGGCTGATGCTCTCGTTCTTTATCGTGATATGGATTTCTGATGTAGGCGCCTATTGCCTGGGAACGCTCTTCGGACAAAAGGAAAACTCCCGCAAACTGGCTCCTTCCATCTCCCCGAAAAAGTCCTGGGTAGGCTTCTGGAGCGGACTGGGCTTTGCCGTTGCCGCCTCTGTGGGTCTGCATTTCCTGAACTGGTTTCCTTTCCCTCTCGTGCACTGCATTGTGCTTGGCGCTATTCTCAGCGTCTGCGGGGTTTGCGGGGATCTCTTCGAATCGCAGTGGAAACGCCATTTCAACGTGAAGGATTCCGGCAGGATAATCCCGGGTCACGGCGGTATGCTGGACCGCTTCGACAGCAGCCTTGTTGCCATACCGGCAGCGGCGCTGTACCTCTGCCTCACCGGACTTCTTTAAGCCTCTGTTTGACCACGTAATTACATGCCCTATGAAGATTGACAAGAATTCCCGCGGCACCCTTGCGCTTGTGTTCACCGGCTGCGCCGTCGTGGCACTGGTTTTCATTTTTCTGGTCCGCATCCCGTGGCTGGTATATCCTATGCTCGCGATGCTGATCTGGGTTTGCGTATGGCAACTTGCCTTTTTCCGCATCCCCAAGAGGCTTCGTATGGGCTCGGACAAGCTGGTGACTTCCGTTGCCGACGGAAAGGTGGTCATCCTGGAAAAGGTGTACGAGAAGGAATACCTCAAGCAGGAGTGCATACAGCTCTCGGTGTATATGAACTTTTTCGACGTGCACGCGAATTTCTGGCCTGTTGACGGACGTGTGGACTACTATCGTTACTACCCCGGGAAACATTTCTTCGCCTTCAAGCCCAAGGCTTCAGAGGAGAATGAGCACAGTTGCGTGGGTATTGTGACAGCTCAGGGACGTCAGGTCTTCTTCAAGCAGATTGCAGGCGGCTTCGCCAGACGCATCGTATGCTATGGCAAGTCCAGGGGAGATGCGCGCAGCGGCGAGCAGTGCGGCATTATAAAATTCGGCTCGAGAATTGACATATTCCTGCCTCTCGATGCCGAAATCAAAGTGTCCCTGGGGGATTATGTGCGCGCCTGCGAGACCGTGCTCGCGGAAATCTGAGTGCTATTTCTTGCGGGTTGTGATGAGCACAACGCCATTTGATGCGCGTATGCCGTAGATTGAGGCTGCCGAAGCATCCTTGAGCACGTCGATTGTATCTACGATATTCGGATCAAGGTAGCTTACGTCTTCCACCGGCACCCCGTCAACGATTATCATCGCATATCCTGGGTCATTGTTGGACTGTATCCCTCTTATTCTTATATTGCTCCCTATCACCTCCACTCCCGGAATCATACCCTGGATATATTTGTATATATCTGAATACGAGGTGTTTCCCTTGACTTTAAGAGTGGATATAGCCTGAGTATTCCTGTCCTTTGTGGTGGAACCGTAACCGATATTCACTGTCTCATCCCCGGGATTGGAACTGAGTCCGGAGGACTTATAGATCGAGCAAGAACTCAGCAGCAGGAATGCCACAAGAAATGTTGCTGAAAGTATGTTTTCCTTCTTCATAATCGTAATTCAGTCAATTTCATTCGATTGTAAATATACTCAAATTATTCCTTTAAATGAAATATCACACGTATTCTGCCAAAATATCATTTTGTCCTTTGGATTTCGCAAAAATAATCGTATATTTGCACTCCCAAAAGGTGCGTTGGCCGAGTGGTTAGGCGCAGGTCTGCAAAACCTGTCACAGTGGTTCGATTCCGCTACGCACCTCTTCAAACCCCTTTCAGCGATGCTGAGAGGGGGTTTGCTATAAAAAAATGGTGCTACAATGTTACTACAACTTTTAGTCAACCTCTATCTATATTCTATTGTTATCCAAACGCCGTTCCTTTTGCCATTTTCGCGCTTGAGATAACCTTTCGCGTAAAGGCTGGCAGTTATCCGCTTGACTGTTCGGGATGATTTGCCAATATGCTTTGCAATCTGCTCCTGCGTTGCCTTGGGATTTGCCTTCACGAATTCAAGCAACACTTTTTCTTCCAATGTGACATCCAAAGGGCCAATTTGGCACTTTGGGGAGTTCTCCGTGTCACTTTGACACTTTGAAATATGCATATCGCGATTATGGAGTTCGTGCTTTGCTCCGAATAGTAAATTGTCAAAGAAACGTTCAAGAAATAGGGGAGTGGCTGTCACATTCTTGGAGTAGTTGACATAATTGGCTCGAACCAAGGCATTCCTGAAATACCAGGAGTTCTTGGCAAATGCCTCATTATTTATATCAAAACCGAAATTCCTGAGGTACTTGATTGCGAATACGGCAGTGCTTCTTGTATTACCTTCACAGAACGGATGTATCTGCCAAATCCCTGATATGAACTTGCATATCTGCTTCACAGCCTGGGTGACATTAAGCGTGGAATAATCAATGTTCTTCTCTTCCCTGAAATCATATTCAAGAGTCTGACGTATCATCTCGAATGACGAATAAAGTACCGTATCTCCATCCAATACCCATTCCTTCTTGGTGATATTGTATGGACGGATTACTCCTGCCAAATCGAAAATACCGGAAAAGAGCCTTTTGTGAATTTGAATGAGATAGTCCGGAGTGAAATTGAAGGTTTTTTCGGTAAGGATTTCCGTGATTCTGGCGGAAACCTTGTCGGCCTCCTCAGTACGTTCATCAATTTCGCCTATGGCAGCTTTAGACTCATAATAGTTGTCAAGAAGTTGTTTGACTTCATTGATGGAGATGTCTCCATCGATGTTTTGTTTTGCTGTTTGAACCAGATAATCAGAAGGCTTCAGACCATCCACATCCTGAAGGCCAATGGCAGTCTGCCACGCATACGACTTCTCTCTTTGCGAAGGGGTACCTCCTTTTATGTATTCATCAAAACTGCTCATAAGTAATGTTGTCTCAACCCTACAAATATAAAAAAACTGCCGTGATTCAGCAAGTGAGTCACGGCATAGAACCAAGTTTATTCGTTCAGACCTGTTATGGAAGCGAAGTCCTTCCATCCGGAGGCTGACTGATATTGAGTTACTGCTCTCGAATGCACTTGCTCCAATTTTAGTCACCTGATTGCAGTTGGACATATCCGCTGTATGGAGCATCGGACAATCATAGAAGCCGTAATCCCCAAGCATGCGAAAGCTAGAGCACAAATATCAGACAGATTAACCATCCAACGATATTAGATTGTTATATACGCAACCTGGATGTCCGACACAGAACGGTTATATCGAGCGCTTCAACGGCAGCTATCGCAGAGCGGTTTTGGACGCTTACATCTTCAGAACCATCGATGAGGTAAGGATGCAGACAGAAACTTGGCGAAACTACTACAACAAAGAAAGACCCCACGAGTCTTTGAACAATATGACGCCCTACGAATACAGGGCATTGAAAGAAAAGGATGATGATTGATGTTCTGATATGCGAATATAGCTTCGCCTCCGATATCTGCAAGGCCAAGACAAGTGCCCTGCGGGCAGCCTTGCATATATCTCCGTCTCACGCTCGAGGTGGCCTATCAGAAATCAATCAACAACTGCAACATGCGGCGGAAAACTAAAAAAACACTATATTGCAGTCTAATCTCAGGTTGTCCTAAAAAGGGGAAGTTCACACTTATAGGGAAGGCTACAGATGATAGTCTCGATTCTCGCCACCATCCTTGCGGCAATCGGCCTTGTAGGTTACATCTCCGACGAGCTTAAGCGACGTCGTAAAGAGGTGGCCATCAGGAAGTTGTGCGGCTCTTCCCTCTGGGGTATCATAAAGATAGTGGTCAGGGATTTCTCATATCTGGCAATTCCTTCGATACTTGTCGGCGAAATCCTGGCTGTAGTTGCTTCCGGCAGATGGCTGATGATGTTCGAATACCGCCTTCCTCTTGATTGGTGGATGTTTGCACTGACTGGCGCTGCCGTGTTGGTTGCCATATATATCGTGGAAGCCTTGCTGACATTGCAGCTGGCCAGCGTCAACCCGGTCGAGAGTTTCAAGACTGAATGACGGCGCCTGGCCGGCAACGGTTCACACAGCATAATGCGGCGTTTATACCCAAATGCTAGACGAGAACAGGCCGGCTATGCGCGGCATTGCCACCCCTTTCGGGCTGTCTTATGTACCCGGGCAGTGGCTGGAAAGCATTCAGGTGTCAAAATGCCTCTCCACAGTTGTCAACGGTGTTGAATCCATCACCGGACAGATCAATACCGAGTATCGCAAACCTACGGACGAAAAGCCTCTTTTTGTGAATCTGTCCGCGTGTGTCATCGTCTCTGCAGGATGGTTACTTCTTTGTGTAATAGGTTCCGCGGGACTTGCCATGTTTTTCAATGTAACCGCCAGTCAGTAAGGTGTTCAGAGTGTTTTCTATGGTTGCAAGGCTGATGTCCGGGCAGAGCTCCACGATGTCGGCCTTGGTGATTTTTCCAAGCTTGCGGTCAAACACTGCCTTAACCCTGTCTGGCTTGCTAATGCCAACGTGGCGCATGTACTCAACCCTGTCTTCAAACTCGTTGTAGCCTTTGAGGACTACGCCCAGGTAGTATTTCACAAACGGGAGGTAGTCATTATCTGAGTTGTGCCATTCTGTAGAACTGTCTTTCAGGGCCTCGTAATAAGTCTCCTTGCTATTCTCGATAAGCATCTCTACAGAAATATATTTGCCCACGATGTAGCCGCATCGGTAAAGCAGCAGAAGGTTTAGAAGTCGGCTCATGCGTCCGTTGCCGTCATTGAACGGGTGGATGCACAGGAAATCAAGAATGAACATCGGCACCAGCACAAGCGGATCGTATCGTCCTTCTTCCATTGCATCGATGAAGTTGCTGCATAGCTGCTCCATGGCATCCGCGGTCTGGAATGCCGGAACGGGGATGAACCTTGCTCTTGACTTGCCGTCCGTTCCGGTCTCGGCTATCACGTTGTCCGAGTTCTTGTATGCTCCGCCTGCAGAACTTGAGGAGAAACTGTACAGGTCCCTGTGAAGCTGGAGGATGTTGTTCGGACGGGGAGTGATATACTCGTAGCTCTCGTGGATGGTGGCCAGCACGTCACGGTAGCCTGAGATCTCTTCCTCACTGCGGTTCCTCGGCTGGGACTTCTCCTTCACGATAGCCTCTAGACGCTCATCGCTTGTCCATATGCCCTCAATCTTGTTAGACGCCTTGGTTGACTGTATCTTGGCAATCTCCAGCAGCGAAGTAAGTACATCCGGAGCTGCCTCGATGAACAGCTCCTGACGGCCTTTTAGCTCGTGAATTTTTCCAAGCTGGTTAACAACTTCCGGAGTAAGCAGTTTCTCTGGTCTTTCCTTGTAATCGAATATATGCATATCGTTTTCCTTCTTATTACACTGCAAAAATACTCATTTTCTGCCTAATCTATATTTTACTGCCTAATATTTTCGGTTATTTAGGCATTAAAATATAGATTAGGCAGAAATACCTGCGGCTCGTTTCTTTCCACGCTTTTCCTGACTTGACACGTCAGGCAGAAATACAGCCTCCCACACTCAATGAAACACTACCGGGGCTGGTGGTTATTAATGTATTTTTAATAAAACTTTGCTATCTGTCCAAAATCACTTAAATTCGAGTGATGTTTCAAATTATTTTATTATGGACAATACAGCATTTTTCAAATTGTCATATGGCTTGTTCGTAGTGACAGCCCGCGATGGCGAAAAAGACAACGGTTGCATCACAAATACAGTCATGCAGCTCACAACTACCCCGAACCGCATTTCCCTTGCAGTCAATAAGGCGAACTACACTCACGGAATGATTGAGAAAACCGGCATGTTCAATGTGTCAATCCTTTCTGAATCAGCTTCTTTCGATATATTCAAGCATTGGGGATTCCAGAGTGGAAAGGATGTTGATAAAGCCATAGGCATCAGTTTCTCCCGTTCTGACAACGGTATTATCTATGTCACAGAAGGCGTAAATGCCGTTCTCTCTGCAAAGGTTGAGTCAATGGTTGATTTGGGCACACATACCCTTTTCATCGCCGAGGTTACGGATGCTGAAACACTCAATGATACCCCTTCGGCAACCTATGCTTACTATCACAAAAACATCAAGCCTGCACCTGGGCGTCCGAAGAAGAAAGGCTGGGTATGTACAATATGCGGCTACATATACGAAGGCGAAGAACTCCCGGCCGACTTTATCTGTCCTATCTGCAAGCATCCCGCTTCTGATTTCAAACCTATTGAGTGACAATTGCTTCCGCTTGCCAGCTTTCTGTACATCAACGGGATATATTGGGTGGTCATCAAGAAAAATGTGAGGGACTTGGATGCCGTCGATAAGCGCTTTGACTGCCACCGAAGAGTATGTGCTGAATCCTTCCCTTAACGTGGACGGACATATATTCAATGTCTTCATAGTTGCGACTGGATCTGGCAGTTTTCGCCTTCAAGCCTTCAAGCCTCTGAGGCTTTCTCGTGCAAAACACCTGGCACGCCGAGTAATTGTAACTGCCTGATTATCATTACTATAGAAAAATGAGACTTGCCAGGTGAAACCAAATCGATGTCACCTGGCAAGCACTAAATTTCTAATACATTGATAGCTAAATTGTTATGATTTTGCTTCGTGCCAGGTGAATTGCAGGAGCGAGCTTTGGGCTCAAAAACGCTGTATCCAATCCCGGCAGCTCGCCCGCAGCCAACCCTACCCCTTGCGAACCGACCTAAAACCTACCTTTCGTCCTCAAAACAGGGCCTCTTTGTGTCATTTCAGTACAGTCTGGGACTTCCGTATTTTCTTGACAAGCATCTAATATCCTAAAACAGGACGGATAGGAAGTCCAAGGAAACGATTCTTGTGATTCATAAAGAATTCGTCAGCATTGAAAGACAAAAGCCAAGCGTAGTCCGAGAAATCCTTAAAAAGTGATGAAGACCAGTAGCAACCGTAGGAAGCCACATCTTTCCACTCGTCTGCTTCGCGGTAACCGGCAGCAGGAAGAAAGATGCTTGCATCGTTCTTTTTGCTAGTAACAAGATATCCGTTGACTCCATTCGTTTGAGTCCAAGTCCAAGTACAGTTTTCCAATAACTCTTTCCACTGACTAGCAGAAGGCATTTTCCATTTTTCTCCCATTATTTGCTGTATCACATCATCAACAGAATCAAGTTCTGTCTTATTGTCTGCAGGTCCATAATCAGGATCCGTATTATATTTTGAATATGCAGTTAAGGCCTCGTTATACCACTTATATGTTCTCTGCCTATAGTCGTCCTTAGTCTCCGTTTCTCCCCACGCATAATAATACCCGTAATCTTCCGGATTTACTGCTCCGAAATTAGCTGCAGCCCATTTTACAGACAATCCCATGTCAATTGCATCTGAAGGTAAATCCGCTGTTCTAAAGCTCTTTACTTCTCCATAATACTCTACATCGCCGAAGTTGACACAGGCGACAAAGCAATAATTTGTATTATAATTCAATGCTCTTAAGGATACTTCAAATGAACCATCTTCCGCCAAGTCAGTTGAAACATTCTGGCCAGATGCCACGAGTTCCTCTAGTGTATTCGCCGAATCGCCATAAAGGAAGCAGGCGGATTGTGGCTGCGTGCCATCAATCTCGAAAGACAAAGAGCCATTCAATGTTGCTGTGAAAAGGCTAACATCGGTGGCGTCTCCTGTCGTAACTTCGGGCTCCTTTGGTTCCGAAAGCGTGCTAAATGATTTTAGCTCTCCACTCGACTCTTGTCCATCTACCGAAGCAAATAACATATAATAGTAAGTAGTCTCCGGTTCCAGTTCGGTGGCACTCACAGAAACCAGCCCGCCTGTGGTCGGGACAGCCTCAGCAGAAATCTTCAAGCCATTTGCAGCCAAGTTTTTCTCATCTTGACCAATAATAAACCAAGCATCAGCCTTATCCGCTATTGCATTGCTGGTCGACACACTTCCATTCAATGTCGCTGAATGCGCTGCGATGTCAGTAGCAGCCGAAGTTGTACATACAATGGTTACAGAAGGTTCATTCTCCTCCTGACAGGACACTCCAAATCCGAGCAGTAACACCGCTGCTGCTGCAAGAGCTAAATACTTTTTCATAAAATAACCATTATTATGGTGCACCTCTCTTCAATCGACAATGCACCTTTATTACACAACAAAAAACTATCCCTCCCTGAACAGCAAGGGCCTCTATCAGTTATATGAGAGCCATAGAACATAGATGCACAAATGTAAACATTCCCAAGAATACTCGCAACATCGATTCCCCATTTTTTCGCAAAGCTTTCCGGCAGTTCTTTCACGTAGACAAGTATTATGAATAATAGTCATCAGACAATCCGAAGAAGTCCGATGACATGGTCAAGCATCAGAAAAGCTGCCCCGGGAGCTTAAGCTTCTCCTTAGGCGGAAATCCTCTGTCGTAGCTCTCGAAATCCTCAGGATTCTCCTGGGCGATGAAATACGGCCTCGGGGTGTGGTAAACTCCCTCTATACCATCAAGATAGCCTTCCTGGAGTTCCAGGCAGAGGAAAAAGGGGACAGGATCGGAGCGGTCCTCTCCGTGATAATGAATCTTTTTTGACGAAGCCAACACAAAGCCGGCCTTGCCGTAGAAATCGATGTTGCCCTCCATGCACACGGCCCCGAAACCCATATCCCGGGCCTTGTCCAAAGCGTAGTTCAAAAGCGCCAGACCATAGCCCTTGCGCTTGAACTCCGGAGCAATGCCGATAGGCCCGAAAGTCAGAATCGGAATCTTCCTCCCGTTATCGGAGAGTATTTCTGCACGGCAAAAAACAACTTGCCCTATAATGGCATCTCCGAGTTGCATCACGAAGTCCAGCTCCGGAATGAAATCCGGATGGCTCCTGAGATGGTGAAGGACATAGTGCTCCGTGCACCCCGGCCGATACACATTCCAAAAAGACTCCCGGCATAGATTTTCAACTGTTCTGTAATCGCTTTCCGTCTCATGACGGATAATGTAATTCTTATTCATTGTTTTGTTGATTTTTAGATTAAACAAGCAAATCTCACCCCGAAACCCGGGGCGAGTATCCTAAATTCACGCGTTCCGTAAAAGAAATGAAGGAACGCTAGCGGACAATATCCAGATAAGAATTACGCATCCAATTGTGTTATGATGCAAAGATAGGAAAACTATCGTTATATTGCATAGATTATTTACATCTATGCAAATGCGCAAAATCTATATAGCCCGAGAGGGCGGCAAGAAGATGAAGATGCTCATATTCAGGCCAAAGGGGCAGGGGAGCGCTATTTTGCAGAAAATGACGAGAAGCGTTATGGCCTCTTATCATCACACATGCCCTTGTAATGAAGTTCAATCTCATAAGAGTTTGACTTGCAATACATGTCAATCTGGTAGCTGGAATCGCCAAGTTTCTTCATCGACACAAAACTGCCTTCGTCGGCAAGTATGGTATCAAAATCTGCTCCCCAGGTCAAATAATAGTGTTCGTCCTCTTCTTCCTTGTAAAAATAGACGCTGTGCACATAATGAGTCGCAATGACCGGAGCATATTTGTCAATAACTGACAGATCAACCCTTGTTCCTATAAGGCTCCCGGCAAATTGAATTATAAGGGACCCCATAGGATAATCCTCCGGAATGCGGGGAACAATGGTCACACCGTCATTTTCTTCATCGAAATCAACGGCAACACTTTCAAAGGGCACATTCTCGCCATTGATGGTCAGAAGGTTCTTGTATTCGCCGCCATTCTCTTTCTGACAGGAATTGAAAGCCATCATTGCAAGGATGGCAGTAAGGCAAAAGGACAAAAAGTTCAATCTGATCTTCATAAAACCGTATATAATTTATCTGATTAATGCGCACATTATCCAATTCATTCAATCCCAATATTCTTCCGTGCAACATCATTGTCCATAAATGGGGCAAGCTTTTCACAGCCGGCTTTCTCTGAACATTCCGCAAGCCTTCTCTTGCTGCGGCTGACGATGATGACACCTGCAAAAACGAGCAAGGCGGAGAGAATTTTTTGCCAGCTGAGGCGATCCATACCTATGCAGATGCTGATTGCGGTGGCAATGATGGGCTGAACGTACGCGTACATGCTCACCAGGGTCGGGCGCAGCTGCTTCTGCCCGTAAGGTATGAGATAATAGCTCACAAAGGTGGCGAAAAATACCAGGAATGCGAGTTCGAGCAGAATTTCAGAAGGAATGGCACACCAGTCGAGATGGATCAGTTCACCCGCAGTGAAAGGAAGCGACATCAGAGTGGAGAAGAGAAAGATCCATTTCATAAAGGTGCACACGCTGTATTTACTTATCAGCGGCTTGAATATGCCCAGGTACAGCGCGAAGCTCAGGCCGTTGACAATGAGCAGCAGTATTCCCTGAATCGTATTTTCCTGCACCCCGGAGGCATTCATACTCCCGAGCACCAGGAGCAGCATACCACCGAAGCTCACCAGTACGCCAGCAGCCTTCTTGAGAGTGAGCGGCTCCTTGATGGCAACGGCAGCAATGAACATAGTGTAGACAGGGGAGAGCGAGCTCACGATGGAGCTGGTCATCGGAGTGACCTGAGGTATGGCCATGAGAAACGAGAGCTGGCAGCAGAAATAACCCAGAAAGGAAGCGAGGAATATCTTGGCAAAATCCCTTGCTTCAACCCTTTCCCGGGGAAAGAAAAGCGAGACCAGCCAGAACAGAGCGCAGGCACATACTGACCTTATGGAAAACAAGGCGAGAGGGGAGAAAGTGTGACTTCCGGTCAAGTCCTTGCAGATTACTATGTTAAGCCCGAAAATAGCATAGGCAAGAAAACAGGCAGCGTGACCGGATGCCTTATTCCATTTGCTTGCCTTAATCTGATTATCCATCCTATAAAGTCTGTCAGTCAAACATCACACCTGGGTTCATCTCAGATGGAGTCCTCCATTCGATTCCCTGCTGAGCCAGAAGGGCTTTCCTTGAAGACCAGATTTCGAAGCAGAAGCCCATACGGCGCGGAGTATTCCATATTTGAAGCAATGTATCCCAATATCAATTGCAAGTTACTATTTTTTATCCGATTTGCAATCCTAATCCGGTAACTTATGGCTATTTTTGTAGACAGAATAGTTATCCTGCACTAAACGCCGGACTACACACGATTTCACCATATTGGCTTTATGACAAGTATTTCACTCATAATCTTTGACTTCGACGGCACCCTGGGAGACACCAGGCAGAACATAGTCACCACGATGAGGCAAACACTGGAACAATTGGGTCTGCCCGAGCGCAGCGAAGAAGCCTGCGCAGCCACAATAGGTTTGCCTCTGAAGGAATGTTTCCGCAGCCTGATGCCGGAACTCGGGGAGCAGATTCTAGACGACTGCGCCACGACATACCGGGTGCTCTTCGAACGGAACAAATCAATCTACAGAATCAAGCCCTTCCCGCACGTAGTGGAGACCCTGGAAGAGCTCAGGAGTCAAGGCTACAAAATGGGAATTGCCACTTCCCGCGGCTTGCCGTCACTGATTGAATTCCTTGATGACCTTGGCATTGCCCACTGTTTCGACTGCCTGCTCGGGGCCGACAGTGTGGCCAGACATAAACCCGACCCGGAGCCCGTACTCACGACCCTGAGGAAGCTGAACAAGCGTCCTGAAGATGCATTGGTGGTTGGCGATATGCCCGTGGACATACTTATGGGCAAGGGCGCGGGTTGCCTGAGTTGCGCCGTAAGCTACGGCAATGCCTCCAGAGAAGACCTGAAACAAGCAGGAGCTGACTACATCATTGACGATTTCTCAGAACTGAACGACATTCTGTGCCATTCAGGCAACGTTATTTGAAACTTATTCACTATATTCGCAAAAATTGATATTTATGAAGACATCAGAACTTATTGCCCTTCTTCAGAAGGAGCTTCAGGAGAAGGGGGACAAACAGATCATAATCGCTGCCAACAGGCACAGCTACTATAATACGAAGTTAATCACCAAGGAGGATACCACGACTCTCGCCCTCTTTGACAAGGTAGCGGAATAATCGCCTGACGATATAGCAGGTTCTTGCCGATATTCAGCTTATTGTTCCCGAATTTCCGGTATATGTTCATTTGATTATTTTGTGGACCTTTGCATAGCAATGCCGCACGCAAGGCAATGACTGTCTTATGCAGGCCTACGAAATGGGTAAAGGAGTCTGATTAAAATGGAAATAGTGTTTTGCAAATATGAGAAATACAGTAGCGCTCATCCTGTTTGTTTTCCTTTTTCTTTCGTGTAATATGCGTCAAGAAGCGAATACTACAGGTATGTGTGAAAAAGATTCCATGTCTGCAGACGGCATAGTTCGTTTATCTAAAATTGAGGTCTATCCTCAATATTTAGATGAATACATAAAGTATGCTGTGGAGGTTGGGGAAGTCTCCTTGCGCACTGAAGCTGGTGTGCTGACTATGTATGCCTTACAGGATAAGGAAAATCCATGCCTTGTGACCATCCTTGAGACCTATAGCTCAAAAGATGCTTATGAGAAGCATATTGCTTCTGCCCATTTTCAAAAATACAAGAAAGGAACGCTTCACATGGTCAAGTCGCTTCAACTATGTGATCAGACTGCTCTGAACCCTGCAAACAAGATTAATAATTACATCGACCAGTAGTTAAGTCAATGGAGGTGGAGTAGAAGTGAGAACGCGATGCATATACAATCACCTGAGCTCCACAAGCTCGTGTATTTGGCCGACGTGCAGCTTTAGGTGTTCCAGGTAGCCGCAAGCCATATCCTTTAGCGTACATTTATCGCCCTGATAATCAATCCAGTAATTATCAAGTCTGCTTTGATCCAGAGCATCGATAATGTGGGCGATATGGAGATTGGTGCATCTCCACAATGTTACCAGTTCCTCCCATGGATAGTTGCGATAGTCCTGGAGGAAAATCCACAGATCATTGTCCTGGGTATAGTCCGGAAACACCAACATTCCCACCTTGGCATCTGGGGCCGACCAGCCGCAACGGGGCGCGTATTGCAGCCTTACCAACCGCTGCTGATTGTTGCAGGCAGAATCCACCATATGTCCCAGGAGCATCTTTATGTTCCTGTCCTGTATGTTGAAACGTGTTGTATAGACATCCTGCGGCAGCTCAAGCAGCATCTTCTCTTCGTTTGCCACTATTTCCCTTATTGACCGGGTCACATCTGAAAAATCGTACATATCACAAATAATAACTATGCAAATGTACGTATAGTATTTATTATTTCAAAACAGATGTTATACAACAAGTGTTACTTTTGATGAGCTCAGTCCAGAGTCCACGGACAGGCAATGTCGCTTGGCATCCTCCAGTCACCTCGAGGGGAGAGTGACACAGAGCCGACCTTTGGGCCATCCGGAATGCAGGATCGCTTGAACTGCTGGCTGAAGAAGCGCTTGAGAAAGACCTCCAGCCAATGCTTCAACACGGCATCCTCATAAAGCCCGGCAAAGGCTTTGCGGGCAAGGAAGAGGATTTTTTCGGGAGCAAAGCCGCATCTGAAGAAATTATACAGGAAGAAGTCGTGCAGCTCATAAGGGCCCACGAGGTCCTCGGTCTTCTGTCTGATGTTGCCCATCTCGTCCGCAGGAATAAGTTCCGGGCTGATAGGCGTGTCGGCTATGTCCAGAAGGACTTCGGCCGCGCCCGGGGTATTCTGGAAACGGTGCTTCGCCGCCCATACCACCAAAGTGCGCACAAGGGTTTTCGGTACGCTCACGTTGACCGCGTACATCGACATGTGGTCACCATTGTATGTACACCAGCCAAGTGCGAGCTCAGAGAGGTCTCCGGTACCTACGACTATGCCGCCTTCCTTGCCGGCGAGGTCCATAAGTATCTGAGTACGTTCGCGAGCCTGGCAGTTCTCGTAGGTGAGGTCGTGCACGGACTCATCCTGACCTATGTCGCTGAAATGCTGGCGGGTCGCCGGAACAATTGAAATCTCCCGGGAAGTGATGCCCATAAGCTCCATAAGGGAAGTGGAGTTGTCGTGGGTGCGGGCAGTGGTGCCGAATCCCGGCATCGTGACGCCAATTATATTGCTGCGCTTGATTCCGAGCCTGTCGAAGGCGAGGGCGGTCACCAGCAGCGCCAGCGTGGAATCCAGACCTCCGGACACGCCTATTATCGCCTTGCGGCAGTGTATGTGGTCCAGACGCGTCTCGAGTCCGCTCACCTGGGCGGTGAGGATTTCGCGGCAACGTGCGTCCAGCGCAGCGTCGTTGCCCTGGGGCACGAACGGGTGTGGCTCCACCTTGCGCAGCAGCGCTGTTTCGAAGTCCGTATCCACTGCTGCACCGGCATCCACGACAGCGTAGGCAGGGCGGGGGAGTTCGCAATTGTAGGAATGCTCGCGTGTGCGCAGGACCTCGATGCGATCTATGTCAATATCCGCGCATATCAGGCTGTCCTCCCTGCGGAAGCGTTCGTTCTCCGCGAGTATGCTTCCATACTCTGAGACCATTGCCGCTCCCGGCCACACAAGATCCTGGGTAGATTCCCCGTAACCTACTGAACAATAAAGGTATGCGCATATTAATCTGGATGCGGTAGCGTTCACCAGGCTGCGTCTGTATTCGTTTTTCAGGAGTATTTCGTTGCTCGCGGACAGGTTCACTATGAGCTGGGCGCCCGCAAGCGTTGCGAAGCTGGAAGGGGGTACCGGAGCCCAGAGATCCTGGCACAACTCCACCCCGAAGAGCAGCTCCCCGCAACGGAATAACTGGTTCTGACCCAACACGCAGCGCTGTCCGGCGTAGTCCAAGTCCACTCCGCCTTCCGGAAGCACACGCGCGGATTCGAACCAGCGCGGCTCGTAGAATTCCGCGTTGCCGGCGAGGTAGGTCTTGGGCACGATGCCGAGAAGCCTGCCGGCCCGGGACACGAGGGCGCAGTTGAAGAGCCTGCCGGCGTAGCGCACCGGGGCGCCGAATACCATAATGATATCAAGGCCTGCGCTGAGTTCCAGTATGCTGCGCACCGCTTCCTCGGCTTCGCTGATGAGTTTGGAGCCTCCAAAAAGGTCGGCGCAAGTGTATCCGCATACGCTCATTTCCGGGAATGCGACTAATCCTGCGCCCTTGGCTTTTGCCTCAGAAGCCATTCTGAGTATGTTTTCAGCGTTGCGGCGGCAATCCGCAACAGTCACCACCGGCACTGCGGCGGCTACTCTCTTGAATCCGTAATGTTCCATAACGATGCAAAATTAAGACAAAGCAGGCAAAAAAAAGAGAAAAAATGTAGCAATGTTGGATTTTTTTACTAAATTGCGCCTCGAAATAATATTGAGGTGATGTATTATACCGTTTCAAATCAGCAGCAGGAGCAGCAGCAGAGCCAGCAGATGGTCCTGAATGTTCTCGTGCACTAGATTTTCCAGCCGTCAAGGCGCTACGGGCATTCATTAAACAATATGAGGCTGGTCCAAGGGGATCAGCCTCAATTTTTATGTAAAAGCCAAGTTATTTCGGAACAGTTAGTTATTAATGTATAAGTTATGAGTACCGACAGATTTGAATTGGTGAAGGAATCCTTCATTAAAAAGGCAGTGGACGTGGAGCGCCCGGCCTGCAAGACATCCGACTACTATGGAGAACTTGTCTTCGACAGGCCCAAGATGCACAAGTATCTTGACGCAGAAACCCTGAATGCCCTCCTCAGTTGCATTGACAAGGGAGTTGCCCTGGATCGCAAAACAGCGGACGGAGTCGCCAGAGGAATGAAGCAATGGGCTATGGAACACGGAGTTACGCATATCACCCACTGGTTCCAGCCTCTCACCGAAGGCACAGCAGAAAAACACGATTCGCTGATTGATTACGACGGCAAGGGCGGAGTCATCGAGACTTTCGACGGCAAGTCCCTCGCACAGCAGGAGCCGGATGCATCCTCCTTCCCGAACGGAGGAATCAGAGCCACCTTCGAAGCCCGCGGCTACACTGCATGGGACCCTACCTCTCCGGTATTCATACAGGGTGACACGCTCTGCATCCCTACGGTCTTCGTGGCATACACCGGTGAAGCTCTCGACTACAAAACCCCGCTCAAGAAGGCTCTCAAGGCCGTTTCCGATGCCGCCGTTCCGGTGTGCAAGCTCTTCGACCCGGCAGTGGAGAAGGTTTACTCATACCTCGGATGGGAGCAGGAGTACTTCCTCGTGGACGAATCCCTCTATGCCGCCAGACCTGACCTTATGATTACCGGCCGCACCCTTATGGGCCACAATTCATCCAAGAACCAGCAGCTTGACGACCACTATTTCGGAGCGATTCCGAGCCGCGTGGCAGCCTTCATGAGGGAGCTGGAAATCGAGGGTCACAAGCTCGGCATTCCTCTCAAGACCAGACACAACGAGGTGGCTCCGAATCAGTTCGAACTCGCCCCTATATACGGTGAGACCAACCTTGCAAACGACCAGAACCAGATTGTGATGAACCTGATGAACAGAATTGCTCGCAAACACGGCTTCGTAGTGCTGTTCCACGAAAAGCCTTTCGACGGCGTGAACGGTTCCGGAAAGCACAACAACTGGTCTCTAGGCACCGATACCGGAGTGCAGCTCTTCGCACCTGGCAAGGATGCCAAGGGCAATCTCCAGTTCGTAACCTTCTTCGTGAACGTGCTTGCTGCCGTGCAGAAGCATAATGCTCTGCTCAAGGCATCCATCGCCAGCGCCACCAACGCCCACCGTCTCGGTGCAAACGAGGCACCTCCTGCAATCGTGTCCGCCTTCCTCGGCAAGACAATGACAGACGTGCTCCACAAGTTGCTCGAAGTGCCGTCCGACACTCCGATCGAGATTGCAGGCAAGAAGGGCAAGAGCGTAGGCATCGTGGAGATTCCTGAATTATTTGTGGACAACACCGACCGCAACCGCACCTCACCTTTCGCCTTCACCGGCAACCGCTTCGAGTTCCGCGCCGTCGGTTCTTCAGCCAACTGCGCCGGTGCAATGACCACCCTGAACTCAGCCGTGGCGGAGCAGCTCATCGCTTTCAAGGCCGAGGTTGACAAGGAGCTCGCAAAGGGCAAGGAGACCAACGTGGCCATCATGGACGCGCTCAAACCTGTGATCGCTTCCGTGATTGACGTGGTATGCTTCGACGGTAACGGTTACACCGAAGAGTGGAAGGAAGAAGCCAGGAAGCGCGGTCTGGACACCGAAACCAGTGTGCCTGAGATGATTAAGCAATTCACCACCCCGGATGCAGTGGAGATGTTCACCAAGACAGGAGTCTATACCGAGAAGGAACTCGAAGCCCGCAATGAGGTGAAGTGGGAGATGTACACCAAGAAGGTGCAGATCGAGTCCCGCGTGCTCGTCAGGATGGCTATCAACCATATCATCCCTGCCGTGCTCGATTACAAGGCAAGGCTGCTCAAGGAAGTCGCCCTCTGCAAGGAGGTTTACGGCTCCACCGAGAGCTGCACCACGGAACTTGAGCTGCTGGGCAAGATATCCGTTTATGTGGACGACATACGCGAGAAGACTGCGGCAATGAAGGAAGCCCGCAAGAAGGCAAACGCAATCGAGAACGAGTACGAGAAGGCAAAGGCATACCACGAAATAGCAGAGGCCCTCTTCGATCTGCGCAAGCCTATTGATAAGCTTGAGGAGCTTGTGGACAACAACACCTGGCCTCTTCCTAAGTACAGGGAGCTGCTTTTCATAAGCTAGTTTCATTTCCAAAAGACAGTGCGGATGACACTCAAGGAATTGGGAGAATTCGGTTTGATCGACCGTATCCGGCAGGGCATAAGACTGCCGGAAGGGGTTTTGGGAATAGGGGACGACTGTGCCATACTTCCCCAGAAAGACGGCATTGATACTCTGGTGAGCACGGATATGCTCGTGGAGGGGAGCCATTTTCTGCTTTCCGGCATCTCGCCTTATGATCTGGGATGGAAATCCGCAGCTGTCAATATAAGCGACTTGGCGGCCATGGGAGCGAGGCCGGTGGCCTCCTTCCTGTCGCTGGCGCTCAGTCCTGAAGTGGACGCGGAATGGATGGATGAGTTCATACGCGGCTACAGGGACATTTCAGATAAATATTCCTGCGCCCTGCTGGGCGGCGACACTACTGCCAGCAGGAAACTGGTATGCATTAACGTGGCAGTGCTGGGTGAAGTTCCTTCCGGCAAAGCCAAGCTGCGCAGCACGGCCTGCGAAGGCGACCTGATATGCGTGAGCGGTTTCCTGGGCGACTCGGCGGCAGGATTGAGACTTATCCTGGAATCGGAAGACGGACCCGCCTGCCTTCTGGAAAAGCACAGACATCCGGAACCCCGGGTGGCGGAAGGCATGGAGCTTTGCTCAGACCCCGGAGTACACGCAATGATGGACATATCGGACGGAATCGCCTCTGACCTAAGGCACATACTCAAGGCCTCCGGAAGAGGTGCCGTGATAGATACACGAAAAATACCTGTTTCCTCCGCACTACACGACTACTGCAGCGCAAAGGGATTGGATGCCCTTGAACTGGCACTTTGCGGAGGCGAAGACTATGAATTGCTTTTCACTGTTTCCCCTGAAGCGGAGAAGAGGCTGAAGCTCAAGCACTTCGTCATAGGACGCATAGAAGGTCCTGCAGAGACGCTGCGCTTTGAAGGCACGGACAAAGATTATCTTGGTTTCCGTCATTTCTAAGGCCGGCCTTCCGCCAAGGGGTTATTGTTTTCCTTAATGCGAGGTGGGGAGTTGCAAGAAAAGCGCTTGATTTCCTTTGCATTTCCCGCAAGTTTGACTAAATTTGAGGGTTCACGGTTAACGGGAAGTGTATGAATTACGACGAAATGATTCTCCAAGCCAAGGAAAAGCTCTTCAAAGCCCTACCTGACTCCTTTTCAGACAAGGACATAGCTCTTGTCCATAACGCCTGCGAACTTGCGGAAGAGGCCCACAAGCCCCAGAAACGCAAGAGCGGCGCACCCTACATCCTGCATCCCCTTGCAGTTGCGCTCATAGTGCTTGAGGAAATGCGCCAGCACGACTCTGCCATAGTTGCTGCAGCCCTGCTTCACGACGTGGTGGAGGATACTCCATACACGATTGAGGACATCAGGGAAAGGTTCGGGGATGACGTAGCCTTCCTGGTGGGTGCCGTGACCAAGCCCAACAAGGAGCAGGTCGACAACTTCCAGCACATACTCAGCTCAGTGCACGATGATGTCAGAGTGCTGATACTCAAGCTCTCAGACCGTCTCAACAATATGCGTACCCTGGGGTCCATGCGTATGCAGAAGCAGTGGAAAATCGCTTCCGAGACCCAGTTTTTCTTCGCCCCTCTGGCTGGCAGGTTGGGCCTGTTCAAAGTAAAGTCAGAGCTCGAGAACCTGGCCTTCCAGTTCCTCAATCCGGAAGAGTACAACTCCATAGAACAGGCGCTCGAGGAGGACAGGGAGAGGACCAGGAATGCCGTGGAAGCCTTTATGGAAGAGGCCGCGAAAGCAGTAGAACCCGTGTTCGGCGGTGGAGTGAGCTGGGATATACGCTACCGCAAGCCATTTTCCATTTACAGGGAGATGCGCGAGCGGGGCTGCGACTTCTACCACGTGCCGTTCAAGCATTACATACGCGCCCTGTATGACCCGCAGCAGATGAGCGATCCCGACTGGAAGATGCGCGACGAGAAGGATATGGCGCTGAAGATTTATTCAGTTCTGGCATCAATCTACCGCGAGCAGAGCGGCACTCTGGTCAACTACATCACCCAGCCCAAGGCCAACGGCTACCGTTCGGTGCACTTCAGGCTCCTTAACCCCCACGGCTCGATAGAGGAATTCCACGTGAGTTCCAGGAGTATGAGGGAGCAATCATATTTCGGCTGCGTGCTGGAGAGCAAGGAGCAGTGGCTCAAGCGCCTGACTGCAGTGCTCAGGGAGCTGTCCGAGGATCCGGAAAGTATGATGCTAGGAATCAGGGACTCGCTCTTCAACGAAGACGTGGTGGTGTTCACGAGCGACGCCCTCCCAATCACCCTGCCGAAGGGAGCGACTGCCCTCGATTTCGCGTACGAGCTGGGGCAGGAATTTGGAGACCACGCCAAATATGCCCGCGTCAACGGACGCCTGTGCAGCATACAGACCGTGCTCTCCCGGGGCGACAGTGTAGCAATCGGCACCGACCCGGGTATGCATCCGCAGCCGGAATGGTACAATTCAGTGGTCACCTACAAGGCAAGGAAGTACATCAAGAACTATCTGAAGAACCAGCCGCACTCCCAGTACACATTATGTCCCCATTGCCACCCTCTGCCGGAGAGCAGTGAGCTGATAGGCTTCGATGACGGCGACCACATTTCCGTGCACATACGCAACTGTCCCGATGCCATCCGCGCTGCTTCCGAGCACGGACACAAGATTGTGGCTATCGACGACTTCAAAGCCCTTCCAAACGTGCTCTATCCGGTGAAAATACACATTACCGCCGTAGATCGCTACCACCTGCTCCGTGACATCATAGACTGCATAGTCGAGGACCACCGGCTGTCGATGGGCAACCTTTCCATCAGAATCGACGACAACATCTTCAATTGCACCATAGACTTCGCAGTACACTCGGCGGTGGAATTCAATAACGCTCTGACTTCCATCAGGAAGATCGAGAGTGTGGAGGAAGTGAGAAAAATCGACTGAATTTGCCAAAATTCTTCGCCTGAGGTCTTGACTCGTACCTTAGGTCCGTGTATATATTTGCGCCCATAATATTATTCGCGCGAACAATGGAAACAAAACTGAAGTTTAAAATCGGTGAATTCTCAAGACTGTGCAAGGTCACCGTCAGAACCCTACGCCATTACGAGAAGATTGGTCTTCTTGCGCCGGGGGAGACTGACAGGTGGACTGGATACAGGTACTACACCGCAGCGCAGATGCAGACTATGGGCAGCATCAAGCGTCTCAAGGAGCTGGGATATACCCTCGAGGAAATCAAGGGCTACCTTGAAGAGGGCGGAACCCCGGACGAAGCCTCGCTTCGGGAGAAGCTCCTCCAGACGCAGGAGGATCTGGCAAGGATGCAGCGCAGGATCAGTATCCTGAGCAGTCTTCTGGACTCACAGGCAAAAGAAAAGACAATGGAAAAGGTTTATTACGAGTCATTGGCGGCAATTACCGTCGCTTCCCACAGGGAAATCATTCCTGATTACAATGCCATAGGACGTATGTGCTGCGAGGTCATAGGCCCTGAAATGGCAAGACTGGGCTGCGTGTGCAGCCAGCCGGGCTACTGCTTTACCGTGGAGCACGGAGAGTATAGTCCGACCAACGTGGATATAGAGTACTGCGAGCAGGTGGAGAAGGCCTGCAAGGACTCTGACATCATCAAATTCAAGGAACTTCCTGCAGTTCAGAAGGCCATTTGCATGAAGCATTACGGCCCTTACGACATGATTTACGAGTCCTATATGGAGCTCTTCTCAATCATTGAGCAGCGCGGCCTGAAAGTTGCAGGTCAACCGAGGGCCAGCTACGTGGATGGAGCCTGGAACCGTCAGGACCCGCAGGAGTGGCTGACCGTCATTCAGATACCTGTTGAATAAAGGATAAACAATGATCAAAGGAATCATCTTCGATATGGGCGGAGTGCTCATAGACCTCGATTACGAACGTTGCGTGGCTTCGTTCCTCAAGCTGGGATTCAGGAATATCAGGGATTATCTCGACCCCTGCCACCAGAAAGGCATTTACGGCGATATGGAAAGCGGCAAGGTGAGCGAGGATGAGTTCTATGAATTTGCACTGTCCCAGTGCAACAAGGGCACGCGCAGGGAGGATATCGATGCCTGCATGAAAAGTTTCTATGACGGTCCAAGCCTAAAGACGGGGGAGTACCTCCGGGAGCTGAAGGAACGTGGATACAGGATCTTCATGCTCAGCAACAACAATCCGATTATGATGAGGATTTGCAAAGGGGACTTCAGCAAGGCCGGAATTGGTCTGGATGATTTCTTTGACAAACTGTTTATTTCCAGCTCTATGAAAATGCTCAAACCGGGCCCCGAGATTTTCCTCAAGGCTATCTCGGAGACCGGTCTGGGCACTGATGAACTGCTCTTTCTGGACGATTCGCCCCGCAATACCGCCGGCGCACGCGCCGTGGGGCTTCGCTCCATAGACTTCGTCCAGGGCTCATCTCTGAGGGATGCGATTGAGCCCGAGCTCCAATGACAGTTACAGGGACTAGCGCTTCAGCGGATTGGCCTGGATGATGCGTAGGGTTTTGCTGACATTGAAGGATTTGACCTCTACCGTAGCCTCACGCTGAGCCTGCACCTCGTTAGGAGCTATGTCAAGCACAATCGCGGAGTGCTTGGTCGGCAGAGCCTTGGACTGGGGGTATTTCTCAATGATTCTGGAAACGCGAATCCACGGCTCCACAGGGATTTTGTCGCCGGTTTTCGGGTCAGTAACCCAGCGGGAGGAGTATTCCATATCAATAATTACGTCACTTACGCCCGTAGAGGTGACAGGGATGGTGAGTTCTCCGCCTCTGGAATCGACGATGTAGTCTGTGGTGTCAATACTGATGAATGCTGAGTCCTTGTTGCAGGAAATGGCTGCGGCAAGACAAATTCCTGCAAGCGCGAGCTTAAGAAAAGCGTTTCTCATATAGAATTTTATTTTGTTATCTACCTAAGTTTTTTCGGATTAAAGATGAACTTACGGCTCCTTGCGTTGCATCGCTAACGGGCATCGGAGGAATTATTTCCGGGACAGCCACGAGTTCCAGAAGGCGATCACGGCATCCTCCAGCGGAGTCTGGGGAAGTCCCAGTTCACGCACGGCCTTGGAGTTGTCGTATTGCTCACGCTCGCACATCAGCTCCACGTTTGCCCTGGAAAGCATAGTGCGTACTCCCAATTTGCGAAGCAGATCGCCCAAGGCTCCAACCAGGACACAAAGCCTGCGCGGGAGGCTTATGTACAGTTGACGGTAGCGGAGCAGCTGCGCCTGTAGCTTGTAGAACTCCTTGAGAGTCAAGCATTTCCCAGCAAGGAGATAACGCTCCCCGCTGCGTCCGCGACTCAGGGCATTGACAATTGCAACCGCAGCGTCAGAGGCATACACGAAACTCTTTCCTCCCGGAGGCGCTGCCATAAGAGGCTTACGGTAAGCCGCGAGCAGCAGCTGTCCGGAACTCGGTTTGTAGTCGTATGCGCCAATGATGAATCCCGGATTCACTATTATCACCCTTCTGTCCGTATGAAATCCAGCCCAGCGGCGCAGCCATGCTTCGGCCTCCGCCTTGCTCTGCGCGTAGAGGCTTGCACTATATGGCGGTGCAAATGGGGCGCTTTCATCGGCAGGGGATTGTGGACTTCCGTTGCCCACCGTATTGGCGCTGCTTACGCTCACCAGGGTGCGCAAAGCGGGATTGCGCTCCATAACTGCGCATATTGCCTCAGGCAGACTGCAGTTGACCGGCAAATAATCTTCCAGACGAAGTAGGGACATATCGGTCGTACCGGCACAATTGATGACTGCATCGCAGCCCTGACACCATTGCTCCAAGTTATTGAAATCCAATATATCGCCTAAGATTGTCTCAAGCAAGACTTCAGTACCTTCCGGAATGGCTTCGCTTCGGATAGCACCGCTCTTCCTTACCACCGCCCGCACCTTGCACCCACGATCGAGCAGGGTTCTGAGCACATTGTGTCCCAGCAATCCGCTCGCTCCGGTGAGCAACACCCGTACCCCTTGCAAATCCTTGTTTCCTCTCACAACTCTTATTTGTTTTTCCTGCGTTCACGCTTGGGATTGGAAGGGAACCATCCTTTCTTCACACGCTTTTCCTGCTCGAAGAGTTCCAGAATGGACCAGAAGCAAGAGAATGCAGTCACGCCGGAAAGACTTGAGAAGATAATGTTCTCGGCCAGAAGCGATCCAAGGCAGAACAGAAGTCCTGCTATCGCAAATACCCACCAGCATTGTTTGCCGAAATGGTATTCAGCCTTGATGACTATCGGGTGAAAAAGTCCGATTATGAGGAAGGTCGCCAGACCAATGATGACACCGACATAATTCATATATGTTCCAATAAGTCCGGCAAATTTAAGAAATTAACTGCATTATGCGCAATACCTTGATTTTGGTAATATCCTGTTACACTCCCAAATGACGGGCACAACGCCCCGAATTTTTTACCAAAATAATAATCCCGAATGCCCCTCCGCAAGCCTCGATGCTTGCTCGTGCAAACCACCTGGCAAACCCTTAATTTGTAACCGTCTGATTATCAGTATTATAGTAAAAAGCGACTTGCCAGGTGAAGCCAAATTGGTGCCACCTGGCAAGCCCTAAATTTTTAACACATTGGTAATAAGTAAGTTATGATTTCTCTTCGTGCCAGGTGAATTGCAGGAAAGGGCTTTGGGCAGTGCCGGGACTTCTACTTCAAGAAAGTGCCTGCTTCAGGAAAGTGTTTGCAATCCTGCATGACCCTCCTGCTCCTACAAGCTATGCTTCACATGCCTGAACTATGACCATCGCATCCTGGCCATGGATAAGAAATAGTACCTGCGGCAGGTACCTAGAATTGATTTGGATGAGACGCTGTTCCCTCCAGAGAAGGCGGCACCGCAGCCGGAATATACGAGGGACCGGCTCTGGACACACTCGATGAAACACTACCTCGTCGGGTAGTGTTTCATCGAGTGTGTCCGGAGCCGGCAAAGACCCTTATATCGGTGAAATCCTTACGAAGCAACGGGATATCTACTGTGCCATGGATGTCCAGGCACCAGAATGCATAGCCTCGTCATGTGTTGGTGCAAGAATGTAGGATGCAAAGATCGTGGATGAGAACAAGCGCAAAGCCGTCAACCTCATTCCAAGCTTGTAGAACCACCGAATAATCAGTATATTCGCACTATGAAAAATGATGCACCGAAAGTCGTGAGAATCCACGACGTGAAAATAGACCAGGAGTACATGCAGTGGCTTGGAGAAATCAAAGCCCGGTATCGCAATGCCCAGATTAAGGCCGCTGTCAAGGTCAACGCAGAACAACTGTTGTTCAACTGGCAGTTAGGGCGCGACCTTGTTATGCGCAAGGCAGAGGAAAAATGGGGCTCCGGCATTGTTGAGCAGGTTAGTCTGGACCTTCAGGCAGCATTCCCGGAATCAAAAGGATTCAGCACCACGAACCTGTGGAGGATGAAACAGTGGTATCAGTTCTACTCCAATGAACTAAAAAAACGCCCACAACTTGCGGGAGAATTACAACATGCTGAAAACCAGTCAAATATAAAACTCGCACAGGTTGTGGGAGAATTTGAAAGTAATGACTTTCCGCCACTATTTGCGTATGTACCCTGGGGTCATCACGCTGAAATCATCGCCAAATGCAAAACCATCGAAGAAGCACTCTTCTATATAAAGAAATGTGCAACTGAAGGTTGGAGCCGCAACACCCTGATGAATTGCATCAAGGCTCACCAATACGAAAACCTTGGTGGAGCCATCACCAACTTTGCAGACAAACTCCCATCCCCGCAAAGCGAACTGGCGCAGGCCATAACAAAAGACACATACGACTTCGGCTTCATATCACTGGAAGACGGCTACAAGGAAGAAGCCCTCGAAACCGAACTTGAAAAGCAGCTCACCCGTTTCCTTCTCGAACTCGGAACCGGGTTCGCATACATGGGCAGGCAGAAACAGCTTATCATCGCAGGCAAGACCCGCAAACTTGACATGCTGTTCTTCCATATTCCACTCAACTGCTATGTAGTCATCGAACTCAAAGCCGTTCCATTCCAGCCTGAGTTTGCCGGCAAACTGAACTTCTACGTCAACGCTGTTGACGACCTCATCAAAACTCCAGCGCAGAACCCGACAATCGGACTCCTGATCTGCAGCAACAAGGACGAGACAGAAGTTCAATACGCATTCAACGGCATCACCACCCCTATGGGTGTTGCCTCATACGACAATGTCAAGAAACTCCAGGAGCAACTCCCTTCCGTAGAAGAACTCAAAGCCCGCATACGTCTCCTCGAAGAACAGCTCAGCAAAGACAAATAGAAAAAGAATCACTATCTTTGTAGGCTAAACAATAATAGTATGGCCGATTCGAATTTCATAGACTACGTAAAGATTTACTGCGCATCCGGTCACGGAGGGGCAGGTTCGGTGCATCTCCACAGGGCGAAGTACATCCCGAAGGGAGGCCCTGACGGGGGAGACGGAGGCAGGGGAGGCCACATCATACTCCGCGCCAACCCGCAGTTCTGGACCCTGATACACCTCAAGTACCGTAAGCATATCAAGGCGGACGACGGAGAGAAGGGAGGAGCGGCGAACTGCAAGGGCAAAAACGGCCAGGACATATACCTGGACGTGCCTGTGGGCACGGTAGCCAAGAACGCCGAAACGGGAGAGATCCTCTTCGAGATGCTCGAAGCAGGGGAGGAGAGAATACTCTGCAAGGGAGGCAGAGGCGGCCTGGGCAACAGCAACTTCAAGACTGCAACTCTCCAGACCCCGCGCTTCGCACAACCGGGCGAGGACGGGGAGGAAGGCATATACATACTTGAGCTTAAGCTGCTTGCAGATGTCGGACTGGTAGGATTCCCGAACGCCGGAAAATCCACCCTGCTCAGCACGGTCACGGCAGCAAAGCCGAAAATCGCGTCCTACGCATTCACCACCCTCGAACCCAACCTCGGCATAGTGAGCTACCACGACGGCAAATCCTTCGTGATGGCGGACATCCCGGGCATCATCGAAGGCGCCCACGAGGGCAAGGGTATAGGCATAAGGTTCCTGCGCCACATAGAACGCAACTCAGTGCTGCTGTTTATGGTGAGCGTGGAGGAGGACGACATACTCGGAGCATACAAGACCCTGCTCAATGAGCTCAAGCTCTACAACCCAGAATTGCTCACCAAGCAGAGGGTGCTTGCCATCACCAAGTGCGACCTCATCGACAAGTCAATAGAAAAGGAAATAGCCCCGCATCTGCCGAGGAAGATTCCTCACGTATTCATATCATCCAGCACTTCCCAAGGCATAGAGGAGCTGAAGAATGTGCTCTGGAAGGCACTGCAGGAGGAAATTGCATAAATGGGAGCCATAGGAATTCTAGCAGGTCTGGAACAGGCCGACAGAAGCGCAAGCATCTTTATCAACAGCTTCAACAGCCCGCTGAGCGACCTTGTGTGGCAGTTCTTCTCCGACAAGCTCGTGTGGATACCGCTATATCTGGCAGTGCTCGTGTTCTTCTTCCTGAAGCTGGGATGGAAGTCCGCCCTCAAGTGCCTCGTGGCCTGCGTGCTCACCATCCTGATTTGCGACCAGTTCTCCAATCTTATCAAGGACGCCTGCGCGCGACTGCGTCCCTGCCACGACCCGTGGATGCTGTCCCACGGACTGCATATGCTCGAAGGAAAGGGCAATCTCTACGGCTTTTTCTCCGCCCACGCCGCCAATGCAATGGGCTTCGCCCTGTGCTCCGCATTCTGCTTCAAGAAGGGAAGCGGCCGGAGAATGACTGCATACACCGTCCTGATTGTGATCTGGGCGCTGCTGGTCGGCATAAGCCGCATATTCGTCGGTAAACATTTCCTCGGAGACGTGCTCGTCGGATTTGCGGTAGGAGCGCTGGTCGGCTGGGCTGTCGCAAGCCTTGCCTTCGTTATTCGCACATCACGTTGATGCTGCTGCCGCTGACTTCCAGGCTCGCAGGTATGCGTCCCACCAATTCACCGTCAAGTTCCAGGACTTCCGTCGAATCATTGTCCAGAGGCATTATGTCCAGATGCCTGCACTTGCCGTAAATTATGTGCTCGGACTCGTCCACTGTGCCGTTGAATATGCGCGGCACTTCCAGCGCGATGCGGCCCAGGGATACCTTGGGAACTATCATATAATCCATCAGGGCATCATCGATACGCGCCTTCGGCACCTGCCTCATGCCGCCGCCGGAATAGCGCCCGTTGCCAAAGGCTACGGAATAGCATTCGCCGCTGAAAACGCACTCCCCATCAGCTACGCAGCTCACACGTATTTGCCTCATGTTCAGGATTGTATGTATGAGGGCATTGATGTAGATCCTGGACCCGCGGCGCCCGCTCTCCTTTTGGGAATTCACGCGCAGGCACACGCGCGAATCGAAGCCTGTGCCGCCCACGTTCGCCATATAAAGGGTCTTGCTCCCGCACAGCACCCGTATCACGTCCATCTTCACGCTGCGCCCGCTAAGAACTGCGTCCAGCGCCTTGTCCGCATCGTTCTCCACACCCAGGCTCTTGATCCAGTCGTTGCCGGAGCCTATGGGTATGACGGCGAGGTAGAACTCCTCCGTGGGCACGTTCTCCCTCTCGCACCAGCGGCAGATGCCGTTGAAGACCTCGTGTAGAGAGCCGTCTCCTCCGACTGCGACGATGCGCCTGTAACCCTGAGCTGCAGCTTCCATCGCCAGTTGGGTGGCGTGCCGCTTGTGGTCGGTCAAGGCCGTTACGAAAGGTACACCTTGGGCTTCAAGCCTTTTCTCGGCAGGAAGCCATTTGAACATCGTCTTGCCGGAGCCTGCGCGGGGATTGACGATAAAATAAAAATCGGTTTTCAGCTCGGACATACTACAAATCTACAAACTTTTTATTAATTTTGTATCTTACGACAATAGGAATATGGGAAAAGTAATAGCTATAGCCAACCAGAAGGGCGGAGTAGGCAAGACCACCACGGCCATAAACCTGGCTGCGTCCCTTGCGGTACTGGAGAAAAAAGTGCTCATAATTGATGCCGACCCCCAGGCCAACACTACTTCAGGACTCAATTTCTCGCCGGACAACGACGAGAAACGCACACTTTACGAGGCCCTGATAGGGGAGATCGACATTACCGACACCCTCATCCAGACCGAGATGGAGAGGCTCCATATGATACCTTCCCATATCAATCTGGTGGGCGCGGAAATCGAACTCCTCAATTTTGAGGACAGGGAATCCGTGCTCAAGCGCATACTCGAGCCGATCAGGGACAATTATGACTATATAATCATAGACTGCTCCCCGTCGCTGGGAATAATCACCATCAATTCGCTCACGGCGGCTGATTCAGTGATGATCCCGGTGCAGCCGGAGTTCTTCGCGCTGGAAGGTTTGGGCAAACTCTTGCAGACCATCAGGCTCGTGCAGTCCGAATCCAATCCCCAGCTTCAAATCGAGGGTTTCGTGGTGACAATGTTCGACGGCAGGACCAGGGTTCACAGTCAGGTGCTTGCCGAGCTCAGGGAACACTTCAAGGATATGGTATTCAAAACAGTGATACAAAGGAACATACGCTTGAGTGAGGCGCCTTCCCACGGAAAACCTATCATCTTATATGATATCATGTGCAACGGTTCCAACAACTACCTCAATCTTGCCAGGGAGGTGATGGAACATAACGGCGAACAGATATGAGCAAGGTACAGAGAGGACTCGGCAAGGGAGTGAGCGCCATATTCGGAGGCGTTCCGGATGCGGACCAGCTTCGCAAGCCGGTGGGTTATGTTAACAAGGAAGTGGTAGGTGCCCAGGGCAGCCACGAGAATACGGCCGACATACTGCGCATTCCCGTAGATATGATTGAAGCCAACCCCTTCCAGCCGCGCATGTCCTTCGATGAGGAGGCATTGAACGAACTCGCTGCATCCATACGCACACTCGGGCTCATACAGCCGATTACCGTGCGCCGGGTCGGTCCGGGCAAGTACCAGATAATCAGCGGCGAACGCAGGTACAAGGCCTGCCGTCTCGCGGGCATGAGCACTATTCCGGCCTACATTCGCGATGCGAATGACCAGGGTATGCTGGAAATGGCTATAGTGGAAAACGTGCAGAGGGAGAACCTCGACCCTATAGAGCTGGCCCTCAGCTATCAGCGTCTCATCGAAGAATGCTCGCTCACCCAGGACAAACTGGCCGACAGGGTGGGGAAGAAGAGGGCTACGGTAGCCAACACCATACGCCTGCTCAAACTCCCTGCTAAGGTGCAGCACGACATCAAGGTGGGGCTTTTGAGCATGGGCCACGCAAAGGCAATACTCGGAGTCGAGGACCCGGAGCTGCAGGAACAGCTATGCGACCTGGTCATCAAGGACGGAATGTCAGTCAGGGAACTTGAAGCCCTGGTAAGAAAGGCCCAGATAAAACCGGAAAGCGTAGGAAAGGCAGGATCAGCCAGGAAGGACCAGGAACTGCCCGAGGACTACTACAAAATCCTCAGCCACGTGGGCAGGTTCTTCTCAAATGAGATTTCCCTGAAAAGAAGCAGCAACGGTAAGGGCACTATGACTATACACTTCAACTCTGACGAGGAAGTGAAAGCATTTGTCAAAGCACTAGAAGATAAGCAGTTCTGATGGGATATCTGAAGCGCCACATAAGATATATAGCAGCGGTTTTAGCCGCTGTATCCATCAGCATTTGCGCTTCAGCCCAGTTCCGTGACCAGGCATTCAGCCAGACATACAACAGCAGCAACAGTTCAAGCAGCAAGAAGGACTCTGTAGAAACACTTTTCTCTCTGAAGGATTATTTCGGAGGGCTGCGTCACCGCAATGAGCTCAAGGTAGGACAGGTCTTCGGAGGCTCGGCGGTCTTCGTAGGAGGCTGCCAGATCTACAACAGGCAGTATTGGAAGCTCCCGATAGTCTACGGAACCATTGGTGCAGGACTGGGGGCAGGCATATACTTCAACAGCAAGGGCAACAGCACAGCGGCGACTCTCAGTTTCGTGGGAGCGGGACTGGCCTGGTGGGGAAGCCTTATGGACGGTGTAATTTGCTATAAACCGGACTATTACCCGCACGCCGGCAAGGCGACAATCTATTCCATACTCCTGCCCGGTTTGGGACAGATATACAATAAGGAGTATTGGAAACTCCCTCTCTACCTGGGAGGTATGGCTGCGGCTTTTCACTATTACTCGGACTTCAACAGAAATTTCCAGCGTTTCCGTTCCATATACGTAGAGGCCAGCGACCCTGAAATTGCATATGACGGTCCGATTACCGCCGAGCAGGCCCTATATTACAAGAACATATACAGACGTTACAGGGATTATTCAGTGCTTGCCATTGCCCTCGTTTACGTGTTGCAGGTTATAGATGCCAACGTCTTTTCCTATATGCACAACTTCGAAGTAAGTAATGACCTGGCGCTCAAGATGGAGCCTGTAGTGGGCATACCCGATTTTCAACTGGCATTTGGAGGGCCTTCCTCCAATAACATAGCCCTGGGCGTACGCCTGGGATTAAGTTTTTGATAATGAGAAAGTCAATCATATTCATCACTATACTTCTGCTGCTTGCACCCCGTATGGAGGCGCAGAAGAAAGGATTCCTCTTCGGCCATCCGACAAGAAAACAGCTACAGCAGGAGAATGATGCCCTCAAGGCCAGCCTCGACTCGCTTCAGACCCTCCTTGACAGCTTCGAGCAGAGGCGCTATCTGGAAGACAGCGAGTTGATTGCGGTTATGGAAGGCAATGACTGGCAGGATAACACAGTGGAATACACTGCGGAAATGAGCGACAGCCTGCTCCAGCTATGGTACCAGAATTCAACGATTGCCGATTACGACATCGTCCACGAATACGATATGGATTCCGTGCGCTTCGACTCCAAGGTCAGCGATGAGGTACTCATCAAGCGCATTGCAGATATGAATTCCTTCATCTCGCTGCCTTTCAACGACCACGTGCGCAACTGCATAGTACTCTACTCGGAGAAGATGCCTGAAAGAATGGGCAAGGTTCTGGGACTGAGCAACTTCTATTTCCCTATGTTCGAAGAGATTCTGAGTCGCTACAAGCTTCCGGTGGAGTTAAAATATATGGCTGTGGTAGAGTCAATGCTGAATCCTACAGCCACATCCAGAGCCGGCGCCAAGGGTATATGGCAGTTTATGTACACGACAGCCAAGTCCTACGGTCTGGAGATTAACTCCTATGTAGATGAACGGATGGACGTGGAGAAGTCCATGGATGCCGCGGCAAGGTACCTGCGCGACGCATACAACATATTCGGAGACTGGGCTCTTGCAATAAGTTCCTACAACTGTGGCGCGGGTAACGTATCCAAGGCTATACGCAGGGCAGGGGGTTCACGCGACTACTGGAGCATTTATCCGTACCTGCCGCGGGAAACCAGGGGCTATGTTCCTGCATTCGTGGCAGTTATGTATGCTATGACCTATTACAAGGAATACGGGATACTGCCTCAGAATGTCGGAATGCCGGCGCAAACCGACACCCTGCGCATAAACCGCAACCTCCATTTCGCTCAGATCAACGGGACAACAGGCTTGCCAATTGACGACCTGCGCAGACTTAACCCGCAGTATTTCAATGATATAATACCTGGCAACAACCACGAGTACGTGCTTAAGATTCCGGTTAACTGGACAGGAGCAGTGCTGGATATACCAATGGATTCCATCTACACATTCAAGGCTGATTCCCTGCTGTCCGCAAAGGTGATCAAGGAAGTGCAGAACGCTTCCAAGGCGGCAACGCCTCAGCGCTTGTCATATAGGGTCAAGAGCGGAGACTACCTCGGCCGCATTGCGAGCCGTTACGGGGTCAGCGTCAATCAGCTCAAGAATTGGAACAATCTCAAGTCATCCACAATTCGCGAGGGTCAGATACTCTATATCTATACCAACGGAGGTCCTAAGGCAAAGAGCAGCGTGACAAGTTCGTCTTCAAGCACTTCCAGCAAGTCCAGCAGCAGCTCAAATGCTTCGAATACAACATATTACACAGTTCGGGAAGGAGATTCGCTCTATAAGATAGCGAAGAAATATCCTGGAGTGAGCGCAGACAATATCAAGGCCGCAAACGGGCTGAAAAGCGACAATATTCGTCCGGGCCAGAAATTGAAAATTCCGCTTTAATCATTTATAATACTTGGGCCAGCAGGCCTGCAGATACGCCTTGAGGCTATCCTCATGGCGGTTTTGCTGCGGCTCATAGAAGACACTGCCGGATAGTTTTTCAGGAAGAAATTCCAGGTCGGCAAAGTGTCCGGGATAGTCGTGCGCATACTTGTATCCGTCAGAATAACCCAATTCGGACATAAGCTTGGTCGGGGCATTCCTCAGATATAGCGGCACAGGAGCTGTGCTGTCGCCGTGGGCACATTCCATAGCTTTGTTGATGGCAAGGTAAGCAGAGTTGCTCTTTGGGGAGCTTGCAAGATAGATTGCACACTCACTCAATGGGATACGAGCCTCAGGCATACCTATGGAATGTACTATCCTGAAGGTTGCGTCAGCAAGCAGCAGGGCATTGGGATTAGCAAGGCCTACATCCTCAGCTGCAAGTATGCAAAGTCTTCTGGCAATAAACAGAGGATCTTCACCCCCGTCTAGCATCCTTGCCATCCAATATACTGCGGCATTGGGATCTGACCCCCTAATGCTCTTGATAAAAGCGGAGATGATGTCATAATGCATCTCGCCACCCTTGTCGTATATGGCAACGCTGTCCTGCAAGCATTCAGTAACACGCTTATTGTCAATAACTACGCTCTTCTCTCCAGCTTGGGAATCAACTACTATTTCAAGTATATTGAGCAATTTTCTTCCATCCCCTCCGCTTTGGCGGAAGAGAGCCTCAGTCTCAAGCACATTTATGTTCCTGCTTTTCAGGACTTCATCCAGCTTCAACGCCCTGTCGAGAAGGAGCTGCAAATCTGCTGCATCCAGGCTCTTCAGCACGAATACCTGACAACGGGACAGGAGGGGAGTGATGACCTCGAAGGAAGGGTTCTCAGTCGTTGCACCTATAAGAACGACCGTACCGGCTTCCACTGCACCCAGCAGGGCATCCTGTTGAGCCTTGTTGAAGCGATGTATTTCATCTATGAAAAGCACCGGGGCTGCAGAGGAAGAAAAGATATTCTTCGACTTGGCAGCCTCAATGACTTCCCTTACATCCTTGACTCCTGAGCTTACAGCCGAGAGTGTAAAGAACTCCCGGTCCAGGGTATTGGAGATAATCTTGGCCAAGGTCGTCTTTCCGACTCCCGGAGGACCCCATAGGATGAAGGAGGAAAGATTGCCGGAGTCTATCATCTTGCGGAGTATGCATCCTTCTCCCACAAGATGCCTCTGCCCCACGTATTCGTCGAGACTTTTTGGTCTCATACGTTCCGGAAGCGGCGGTAACATTTTTGTTATAGGCTCCAACATTTTTGTTTTAGATACTAATATTCAAGCTTTTTGATATAGGAACGGCGACGCTTCTTGCAGTCTTTTTCAAAATCGGCAAACTGGCGCTGATTCTTCACGTTTGTCTCAAGAATGGCATTGGTTTCAGCCCAAACCATACCTGCAGCAGTGAACTTCTTGAACATATCCACCATCACGAGTGAGTTCAGACCCGTGCCCTGATAGTCTGGACGCACTCCGACAAGAAGCATCTCTACGCCTTCCTCCCTCTTGAGGAAAAGAGACTTCAACAGAGGCCACCATCCGAACGGGAAGAGTTTGCCTCTGGACTTCTGAAGCGCCCTGGCTATGGAAGGCATGGTAATTCCGAAGGCTACAATCTCATTCTTCTCGTTCTCCACTATGCTCACATACTTGAGGTCAAGTATCGAAAGATAGAAGCCTATATACTGGTCAGCCATATTCTTGGGAAGAACGGTGAAGTTATAGAGGTCCTTGTAGCATTCGTTGATTACATCGAACAGCTTGTGGGCATAGTCCTCCTCCCTGATAATCTTCTTGGTAAGTGGGCGGAGGTGGCAGTTTGTCCTCTGCTGTATGATATTGGAAACCCTAAGAACCTTGTCCGGAAGCACCTTGGGAAGGTAAATCTTATATTCAATCCAGTCTGCATCCTTTGTGAAACCCATATTCTCTATATATTTCACATAGTATGGATAGTTGTATATCAGGGCCATAGTGCTGAGCTGGTCAAAGCCCTCTACAAGAAGTCCCTCAGGATCAAAGTCAGTGAAGCCGAGAGGACCTACTACAGATTCCATTCCATGTTCGCGGCCGAATTCCTCCACCTTCTGCATAAGGGAACGCGCAACATCCTCATCCTCAATAAAATCATACCATCCGAAACGGACTTCCTTGTGATTCCACTGCTTGTTGGCAAGTTCATTCACAATTGCTGCAACTCTACCTGCAGGCTTTCCGTCCTTGTATGCGAGGAACAGCTTTGATTTGCAGAAATCCTGTGCGGCGCCCTTCTTCTGATCCAAAGTGTTCATCTGATCGAAGACCAGAGGTGGAACATAGCATTTATTGTCCTTGTATAGCCTTTCCGGAAAATTGACAAACTCACGCAACTCCCTGCGCGTTTTTACTTCTTTGATTTGTATTGACATTTAAGGTTTATATTAGTATCACAATGCAAATTTACCCTATTTTGAGGAAAAAATCAAAGAAATAGCTATATTAGTAACTCAAGTTTCGCTTATGCAAAACTTGAGTATGGGATTGTAAATTTATGTCCGGAAGACTAATGATATTGGTGGGCTGCGCCCTGATGTTTATCGCCTCTTCATATACAGAGGCGAGGGAAAAGCGCATAGGTCTATTCAATTCACCTAAAGGATTGGGACTTTCCTTGCAGGTAGACAACAGGAATGGGGATGAAATCCGCTGTTTCAATGTCTATGCTGACTGCTATGGAGTCTTTTCCGCAAGAACATCCGATTTGGGATTGGCTGCCAGTTTCACACACAATTATATATTCGGAGTCTATGACTATGAACACCTCAGGCTATCCGTTTACGGGGGTGCGGGAGTGTTGCTGGGATATGTGCACGACTATGAGAAAGGCCTTTTCAGCAGGGATGAACAAACAAGGGTTCTTTCCAGAGATATGGGATTCAGTGCGTGCCTGGATTGCAACGCCGGTCTGGGACTGGATTTTGACAGGGGTATTACCGTCGACCTCAGCCTCAGTCTATGTCCCGGCATCATCATACGAAGGGACAGGTACACCGGTTCTGCCCTGGTAAGCCTTTATAAACTCGGTATTTTCAACGTGTGGATGCCTCAGCTGTGCCTGTATTACAGATTTTGATATGAATGTAAGGATCAATAGGACAATTCTCTGCCTGACCCTGCTGCTTGCCAGCCAGAGCCTCTCTGCTCTCAGTCCGCGATTCGACTTGTACGTGGAATGGGGTTATACGCAATCCTTATTCGGAAAATTCAAATACAACATTCTTTCATCAGAAGGAGGTCGCATCTATGACAGTCATAGAGGGGCAAAGTTTTGCTCTAATGGAGATTTGTTGGCCGGAGTGATGATGAAACTTGGACAGAAGAATGGAATCACCTTCCTCAGCGGCTATTCTGGAGTGCCGTCAACAAGCAGGATAATTCCTCTGGAACTTCGCTACAGCTACTTCTGCAAAGGTTTTGAGAATGACGGTTTCTTCACTTTCGCAGAAGGAGGAATTGGGCTGAAAATCGAGTCTGAATTCGACACTTTTCCTGCTTATATGGCCGTTTTGGGCTCAGGATACAGACTTAAGTTGAGCCCCGGGTCAAGCATTGATTTCTTACTCGAGATGAAGAGCATTTTCGACAGACCAAAAATCCCCGACCCGGAGGGTCAGGGATATGTCAAGGCTGA
Source organism: uncultured Bacteroidales bacterium (assembly GCA_945939695.1). GTDB lineage: Bacteria > Bacteroidota > Bacteroidia > Bacteroidales > UBA932 > Cryptobacteroides. The sequence goes on from CAMEWE010000001.1 coordinate 55,801, forward strand.
GAACATACTCAGCAATATGGCATACTACTATGGTCTGAACCTTTCCGTCGCATTAAGCTTCTAGAAGAGTTCATTCACCATCTTTACCAGTCTGTCTGCATCGATGTCCGGGTCAACTATGAGATCAGGTTCCTTCACTTTGTAACCACGGCTCATAGCGGACAGTGAACCTCCACCGGTGCAGTTTAGCATAATACATTCGTCCTTCTTTACAACACCGCTGCGCACAGCCTTGATAAGGGCGCTCACTGCACAGCAGGCGGCAGGGAATAGATCGAATCCTTCCAGGTCCCTGAAAAGGAGCATGCTGTAGACCAGTTCATCGTTGGAGGAGATGAAGCAGTCTCCGTGGCTATGGCTCAGCACGTCAAAGAGACCTCCGGCAAGGGAATATGGCGGTTTACGGTTTGCAAGCACCTTAGCCAGTATCATCTCGGCATCGCGACGGCCATGCTCAGGAGTGAGAGGGGAAAGGGAACGCATCCCCGCCTTCCAAGAATCGTAAATCAGGGTGAACGGTGAATTCTGGGCCACGTACACCCTCATATTGTTCTTGCCGTACCTTCCGTCGCCTTCAAGGCGCTCGGCGTTCTCCCAGGCGGCAATGGCTCCTGTACCCGATCCTACGGCCTGGAAATATGCGTCCGGTATGCGTCCGGCGCACTCGGCAAAGCTCAGAAGGGTAGTGCCCATACCGTCACGTCGTGCCACGTTCTTGGCTCCACCTTCGAGGAAATACCTCGAATCCGTAGCAAGTTTCTCGCCCACGGTTATGGCGTCATAATAATCGCAACCGTGAGGTACCGCAACCACTTTCACGCATTCGCGTAACCTTCTGCGGAACCAAAGGTCGTGTTTGCTGTCCTCGGGGATGCATATTACCACCGGGATATCGTTGTCGGAGCACACCTTGGCAAAAGCTCTTGCCGTATTGCCGGCTGACTGGACTATGAGTATATTGTCCTCTTTCCTGTCCATTCTGGCAAGCACTGAATAGGCCTCGGTCTCCTTGAAGGAGCAGGTCTTCATTTCAGCACCGATTTCAGGATTGTAGCCGGAGAAAGTGATATACAGGTTCTCCAGACCAAGGAAGTTAGCAAGCCCTTCCGACTTATATGTCACAGGTGCGCTTGATTTTTTCAACACTCTGCGTATAGGAAGCCAATCGGCGTAACGATAGAGTCCCTGAAGGCTTCTATGAGGATTGAATTTTTTGTTTTCATACACAGCTCTCACAAGAGAAGGGGTACTGCTCTGGGGGTCGGCCAAAGTCCAACCTTCATCTTCGAAGATCCTGCCGTCAGCCACATTCATCAGTTTGTAAGAAGTGGGTTTGAATCTCTTGTTCATACTGTATTAACCTTTTATAAATAGATAAACCATATAGCAGATTTCGCACGCAAGCAATAATGCGCCTTCCCACCTGTCGATCTTGTTCCTTTTGCCGGTGTATGTGAAAATCCATAGCAGTATGGCACTGAAGAGCACCACGCCAAAGTCCGCCAGATTCATCGCGATCGTGGAGAGGGGAGTGACTACAGCCGATGCGCCGAGTATTAGGAGTATATTGAACACATTGGAACCCAGAATGTTACCGAGAGCCAGAGCATCTTTGTGCTTGGCTGCAGCCACAACGCAGGTAGCAAGTTCCGGAAGGGAAGTGCCACCCGCAAGAAGGGTGATGGCAATAATTTTATCAGATACGCCAAGGGCTTTCGCGAGCGAAGTGGCATTGTCCACGAACATCTGGCCGCCTACGACCAGACCGGCAAGTCCGGCCAGAACAAGGAGTATCGCCCACCAGAGCTTGATTTCCTTCTTGTCCTCCTGGGCGGGCGCGGCTTCGCAACTGCCTTTATCAGACTTGAAACTGAACCATATATATACCACAAAAAGCAGTAGGAAAACCAAGCCTTCCACTCTTGTAATTGATTGCCCCTGAAGCCCAAAGACAACGAAGAGGAAGGTCACCAGCAGGGTTACGGGAATATCGCGGCGAGCGTTGTTTCTGGTCATTGTCACAGGCGCGATAAGCGCAGTAATGCCAAGTATGAGCAGAGTATTGAAGGCGTTGGAGCCTACCACATTACCTATGGATATATCGGCATTTCCCTGCAAAGCTCCGGTCAGACTGACCACAAGTTCCGGGCAACTGGTGCCGAAACCTACGATGGTCAGGCCTATGACGAATTCCCCGACACCGAGCTTCCTGGCAATCGAGGATGCTCCGTCAACCAGCCAGTCCGCACCAAAAATCACCAGTGCAAGGCCAACTGCCAGAAGTAAAATATCAGTCAGCATTATCAGTATCCGTTTTATGTTCAATCCTTTCCAGACGGCATACGTTCTCCACGTGGTGAGTATGCGGGAACATATCCACCGGCTGCACATCAGTAATTCTATAATCTTCGCTCATCATCTGCAGATCCCTTGCCTGAGATGCAGGGTTGCAGCTGACATAAACAATAGTCTTCGGGGATGCAAAAAGTATTGTCTTGACCACATCAGGATGCATACCTGCCCTTGGAGGATCCACTATTATGACATCGGGGGAGCCGTGAGCCTGAATGAACTCCTTGGTGAGCACGTCTTTCATATCCCCTGCAAAGAACTCGCAATTGTCTATGCCATTGGCTTTTGCGTTAATCTTCGCATCCTCTATGGCTTCAGGGACATATTCAATGCCTATGACCTTCGAAGCCTTTGAGCTGACAAACTGCGCAATGGTTCCCGTGCCGGTATAAAGGTCATAAACCACCTCGCTGCCGCTGAGTCCGGCGAAATTTCTTGCCACGGTGTAGAGTTCCAGGGCCTGCGAACTGTTGGTCTGGTAGAAGGATTTGGGCCCAATTTTGAACCTGAGACCTTCCATAGTCTCATATATGGCGTCGGCGCCCCTGTAGAGAATTGGCTCCTGATCCCCAATGGAGTCATTCAATTTACTGTTTATCAGGTAGTAAACTGAGCTCAACTGAGGGAATGCATCACATATCGCATCCAGCATAGGGAAGAGCCCTTCGAACATCTTTGCAAAGCATATAATGAGCATTACCTGACCGTCATCCGTGGTACGGACAAACATATTGCGGAATTCTCCTTCGTTATCGCGCAAGTTATAAAAGGCGATATCGTGTTCTATTGCGTAGCGTCTGATGAAAAGCCTCAGATCATTGGAAGGATCCGGCTGAAGATAGCATCTGTCTATATCCAGAACCTTATCGAAAAAGCGTCCCACGTGGAAGCCAAGTCCCTGTCTTTCCTCGTATGGAAGACCATCAAGCTCTTCGAGCTTTTCCACCCAACGCTTATTGGAGGCCGTGAATTCCAACTTGTTACGGTAATACTGAGTCTTTGCGGAAGGGATGGTGGGGGAGACTTCAGGTATATCCAGATGTCCCAGACGCTTGAGCTGGTCATATACCTGCAAGCGCTTGGATTCCAGCTGCATATCATATGGAAGATGCTGCCATTTGCATCCACCACAAACTCCGAAATGCGAGCAGAAAGGCTCCATTCTGCAAGGAGAAGGCTTGACGATACGGACTATGGCTGCGTCCATGAAATTCTTCTTTTGCCTGAGCACCCTTACATCCAGGACGTCCCCAGGCACTCCATACTCTATGAAGATCACAATTCCTTCAGGAGAATGGGCAATAGCCTTACCCTCGGCTGCAACTGATTCGACGGTAATGTTCTCAATAATTATTTCCTTTCTAACCTTTCTAGACATAATTACAAATATCGTAAAAATATTTCATATATGTACAACGACATGCATTAGTTAACATAATATAAATTGTGTAACATGCAGCTAAGGCCTATGCAACAAGTTGAATTTCATTATTTTGGTACAGTTAAAAAAATATTTGTACATATTTGATACGATTGTTAAATTAAATGAAAATATAATCTCTTGATTATTCTGCCATAATTTGGAAATTTGTCATTGAAGAACAAATAGTTCAAGTATATGAAAGAAACGAGAAAACTATCTAGCTTTTTGATGCTCTGTATTGCATCTGTGCTCACATTGAGCTGTTGCGGCGTTGATAAGACTGCAGGTACCGTCGGTGACGGGAATCCGGACAAGCCTGAAATTTCTGATGGCAAGTTGGATTTCTACCCGGCTTTCGAGTCTCCGTCCGGTCTGGTTTCGCCAAGGAATGTATATGTATGGCTGCCTTCAGACTACTCCAGGTGCAAGAAGTACTCTGTGGTTTATATGAGCGACGGACAGAACCTGTTCGACGCAAAGAAAATGTTCAACCACCAGGAATGGAAAGTTGACGAGACTTTCGGGAAGCTTCTCAGGGAAAAGAAGATACAGGACTGCATAGTCGTAGGAGTTGCCTGCACTTTCATGACCAGGAGCCAGGAATACTTCCCTCAGGACATATATGAATTGTACTCCCCTGAACTCAAAGAGTATTCCGGGAGCAAGCGCCTTGGAGAGAAGGATTTGCTGGCCAACAACTATCTCAAGTTCCTGGTCGAAGAACTCAAACCTTTCATAGACGAGCACTATTCCACCCGGAAAGACAGAGATCATACCTTCCATATGGGATCCAGCATGGGAGGACTCATTTCTACATACGCTGTCACCAAGTATCCTGAAGTCTTTGGCGGTGCCGGCTGCCTCTCCACACACTCAGTTCTCTATATCACCAACTACGATGCCGAACAGGAGTTCATTGACCCTGCCAATCAATGTTATGTGGACTATCTTAAGGCAAATCTCAAGCCTAACAGCTGCAAGATCTATATGGACCGTGGCGACCAGACCCTGGACGCCCAATATCCAAAGTATCAGGACCGTATCGACAAGATGTTCCTGGATAACGCTTGGGATGAACAGCATTTTGTCAGCAAAGTCTTCCCCGGCCTCTCCCACGTCGAAGATTCCTGGGCTACACGCCTGGAGACTCCGGTACTTTTCCTACTAGGCAAATAATTAATTTTCAATCAATTAAGTATCTTATAACATTTTTACCAATATGAAGAAGTTATCTGTAATAATTGCGTTCATTACGCTTGCATTCTCACTGAATGTAAAGGCTCAGCCGCAGCCTCAGGCAGAGCCTTACTCCAAGGCAGACAAGACTACCGTCGAGTTTGTCGTACGCGATTCCAAGCCTATACTGATGGACATCTATCAGTTCAAGGATCAGAAGCAGGAGAAACGTCCTGTATTCATCTATTCATTTGGAGGCGCCTGGGCGATGGGCTCGAGAGTCGATGCCCTGTGCAACCCTCTCTATGATCATCTGTGCGAGAAAGGATGGGTTTGCGTAGCCATAGACTACCGCCTTGGCTCAGCAAGAGGAAGGGACGGCAAGCCGCTCATCACCCCGCCGGAAGGATATAACGCATTCCAGTATTCCATAGATATCGGTGTGGAAGACATTTATGCCGCCACTGCCTATCTTATCAAACATGCAGATGAATATAACATAGACCCTGAAAAGATAGTCATAAGCGGAAGTTCTGCAGGCGCAATCAACAGTATGAATGCAGAATATTATATCTGCACGGGACACAAACTTGCAAAAGAGAATCTTCCGGCAGACTTCAATTATGCAGGCGTAATACCTATGGCAGGAGCTGTCTACCTCACCGGGGATAATGATACCGAGCTCAGATGGGACAAAAAACCTTGTCCTATGTGCTTCTTCCACGGTTCATCAGATCCTACCGTAACCTTTGATGTGGAAAACAATCCTATGCGCCACGGCTTCGGACCTTATTACATCAGCCAGCAACTCTACACTATGGATGTTCCTTATATGCTCAACGAATACTTCAAGGGTGACCACTGTATGGCCCTTCTCCCAATCAAATGGTTCTGGAATGAAATCGACTCCTTCCTTGACAGGATTGTACTCAATGGAGAAAATATAAAGGTTCATTCAATCGAGAGATCGACAAAGCCGCGCACCGACGCAAACTTCCTTGACACTGTCCGTCCGGGGCAATATGAAGCAGTTAACAGAATGCGCGCACAAGGTCAAGGCGCACGCCCAGCGGGAGCCGGAGCTCCAAGAAGGTAATTAATTGATTTTCAATCAACAGCATCTAAGGCGGAAAGAGTTCATCAGACCTTTCCGCCTATTATTGTCTCCTTGTTGACAACAGGATTTCCATAAATCTGCAGGAACTTAATCCTCAATGCATCACGGTCAAGGCTGCGCTCAACCTTGGACAGCTTGTGCTCAGTATATGCCTTGAATTCTTCGAGCTCCTCAAGGGAATATCTGTCAGCATACTTGTTTCCCTCGTGCAGAAGGTCATAGGCCATATAATTGGTCTTCCATAACTTATAACCCCTGATGATTCTTTCATCAAGTATCTGACGCAGAGCCTGGTACCTATCGTTCTTACCCAATTGGGCAGCCTGGGCTATCTCCTCTTGGGTCAAAGGTTTGTCAATGAAAAGATTGACCCCGCCCTTCCACTGTTTAACTCCGCTTATGATACTGTGGGTATCCTCGTGCCTCTTCTTGACATATTTCTCCTTCTCCGAAATGAGCAGTTCGCGCGCCTTGCGTATGTCGCAGGACTCATACTCGTATGATATGCTGACCGGTATTATGTTCAAGGCTTCGAAATTCTCCTGGAAACTGCCTTCTCCACTCATATCGAACATCTTGAGCAGTCCCTGTTCCGTCCTGTCAAGTCCGTCCTTGGTACGACCTTCACGCTGGGCTATCCACACGGAACTGCCACCGGAACTGATTCTTTCCCTTATATAAGATGACAGGAGCTTGGAAGAGAGATAGAGCTCCCTGGCTGATATACCCCTGATTACCTTAATCATACGATTGCTTCTGAGCAGGTCGGATACCACCTTGCTGCTCTCCAGCAGATTGCTTCCGACACATATTTCGGTCATCTGCAACTTATTGCTGAACAGAACATATTGAAACAGTGCCGGATCCAGGATAATATCCCTGTGATTTGATACTGCAAGGTATTTCTTCTCGCTGCTGATATTCTCCACTCCCTCAAAAGTGAAGCCGGATGTGCTCCTTTCTATCGCTGCCAGGACCATTCTGGACATTACAATCTCCTGGAAATCATCAATGGAATGAATCTCCTTGAGGAGCTTTCTAAAGGTATTGAAAGGCTCATCCGGGAAAAAGAATTTGGACACCACAGGCAGAAAAGGATTCCTGGCCACACGTTTGAGGGCCTCTACTGCTTCCTGGTCCGTATAGGGACTTATGCTTGTGTAATCTTGCTCGTTCATATTAAGAATAGGATATTTATTGCTCTTTGGATTTGAATAGGAGAGAACTGTCCCCATAGCTCAAGAAACGGAAATCGTGAGAAAGGGCGAAATCATATATGCTGCGCCAGTCACCACCAACGAAGGCTGAAACCAACAGAAGCAGAGTACTTTGCGGTTGGTGGAAATTGGTCACCATCATATCCACGACACGGAAACGGAATTCGGGCACGATAATGATGCGCGTACCAATTTTCAGCTCAGATAATCCATTGTCTTCCAAATATTTGATTATTGCGCCCAAGGATTCATCCAAACTGTAGCCGTAATCCCTCTCATAGGGAGCCCATTGCGCTACGTCCTGCGGTTCACCATGCTCGATACAGGAGACACCGATGTAGTATAAAGACTCCAGAGTACGGACAGACGTAGTCCCCACAGCAATGAGTTTTTTGCGACTCGATTTCAAATTGCGAAGAAATTCGAGACTCACGACGAACGGCTCTCTGTGCATAGGGTGCTCCGATACCAGTGAAGTCTTAACCGGGAGAAAGGTGCCAGCACCTACGTGAAGACAAATGGTCTCCATATCTATACCTTTGGCTTTCAAACGATTAAGCACATCTTCCGAGAAATGGAGACCAGCAGTTGGAGCTGCTACGGATCCACGTATGTGTGCATACAGGGTCTGATATCTTTCCAGGTCTATGCTTTCGGTAGAACGGTTCAGATACGGAGGGATAGGTACCTGGCCGCATAATTCCATCACACGCGAGAAAGGTAGTCCGCCTTTCCAGGAAAACTCCACGGAACCAGTCTGACCATCACGATGTAAGAGCCTGGCACTTAGGCAGATATCAGCAAGCTCACCACCCTGGACATCAAACTTGAGCAAATCATCCTTCCAGCGCTTGGCATTTCCTATTACACATTTCCACACACAGGATTCGCAAGACGCGAAATTTGTCGCATAATCGGAAGGATTTTCAGGTTCAAGGCAGAATATTTCAATGTGAGCCCCGGTTTCTCTGCGAAAAAAGAGCCTGGCCGGTACGACACGAGTGTCATTGAAGACCATTACGGAGTCTGACGGAAGCAAGTCCGGCAATTCCGTAAAACGATGTTCAACACTTATACCATCCTGATATACAAGGAGTTTTGACATATCCCTCCTTTCCAGTGGATATTTGGCTATCCTTTCGTCAGGCAGGGGATAATTGAAATCCTCTATGTGAATTTCAGGTATCATACTATACTTTAATAATGTAGTACAAATATACATATAAATACGGAAATAAACCTTCTACCCATGTTGACTTTTGTAAATCCATTGTTATATTTTTGTAAATTTTCAATTATCAACACCCAATAATACTAATGTTTACAAAATTTAATATAACTCTTGGTTATCACTTAAAAACTATTATTTTATTTTATTGAAACTCAGCCATTTATTTAGATATCCTAAACTAAAAATTAATGTGAATTTCCGCCCTGTTGATTAATTTTCGCGAAATGCGGCACAAGTAGCGATTATTTTATACTAATAATTTACTAAAATTCAATGGATTATTCCAATTTATATTAATTTAACATTCAGCATAATTTGTACACAAATTATCAACAAAACCCAACAGTTAACAAGTGTAAAACTTGGAAAGATGGAAATAATTGTTTAATTTTGTAAAAGAAGCATATACAAAAATGAATCGCAGGTTACAGCAGTTTCTGAGAGCTGAAAACATCAGTCAGTCCCAGTTCGCCGACACTATAGGTGTTGCACGGGCAAGCGTATCCCATATCCTTGCAGGAAGAAACAAACCGGGCTTCGATTTTCTACTTGCAATGAGCAAACACTACCCTTCTCTGAACCTGGAATGGCTGATTACCGGGAAAGGACGTATGTATCTAGGAGCCACTCCCCTTCCGGAAGCTGAGCAAAACCCTGTACATCAGGAACTTGAGCAGAAAGAACTATTCGAATATCCCGCCGAGGATTCAAAAATTGAAAAGCAAAGCCTGATTCCCGAGAAAAAAAGCAAGGAAATCAAGTCTTCAACCCAGCGCAACATAAAGAAGATTATTATCCTATACGACGACGATAGCTATCAGGAACTCATCTGAAATTGCTATATTTGTCCCTTGTTTAGAACAATGTCAAGGGATACGAAACAGCATATGAGTCTCTACAATTTCATCATACGCCCCTTCGTCAAGAAGATGGATTTGGAACAGGCCTCCGAAATAGGCTTGAAATATTTCCGCTTCATAGGCAGGATTCCATTTATGAGATCCATCAACCGCTGGATGTACGGCAACAAGCCGAAAGGCCTGCAAAGGGAGCTGTTCGGCCTGGACTTCTATAATCCCATAGGACTTGGCGCTGGTCTTGACAAACACTGCGAACTCTACAACGACCTGAACAATCTCGGCTTCAGTTTCGTGGAAGTGGGACCGCTTGGTGCGGACGGCGTGCGTCAAGCCAGCATAAACATAAGAAAAGATCCGCCTTTCGACATTCTGGCTGCATGCATTGACAGGGATTACCTCACAGCTTTCACTCTCGGATATGACTTCTTCGATTTTTTTGTGCTGGATTTCAGCACTGACCCAAATACAGATATCCTGGATTCGGTACTCGAGTCGCGTCTTACCGAGCAGAACTACAAGCCCATAGTCCTCAAACTGTCCGGAGACACCAGCAGCAAAGATCTTGAAAGGCTGACAGACTTCTGTCTGATGAACAACATAGACGGAATTGAGCTGCGTTCGCTGGACCAGGTAAAGAAGGTTCACGAGTACTCGTCCGGCAAACTTCCGATAATAGCAAACTGCCACATTGACACTCCCCTCCAGGCATCAGAAGCCCTGGCAGCAGGAGCAGCCCTTGTAGAAATCAGGACTGGATTGCTGCGCGAAGGTCCAGGTATAGTTCAGCAAACCCTCGACCATCTCAGCAGGAACAGAAAAAAAACAAAAGACAATGGAAGTACAATATAGAATAGGGAATCTTCTCAAAACAAGAGGAGAAACTCTGAGTGCAGCCGAATCCTGCACCGGAGGACAGATTTCCCACCTCATCACAATGGTATCCGGATCCTCATCATATTACCTGGGGTCTGTGACCTCGTACGCAATCAGGATCAAAGAGAGTGTGCTCGGAGTTCCGGACTCAACCATCCACGAGTATGGAGTCGTCAGCAGCGAGGTGGCGGCGGCAATGGCGGAAGGCGTCAGAAGGCTGTGCGGCAGCACATATTCCGTTGCGACCACAGGTTTGGCGGAAGGTGGCGACGAGCACTATCCCGAGGGCACGGTGTGGATGGGAGTAAGCGGTCCAAAGGGTACGGAAACCAGGATTTTCCACTGCAATCTTGGCAGAAAAGGCAATATCCGACGCTTTGCAAAGGAAGCACTCAGCTTTTTGGAGTCCTATATCAAAGAAACGCAGAACTAATTAAAATTCAATAAAAGAAACATTTTTGTTTAAATGCATAACAAAAATGTTATCGCCTGACATCCCTCATTACACGAAGCAAATTGCCTCCGGCGACCTTGGAAATGTCGTTTTTCGAGAAGCCCCGGCGGCGCATTTCTTCCCACAGCAGAGGGAAGTGGGAAATGTCTTCAAGACCGCTTGCCGTAAGCTCGATTCCATCGTAGTCGGTGCCTATTCCCACGTGATCCATACCCACTTTCTGCACCGTATATTCAATATGGTCGACTACCCTCCCCACTCCCGGACGGCTGAGTTTCTGTAGTTCGCGCTGCAGCTCCTCCCACGCCTTGCGCTTTGCCGGATTTGCCGGATCAGCTATGAACTCATCTTCCACTCCCAACTTCTCCTTCAAGCCTGAAGCTTCGTACTGCGCCACGAACCCGTCATCCAGAAAACAAGGATAGATACTTATGCACACTACCCCGCCGCCGGCTGCAATTCCCTGCATCATCTCGTCAGAAATATTCCTTTTGTGCGATGCGAGCGCTCTGCAGCAGCCGTGGGTGTACGCCACAGGACGGGTGCTGAGTTCAAGCGTATCCTTCATAGTCGCATCCGAGCAATGAGCCAGGTCTATCATTATGCGCATCCTGTTCATCTCGGGAATCAGGCTCTTGCCGAATGGACTCAATCCTCCCCAATGCTGATCTCCGGTACAACTGTCGCATACCTGGTTATCTGCCGAGTGAGTCAGGGTTATGTATCGTACTCCCCTCTTTTTGAACTCTTTAAGCAATTCGAAGCTCTCCCCTATGGCGGAGGCGTTTTCCAGGCCGAGAAGCACGGAGCGAAGTCCAGCGGCCCTGTTGCGTCTCACAGACGAAGCGCAGCGGGCATACGCCACGACATCTGTATTGCGGCCCATCTGGGCATCTACAGCATCCAGCAGACGGAAAGCATAACGCGTGGCTTCTTCCCCCTTCAGCGACGCTGGAATGTAGAGGGCAAAGAATGAGGCATCTACCTCACCCCTGCGCATTTTCGGGAAATCCACCTGGGCAAACTCATTGTCGAGAGAATAATCGCGAAGCCTCAGCATCTGAGAGGGAGCATCGCAGTGTGCGTCCAGTACTATCATACGCCAAATACTATGTTATACTTCCATCAATTCACCCCATTCATCCGTCTTTGCATCCAGATCACGCTTGCACTCGAGGTAGTCCCGGGTGAGATCCATAATGTCGTCTTCCGGTCCCGGGGAAGCCAAAACCTTCTCTATTTCAGCCATTTTCTGCTCAAGCTTCCCTATTTCACACTCAAGATAAGAGATGCGGTTCTTCTTTTTCCTGTCCATCTTCACTTCCTGGCGCTTCTGCTCCACAAGCTGTTTCTGCTCCACCTTCTGCACGGACTCCTGCTTCTGGGTGGACACCTTGCGTTCAAGCTCCTGAAGGTTCTCGATTTTGCGCTTGGCAAGGAAATCCGATACACTGCCAAGATGTTCGGTGACCTTTCCGTCCCTGAATTCGTACATCTTGTCCACAAGCCCGTCCAGGAAATCGCGGTCGTGGGAGACCACAATCAAGGTACCGTCAAAGGCTTTCAAGGCCTGTTTGAGTATGTCTTTGGACTTCACGTCCATATGGTTTGTAGGCTCGTCCAGGGCCAGCAAATTGTGGCTCTGAAGCATCAGTTTGGCCATTCCCAGCCTAGCCCTCTCTCCACCAGAGAGCACTGAGACCCTCTTGTCTATATCCTCGCCCCGGAAAAGGAACTGGGCCAGCAGGTCGCGCAGCTTAGTGCGTATGTCGCCCACAGCAATACGGTCAAGGGTAGAGAACACCGTCTCGTTCTTATCCAGCACATCTTCTTGATTCTGAGCATAATAACCAATTTGAACATTGTGTCCCAACCTGGCCTCGCCGCTAATCGGCTCAAGTTCTGAACATATAGCCCTCATAAGGGTGGTCTTACCCTCACCGTTACGTCCTATCAGAGCCACCTTCTCCCCTCTCCTGATTTCAATGTTGGCGTGACTGAACACCACTTTCTGGGGATAACCCAGCTCGAGATCCACTGCTTTGAACACAACATCCCCGGACCTGGGTGCAGGAGGGAACTTCACCGTAAGGCTTACCTTGTCGGTTTCGTCTACCTCTATCCTTTCCAGCTTCTCCAGGGCCTTGATCCTGGACTGGACCTGATTGGACTTGGTAGGCTTGTATCTGAAGGCACGTATGAATTCCTCAGTCTTCTGGATCATCTTCTGCTGGTTCTCGTAGGCAGCATTCTGCTGCTGGAGGCGCTCCTCCCTGAGTTCCAGATACTTGCTGTACGGAACCTTGTAGTCGTGGATATGGCCCAGCATAATCTCCACGGTGCGGTTGGTGACATTGTCCAGGAATCTGCGGTCGTGGCTCACGAGCAACAAGGAGCACCTCGTGGACTTGAGGTAATCTTCCAGCCATTCGATAGACTCTATGTCCAGGTGGTTGGTAGGCTCGTCGAGCAGGAGCACGCGAGGCTTGCCCAGAAGGATTTTTGCCAATTCTATGCGCATATTCCATCCCTGGGAAAAGGTTTCCGTGTTGCGTCCCAACTCATCATCCCTGAATCCCAAGCCGAGCAGAGTCCGGCGCGCCTGCACCTCGGGTGGCTCGCTGTGGCTCATCTCCAGGATGTCGTTGAGCGAAGTGAGTTCCTCTATGAGTTCCGCGTAAGCATCTGATTCATAGTCGGTTCTCTGCTCCAGATCACGCGTAAGACCGGCAATTTTCGCCTCGATTTCGGCATTGCTTCTGAACACGGTCATAGCCTCATCCAGCACAGTGCGGCCCTTGTGGTGCTCCATTATCTGCGGAAGATATCCTATGCTTATGTCCTTAGGCTTGTCTATACGGCCGGAACTAGGGTTCTGCAACCCGCATATCATCTTGAGTATGGTAGACTTTCCGGCCCCGTTCTTTCCTACCAGACCTATTTTGTCAGTGTCGCTGACGTGGAAATTTATCTTGTCGAGCAGCACGAAGCCGCCATATGCTACGCTAACGTCCTCTATGGAAATCATAATCAGTCAAACAATATTGTCTCAAAGAACTCCGGCCTGTGGAAATCCGGCTTAGGAGTGGCAATAGGGGCATAACTCAGATAATGCCTGAATGGTGAGGCATCTGCGCATTTATAGAAATTCCCCCTGGCTCTCAAGCCTTCAAAACTCTCCAGACCGAAGACTGATGCAGGCACATCCAGCCAGAGCTCCCACTGCGTACGCTCCCCAAGCACGCCGAATGCTTCCTGAGGCAGGGTGCAACGGCGCTTGATGGATTTGAGGGCAGTATCATCGAGCGGAATCCTCCCGCAGCGTCCAGTCCCCTTGCACAGGTAAATCCATCCGGTGCAGCTGCACTCCAGATTGTAGTACTCCCCCTTTCCTTCAGGATCGAAGAAGAATTCCACGCAGGAATCCTCCCATACGTGCTGCCCGTCAGCGGTGCACCTGGCCACCACGGCAGCTTCATCAACCATATAATGAATATGCAGCATATCCGAAGAATGGGACAGCTCGACGCCAGCCTCGCACTGAGCGGAAAATTCAGGCCAGTTACAGCAGGCTATTGGGTATCTTTGGGGCTTTTTGGAGATTTGCATAACAGTATAGAGAATTCATACAAAAGATAAAGAGGTATCGCCAGCACAAACATAGACACAGGATCGGCAGGGGTGATGAAGGCGGAAAGCGCCAGCACCAGCACAAAAGCGATCTTGCGCCCCTTGCGCAGCATCTCAGGGGAAACGATTCCCAGGCGGGAGAGCACGAGCGCCACAGTCGGGAATTCGAAGGTCAGTCCTATAAGCAGCACGGTGGATGTAAACACCGACATATAGGAGCCGATGGTGATGGTGTTTGCAATTTCCGGATCGATACTGTAGTTGATGAAGAATTGCAGACACACCGGAAGCACTATGAAATAAGCCACCAGCACCCCAAGGTAGAAAAGCAAGCTTGCAAGCACGAAGCCAAGGCGTATGACCTTCTTTTCTCCGGGATAGAGAGCCGGTGCCACGAATCTCCATAACTCATATATTATCAGCGGGAAAGAAAGCACCAGTCCCACAGCGAAGGATGCCCTGAGATGGACGAAGAACTGGGCGCTGACCTCAATGTTGACCAATTGCATAGAGAAGTCCCAGCCAAGCATCCTGTAAATGCAAAAATCCCTGCCTGCCGGGGCAAGGATAATATCAAAAAGCTCTTGTTTGAAAATCAAGCCCAGGGCGCTGAACGCACAAAGGTAAAGCACTGAACGGAAGAGAGTTCCCCTCAGCACCTCCAGATGGTCCCAAAATGACATCTCCGGGATGTCAGGAGCATTATTCGTCTTTGTTGATTTCGTCATCTACCTCACGAAGCCCTTCCTTGAAACTCTTCACACCCTTTCCGAGACCCTTCATCAACTCAGGAATCTTCTTTCCTCCAAAAATCAAAAGCACAACAAAGGCCAGAATCAGCACTTCTGTCCAGCCTATTACCAAAGGATAAATCATCATACTAAAGCAAATCATAACGGATACAAAAATACAAAAAATACTTTGTAACTCAAGCCCGAGGTGCAATTACCTTCAAAGCGCCGGGTAAAATGCTGATATCCAGAGTTTCAGGAGCATCGAAGCACTCCCCGTCAAAGTGTGCGGGACCTGGTACTGCACGTCTGATCACAATATGGCGTCCACGGTAGTGGTGCACCCTGCGACTGCGGTAGCAACGGCCGGTCATAAGTTTGATTGCGAGCGAAGGCAACTCTATGGTACGGAACATATCCAATACAGTTACCTCAAGTATTCCGTCAGATACATCGGCAAGCGGGGTCACCTTGGCACCGTTGCCCCATTGATTGGAGTTTCCCACCGTAATGAGAACGGCATCCAATTCCAGGCTTTCCCCGTCAATTTCAAGCACATAATGTTCAGGGACAAAACCGTGCCACAGCTTTGCAGCCTGGAAGATATAGTTCCACAATCCCCTTTTCCCCGACTCTGCGAACATCTTGCTCACCCTGGCGTCAAAACCGACTCCGCAGACTGAGAAAAAGGCTTTTCCGTTCACAAAACCCGCATCCAGAGGCACAATACGCCCGGTAAGCAGGCTCTTGAGAGCTTTGCGCGGGCGGCGGCTGATTCCCAGGTCAAGAGCCAGTCCGTCTCCGCTGCCGCAAGGCAGTATGCCGAGAGTTCTCCCACTGCCCAGAAGACCCCGGGCAACCTCGTTCACGGTACCGTCACCGCCAACCGCCACCACGACATCGTCTTCCGACTCCCGTGCCAGCAACTCGGCGTGAGCAGGAGCAGAGGTGAGTTCCAGCCTCTGTCCACTTTTGCGTAACAGCTTTATTATCTTTGCCTTGCGACCATTCCCCGAGATGGGATTCACTATGAAGACCATTATTCGAAAATATTCAGATTTTCATCGTATATCTCAGACTCGGCACCCAGGAAATGCAGCACACTATGGAAGACGCAATACTGCTGATACTGTTCCATCTCTTTGATTTTCAAGTTTTTGTCAGAGCTCCACACGATAAACGGAATCTCCAGCTGCTCCCTTGGAGCCATAGAAATGGGCACACCGTGCATATACAGCCCGGATTCACCCAGGGATTCTCCATGATCCGAGATGTATATCATACAGCTTCTCCAGCCTTCAAGTTCCTTGAGCTGGCTTATGGTATTGTGCAGCAGCCAGTCCGTGTAAATGATGGAGTTGTCATAAGAATTCATCAACTCATCGTGGTCGGCCTTGGCCATTTCCACGGTTTCACATACCGGGGTAAAATGTTCGAACTCAGCAGGATATCTTTTATTATAAGATGGCCCGTGACTGGTACTGGTATGAATTACAAGCAGCACCTTGTTTTTCCCGCTGCCCGTAATGTCATCCTTGAGGTTTTCGAAGAGTATGCCGTCATACTGAGGATCGGCATCCGGATAGCGCTCGCTCAAATCTTTGACTTTCAAATATTTATCTATGTGAAGAGGAGGCTCTCCCCAGTTGCTGGTACGCCATGTCACATCCGCTCCGCTGCGGTAGAGATAGTTCGGAAGGATTTCATAAAGCTTGTCTGTAGCTTTATGGTCGAGTATCGCTTTGACTCCTGCGGTAGTGTAGGTAGCTGCAGCAAGGGTCGGCAGCGCAGCCACATCGTCCTGCTCCAGCAGCGGATTGGTTGGTCTGTCGTAGCCGTAAAGCGAAAAATGGTCGCTGCGCGCAGACTCGCCTATAACCAGCACAACCACATCCTTCTCCGAGTTCTTGAAACTCAGGTCCGGAAGCGGCAGTTCTTCGCGGTTGCGCTCACGCTCTTTTAGTTGGTAGCGCACCGCATTCACGCTGTATGACCAGGGCATCAGCAGGCTTCCGAGCTGGGTAGCGTTGCGGTCAATCCACGGCCAGTTGCTCATATTGCCGAAAGCAACCCCAAGAATCACCGCCAGTGATATGCCGATATTGGCAAGGAAACGTTTGAACGAACCCCACTCGATCTTCACGAGGAAGAGCAGCACGGCAGGAAGTACCCCCAGAAGGAGCACGTAAAGCACGGCGGCAAGGGAGAAGAATCCCGATGCTTCGGAGAACTGGGTGTTGAATACATTCCCCATCATCGTGTCGTCTATATAAACATCATAAGTATTTATAAAATAAAGACTTATGGCGTCGCCAACGAGAGTGAAGGCCACTAATGCGCGGCCAATGACCCGTCCGGGATACATCAGAAGGTAATAGAGGAAATAGTTGGCGGCGAGCATCAGGACAACCAGACCGCTGACTATGAGGAAAGCATTGAAACCCGGCTCCACGTTGGCAAAGACGTGGCGGAAGAAGGGAATATGGAAAGCCAGCAGGGTAAAGACGCTCAACACTAAACAGACTATTCCCAGCTTAATCTTATTGTTTTTCATTTTTTGACAATTTTATATATGAGGAAGGCTACGGCTGCCGACAGGGCAAGCACAAGCAAATTGAACAATATGGTAAGCAGCACGTTCACCGTATGCTCGGACTCGCAGTATGGAGAGTCTGCAAGCGAAGCATCATAGCGAGCGAAAGGATTTGTATAAATCACCTCACCATCAGGGAAATACGCAGTTAATCGGGCATAAGCATCCCGCTCATCCATCTTATATTCGAGCACGCTGCTGCCCCGTACTGCTGCCAGGGTGCTGTGGCCGCTTCCCGTCACCTTTATGCTGTCGGCAGGGACTGAAAGCCTAAGGTAAATGGTGTCGTTTCTAAGTCCTATGTCTTCTATGCGGGGAAGTTCACGGTTCTTCGCATACTTGATTTCCCAATCTCCCCTGCCGTAGTCGGGGACGCGCATACTGTAATAGCATCCGTCCAGGAGGCATTTCTTAATATCTTCGTAACTTGCTGAAGGACAGCATAGGAAATTGCATCTGACAGCTATCCT
The DNA here is from genome assembly GCA_945939695.1 of uncultured Bacteroidales bacterium. Lineage (GTDB taxonomy): Bacteria > Bacteroidota > Bacteroidia > Bacteroidales > UBA932 > Cryptobacteroides. The sequence goes on from CAMEWE010000001.1 coordinate 73,928, forward strand.
GTCCGACCTGTCCGGATAGTGGAGATCGTCGTTTGCAAGACCAAAACTGTAATGTCCGGCGCTCAGGGCCCAGTCCCAATACTCCTGCTCGGTGCCGATTCCGCTGTCGAGCTCCATTATCCTGTAACCCGTGAGCCTTTCCATCTGGGCTCGGCTTGTTCCTCCAGTCCTGTAAGGGTGGTTCATCTGGATGAAGTCGCAATCCCTGTTCAGGAGATCCAGCTGAAATTGCTTCTGGAAAGCGAAGAGCGGCAGCAAATTGTCGAAACGGTTCACCCTGTCGCTGCCGAACACCAACTTGTGATACTTGAAAAGGTTGTATCCGTGCTCATACACGTTTACCTGAAGGGCAGGGTCGAAAGGATGCGGGGTGAGTTCGTTATGGTTGGAGAAGGTGACAATGTCATACCCGAAAGCGGCAAGCGCCTCATAAGTCTCCATCGGACTGTATTCGCACTCGTTGAATATGCCTTCCACGCGGGTGTGGGTATGGAAATTGGCCCTCTTCCAGCAATGTGCGCTGTCGATCCTGCCATATGGGTTGAATATGTCCGGACCGCTGAACGGACGGGCTTCCGGGAAACGGTAAACCGGACTCACCGAACTTATGCACAGCAGGAAGACCAGGGCAAGCAGCACGGTGGCCAGGGTCTTGGCGCTGATTTTCAGTATTTTTGTCATTATATCCTTCATCGGATCAAGTACAAGCTAATTTCAAAGCACTCTTTTATTAGCAAAGATACAAAAAAATGTCTATCTTTGAATGATTTATTCCAGTGGACGCGTATGAGACCTGAAACAGCAGCCGCAATAGACGCCATCAACGTCACACTGAATGCGGGTGGGATGAACACCATCAACATAGTGTTGGCGTTTGTAATGTTCGGGGTAGCCCTCGGCATCAGGCCGAAGATGTTCATCGACGTCTTCACCAAACCCAAGTCAGTGATTCTCGGCTTTGTATGCCAGATTGTGCTGCTCCCCCTGTTCACCTTTCTGCTTGCCCTTGCCTTCGGTGACAGCATCACCTGGACTATGGCTATGGGAATGATTCTGGTTGCCTCCTGCCCCGGAGGAAATATCTCCAACTTCATCTCTTCGCTCTCCAAGGCCAACATCGAGCTATCAGTAAGCCTTACAGCCATCAGCACTGCCCTGGCCATATTCACTACCCCGTTCAATTTCTGGCTCTACGGCAACCTGTATCTCAAGTTTGCACACATAGCCGGCGAAGTGCCCCAGCTCAGCATACCGCTATGGGATGTATTCAAAACCATTTTCATCCTTCTTGGAATTCCTCTGGTGCTCGGCGTGCTGACCACTCACTATTTTCCAAAGCTGGCAGAGAAGCTCAAGAAGCCTTTCCAATGGTTCAGCATACTGTTCTTCATTGCAATGGTGGTGCTGTCTTTCGCCGGCAACATCGATGCCTTTCTCAAGTGCATCAGATACATATTCCTGGTCGTCCTGATTCATAACCTGCTTGCACTTCTCATAGGATTCGGCACCGCCAGCGCTTTCAGGCTACCTCCTGCAGACAAGCGTACTCTCATCATTGAAACCGGAATACAGAACAGCGGACTGGGACTGGTACTCCTGCTGGGCACATCCATATTCGATTCCTTCCCTCCCCACGGAGGAACCCTGGTCATCACCGCCTGGTGGGGAATTTGGCACATCATCAGCGGACTCGCCGTCTGCGGAATATTCAATCTTAAGAAAATCAAATAATTATGGCAAATAAAATCTGGGAAGAAGACAAGACATACAACATCCTCAGATATTATGTGGATTTTACCACCCGCTCCCTCTTCTCCTCCGTGAAAATCAAAGGACGCGAAAACCTGCCTGAGGACGGAATGGTGATGTATGCCCCGAATCACTGCGCGGCTCTTATAGACCCGTTGATGATACTCCTGATCCGAAAGAAGCCCGTGGCTTTCGGAGCCCGATATGACATTTTCCAGAAGGGAAAGACCATAGCCAAGATACTCAATTTCCTCCGCATACTTCCTATTGCCCGGGAGAGGGACGGACTGAATGCAGTAGCAAGCAATCTTGACACCTACGAGCAGATTATCGAATGTCTGGACAAGGGTGTGCCCTTCACCCTCTATGCAGAAGGTGCCCACAGGGCAGAAAGGGGTATGCTCCCTGTCAAGAAAGGCATATTCAGAATTGCCAGGATGGCCGCGGAGAGGACGGGCAAGAAGATGTGGATTGTCCCAATAGGAGTGGACTACGAGTACTTCTTCCGCCAGACAGGCCGGGCTACAATCACGATAGGAAAGCCTCTCGAACTCAACGAGTATTTACAGCAGCATTCGGACAGGACGGAGTTCATCAATTATCGAGAACTGTGCAACTGGCTCAGGGACACGGATATGTCAATGATAGGGAAAATCCCCGAAAGAAGCCACAAATACCTTGTGCCAAGGATTGCTCTGGCAATTCCAAGCCTTCCTGTATTCCTGCCTTTCGCAGTTCTCGCCGCACCTATATGGCTCACGGCAGAGCTCATCCTCAGAAACTTCAAGGATAAGGCCTGGACCCATACCGTATATTTCGCAGTTCGTCTCCTCCTGCCTGTCTTCGTGCCTTTCCAGTTCGTCTATTCATACTTTATGAAATTCTATCTCAACATTATAGAAGACTTACGCAAATGAAGAAGATTCTCAGCGCATTGGCTCTGATGCTGCTGTTATCACAAGCAGCCCAGGCCCAGAAATCGGAAAATGTCAAGACCGGCATAAACCTCGGTCCCCTTCCGGCCATAGCCTTCGATGCCGACAAAGGCTTCCAGTACGGTGCCCTGCTCAATGTCTTCAATTTCGGAGACGGCAGCAACTATCCCAACTACAACTCCAAACTCTATCTCGAAGCCTCACTTTTCACAAAAGGTTCCCAGCTGTACGTCATCAGCTATGACGACAAAACCCTTATTCCCGGCGTAAGATGGTCCTCAGCGATTTTTGCCACCGTGGACAAGGCAATGGACTTCCTTGGCTTCAACGGTTACGGCTCTTACTACGATTACGAGAGAATCCAGTTGGGCAAGGACAACAAAACGGCACAGAATCCGGACAATTTCCTTTTCAGCCCTTTCTACAAGAACAGCAGGGTACAGATAATTGCAAAATCCGACTTCATAGGCAAGATTAGCAAGCACCTCAAGTGGGAGCTGGGCTACCATTTCAGCTACTTCAAGGAAGCCCCGGTTGACAGGAGCAGCGTAAACAAGGGAAAAGAGGAATACAACATTTTCCCGGACAGCCAGAGTACTCTTTTCGAGAATTATCTCAACTGGGGACTGATTTCCCCAGAGGAAGCGGAGGGAGGTATCACCAGCAGCATCAGAATGGGTATGGTATATGATAGCCGCGACAAGGAGGGTGCCCCAACGAGCGGAATCTGGGCAGAAACCCACCTTACTGCTGCACCTAAGTTTCTGGGGACAAAGAACCCGCACTACCGCTACTCGGCGACATTCAGGCACTATCTTCCGATCATAAAGAACAATGTGCTTACCTTCGCATACCGTTTGAACTACGAAGGCACAATGGGCAATGCTCCATTCTATGTATTGCCATACATCACCGTGATGGGTGACTTCTACGACAGGGACGGATTCGGAGGATACCGCACCGCGCGCGGTCTTATCAGGGACAGGGTATTCGGCCTCGATATGGCAAGTTACACCGCGGAGCTCAGGTGGCGCTTCGTGAACTTCCAGGCCTTCAGGCAGAATATCTCCTTCGGACTCAACGTATTCAGCGACGGTGCCATGGTCACCCGAGGACGCGATATGAGCTTCAAGGGGGACGAGATGTACAGGGCTGATTATGAAGCATATATAGCCAAGGGACAGAAAAGCGACCGCCCTCACATCACGGTAGGTGCCGGTCTGCGTTTCATCATGAACGAGAACTTCATAGTCGCTTTCGAATACGGCACCCCGATTTCAAACTATTACTCCAAGACCTCCCCGCTGTACAAGCAGGACGGTCCCGGAGCATTCTACATCAACACGGGCTACCTTTTCTAGTTCTCCCGCAGCTCTCAGGCGTTTTCCCTGATGTTCTTCGCCACTCCGGCGACCAGCCTCAAGAGAGCTTCCCGGCTTGCCCAGGCGCTGTGTGGAGAGAAACTGAACCTCTCCGGGTGTCTGAGATGCATAAGGGGACTGTTTTCGGGCAGCGGCTCGACCGTGTACACGTCCAGGCAGGCTCCGGCTATGGTGCCCTCGTCAACTGCCTTCGCCAGTGCCGCCTCATCCACTATGCCTCCGCGCCCCAGATTGAGCAGCACTGCACTCGCTTTCATCTTCCCGAGTTCCGCTTCCCCTATGAGATTCATCGTGCGCTCGTTCAACGGTGCGTGTATGCTCACGACATCGCTGCATGAGAGCAATTCATCCAGGCTCAGGCTTGGGTACTCCGTACAATGCGAAGTACCTGAGGTAGAATAGTATACCACCTTCATTCCAAATGCCTGCGCCACCTTGGCAACCCGGGTTCCTATATTGCCCATACCTATGATGCCCATAGTCTTGCCCGCGAGTTCAGGGAAAGGCCTGCTGACATCGGTGAAGATGCCGCAGCTGCTGTAGCTCCCGTCTTTGACGAAACGGTCGAAGTAGGCAGCAGAGCCGAGCAGGGACAGCAGATGGGTAAAACTTGCCTGCACCACTGCATCCGTAGAGTATCCGGCCACATTCCTTACCTTGATTCCCCTCTTCTGAGCCGCTTCCAGGTCAATGTTGTTCACCCCGGTTGCAGCCTCGCAAATCAGCCTGAGCTTCGGGGCGCAGTCCATCAGGGCGGCGTCCACCTTCACCTTGTTTATGATCAGCACCTCGCAGTCGGCGACGCGCTGCCTTGCCTGCTCCGGACTGCTGACAGGGTAGGATACATATTCCCCCAAAGAGCTGATTTCACCCATCGGGGTAGTCCCCAAAGTGGAAGCGTCAAGAAAAACAATTTTCATTTCTGTAACCAATATTTGTAAAATAATGTCATTTTCAAGTCTCAAAATTAAGAATTAAAATTGACTATTGCCAATCTTGGGGCTTCTTGTTACTTTTGTGTTGAATCATTGGACATTACACCTATAAACTCCATATAGATATGACACTCAAGACACTCTTTTGCTCAGCTGCAGGTCTTGCACTGATGCTGAACTCCGCGGAAAAGGCATCGGCACAGACCCCTATCGGCACTGGCAATCCTTATCTCCCGCTTTGGGAACACCTCCCCGACGGCGAGCCCCGCGTGTTCGAAGATCCGGACAATCCCGGAAAGTACCGCGCATACATCATCGGTTCCCACGACCTTGAATACAAGGCATACTGCGGCGCTGACATCAGGATGTGGTCAGCCCCGGTGGAGGATCTGACCGACTGGAGGGACGAAGGCCCTATTTTCACTTATCAGGTTGATGGACAATGGGATACAATGTATGCTCCAGACCTCGTGGAGGTCAATCTTCCCGACGGTACCCGGGAATATTACCTCTACCCTCACAGTCGCGGCGCGAACAGGGAGCCGCTGGTATGCAAGGGCAGCCGTCCCGACGGGCCATTTACCCCGCTCAACCTCACTCCTGACGGAAGGCGCACCACAGAGGGCAGCTGCATAGGTTTTGACCCATCAGTATATGTAGAGCAGATCACGGATCCTTCCGATCCGGATTATGAAACGGGATTCAGGGCTTATGCATTCTGGGGATACCAGATGTCCACTGCAGCCGAATTGGATCAGAGCACAATGTACTCAGTGCGTCCCGGCACCCAGGCACGCCCTTACTTCATTCCTGCCAGCGCCCGTTACGGCGTGGTCAGAGACCCTGAGGGCACCACCTATCCTGCTCTTTACAGCGGCCAGAACCCGGGAGAATTCAATTTCTACGAAGCCTCTTCAATCAGGAAAGTCGGCAACAAGTTCCTTATGATATTCTCCGGCTATTCCGGACCGGACTACGGCCTCAGCAGTTCCAACTCCACCCTTCGCTACGCTTATGGAGACTCCCCTCTCGGACCTTGGCGCAGCGGCGGCGTGCTGGTCGACTCCCGCGGTGTAGTACCCAACGAGGACGGCAGCGCGCTCGAGACCACCAATTCCGGCCACAACACCCACGGAAGCCTCCAGGAAATCAACGGCCAGTGGTACGTGTTCTACCACCGTCCTCCTCGCGGATTCGGTTTTGCACGACAGGCAATGGTGGCTCCGGTATCCATTGAATGGGACGAGAAAGCGGTTGCAGATGGAGGCAAAGTTGTCATCCGAGGCTACGACCCGTACGCCAAGGACGGCATCTGGGTGGCAAGCGCAAGCAACGGCGACTCCTACACGGGAGCGGAAGTGACCTCCGAAGGCTTCCAGATCTACGGCCTGGATCCGTTCAAGTACTACTCTGCCGGTTACGCCTGCTACTTCTCCAACAACGACGCCCTGCAGGACAGCTGGGATATATGGGACAACAATATGGATGTCATTATGGACAATGGAGACATCGTCGGATACAAATATTTCGGATTCGGCGGTCTTTCCAAGGCAAAGAAAGGCCTCAAGCCGTTCAGGGGCACGAAGGCCGGAGACAAGACAGCCATCAATCTGTTCCTCACTCCAAGAAGCGGCAAGGCATTCAGAATCAAGGTTATGCTTGACGGACCATGGGCTAACGAGACATGGAAGGGCAAGCAGATTGCAGAGATTGAAGTCCCTGCAAGGGCTCCGCGGAAGATGCTAAAGTTCACAGCCGATGTTTCAAAGTTTGTGGACAAGCTGGGCGGCAAGCACGCAATTTACCTCATAGCAGAGGGTGAAGACAATAACGTATGCGTACTCCACGGCCTTGGATTCAGCAACAGAAAGCAGGAAATCGACTTCCCTGAGGTTCCGAAGGTAGACATCAAAGTCAACGGCAAGTCGGTTTCCATGCCGGCGACTCCGGTACGCTTCAGCCACGAGAACGGATACAACGGCTACAACAACTACGAGCTGGAAGCAGGCCTTCCTGCTGTAGGCAACGAACTACCTGTAGTCAGCGCTGAGTGCAGCAATCCTGAGGTAAAGATCAGCATCACCCAGACATCCAGCAAGTACGGCAAGGCACTGGTGGAGTGCGAATACCGGGGTGCCGTCAAGAAATACAGCATCATTTTCAAGACGGCCAACGAAACTTTCGATGCTATGCGCATAGTGGAGGACGGAGGCAGTGGCCCATACAAGGCAGTAATGGTGAGCGAGCCGGGTCTGGAAGCCCACACCATCTTCCGTCCTGCTGACCTTTCCGTATTCGGCAGGGAGAATCCGCTTCCTGTGCTGGTTTGGGGCAACGGAGCCTGCAGGAATTCCCCTTGGGAGCATCTTAACTTCCTTAACGAAATCGCATCCCACGGGTACATGGTAATCGCAACAGGATATATGCCCGAGCCTGGCCGTCTGGACTATGGATCCTCCACTCCGGAGCAGCAGATTGAGGGCATAGACTGGGCTGAGAGTGTAAACTCGAATCCTGGAAGCCCATATTTCAACAAGCTGGACCTCAACAATATAGCAGCTGCCGGAATGTCCTGTGGCGGCCTTCAGACCCTTGCTAACGCCGCTGATTCCCGTCTGAAAACCATAATGATATGCAACAGCGGTCTCTTCACGGATCCATCAGCTGCCATGCCGGGTATGCCTATGCCGCACAAGGATGAACTCAAGAATATCCATACTCCAGTCCTCTATATGCTCGGGGGCAAGGAGGACATCGCCTACGAAAACGGCTCGGATGATTTCAGGAGAATAAATCACGTGCCGGCAATTATGGTCAACTACCCTGTAGGACACGGTGGCACCTATGCCCAGGAACACGGAGGAGAATTCTCGATTGTTGCCCTCAAGTGGCTTGACCTCATTCTCAAGGCGGACAGGAATGCACTGGGCTTTTTCATAGGCGATAATCCTGGCATACTTCAAAGACCGGGCTGGAGCATAGAGAGCAAGTTCCGTATGCAGAGAAGATAAATCAATACTAACAACATATTTATGAAAACGCTTAAAACTGTTATTTGCGCAGCAGCGCTCGCACTATGCGCAATTGCTTCTGCCCAGCCACGGAGCAGAGTCCAGGCACCTATCACCGACGGGCTAAAGGACACTTACAAGGACTACTTCACCATTGGAGTTGCCGTAAACAATCGCAACGTGGTTGACCCTGCTCAGATTGCGCTCATACAGAGGGAGTTCAACAGCATTACCGCGGAAAACGCGATGAAACCTGAGTCAACACAGCCTCAGAAAGGCGTCTATAATTGGGAAGATGCCGACAAGATTGCTGATTTCTGCCGCCGCAATGGCATCAAGCTCCGTGGACACTGCCTGGTATGGCACAGCCAGATAGGCAAGTGGATCTATCAGAATGAAAAGGGAGAACTCCTCTCCAAGGATGAGTTCTATGCCAATATGAAGAGCCACATCAATGCTGTTGTATCCCGCTACAAGGACATAGTTTACTGCTGGGATGTCGTGAACGAGGCTATGGCGGACGAGCAGAGATGGCCGGGAGCATCCCCTTACAGAAACTCCCCTCTCTATCAGATCGCAGGCGAAGAGTTCATCGCCAAGGCTTTCGAATATGCCCGTGAGGCAGACCCTGACGCACTTCTGTTCTACAACGATTACAATGAGGCTGATCCTGCCAAGTGCCAGAGAATCTACGATATGGTCAAGAAGATGAAGGAAGCAGGAGTACCTATCGACGGAATAGGAATGCAGGGGCACTACAATGTTTACGGACCTAGCCCGGCAGACGTGGATGCCGCCATCAGCAGATATGCCGAGATAGTGGACCACATACACGTTACAGAGCTGGACATACGCATCAACGAGGATATGGGCGGCGCTCTGCGTTTCAACCAGGGTGCAGCACAGGTGGCAGACTTCGAGAAAGTGCTCCAGGAAGACCAGTACAATCAGATTTTCAAGGTATTCCGCAAACACGCCGACGTAATTGACAACGTCACCTTTTGGAACCTCAGCGACAAGGACTCCTGGCTCGGTGTCAACAACTACCCTCTCCTCTTCGATGCCGATTACAATCCGAAGAGGGCTTACACCATCGTAAAGCACTTCGACCCTGCAATGGACAACGCCGTTGTGAAGGAAGACTTCGTGCCTTCATCATTCAATGCTCCCGGACAGGATTACCCTATGGTCAACTCCCAGGGATATGCACGCTTCCGCATATATGCGCCAAAGGCAAGTTCCGTGATTGTAAGCCTCGGACTCGGCGGACAGGGAGGAACCGTGCTGCGCAAGGGCGATGACGGTTATTGGTGGGGCACCACTGCAGGCCCTATGGACGAGGGCTTCCACTACTACCACCTCACCGTTGACGGCGGCGTGATGAACGATCCGGGCACCGGCTTCTTCTTCGGATCCTGCCGCTGGGAAAGCGGTATCGAGATCCCGGCCCACGACCAGGACTTCTATGCCGAGAAAAATGTTCCTCACGGCAACGTGGAACAGGTTCTCTTCTGGTCAGAAAGCACCCAGCAGGTACGCCGCGCCTTTGTCTACACCCCTCCTACCTACGATGCTTCGAAGAACAAGAAGTACCCTGTGCTCTATCTCCAGCACGGTTGGGGCGAGAACGAGACCTCCTGGCCGGTTCAGGGCAAGGCCGGTCTCATTATGGACAATATGATTGCCAACGGCGAGATTGAGCCTTTCATCGTAGTGATGACCTACGGTATGACCAATGACGTGGTATTCGGACGCGCCGGCGGCTTCACCGCCAAGGAGTTCGAGACCGTGCTCGTGGACGAGCTCGTTCCTTACATCGACTCACACTACAAGACCAAGGCAAAGAGGGAGTTCCGCGCTATGGCAGGCCTCTCCATGGGAGGTATGGAGACCCACGCCATCACCCTGCGCAGGCCTGAGGTATTCGGCTACTGGGGACTTCTCAGCGGCGGTACCTACAGTCCGGAAGAGCTCGAAGGCACAGGCGTGAAGGGCGTATTCATCGGCTGCGGCAGCAAGGAGAATCCTGAAGGCGTGACCAAGGCTGGCGATGCCCTCAAGGCAGCCGGATACAACGCCAAGTCCTACGTCTCTGAAGGCACCGCCCACGAGTTCCTCACCTGGCGCCGCTGCCTCTACCAGATGGCTCCTATGCTCTTCAAATAGCATTTAGTCACACAAGGGGCTCTCTGCCCTGACAAACAAAGAGAGTGACTGTAGCCGAAAGACTTATAGTCACTCTTTTTTTCAATATGTTTTCAGTATATTTGTATTGACAAAATATTCTGACTTATGAACTTCTTTGGGAACCTTCTATGGCTATTGTTCGGGGGACTGCTTACATTCATTCTGTATTGCGTTGACGGTCTTTTGTTATGCTGCACCATTATTGGAATTCCTTTCGGCATCCAACTCTGGCGTCTTGGCTTCCTTGCGCTGTGTCCCTTCGGCAAACAGGTGACCAATTCTCCTTCCTACGGCTGTCTGCCGGCATTTTTCAATGTCCTTTGGGTGCTTCTCGGCTGGTGGGAGATAGCACTCGTGCACCTCGTGTTTGCACTACTGTGCGGAATCACCATTATCGGCATCCCGTTCGCTAAGCAACATCTAAAGCTAATTCGCCTCGGACTTATGCCTTTCGGCACGAATATCGCTTCCGCCTGATTGCTCCAAGCAGTGAGCGGAGAGCGTGCTACTCCCCGCTGAAAAGGGAAGGAGGTAGAGGGCGGCAGTTATAGCAGGACGCCATAGACTCGCCGTAGGCACCGGCGCTGCGTATGGCAATAAGGTCGCCCCTGTGGCACCTGTCAATCGACGCTCCCTTCAGGAACACATCCGAACTTTCGCATACCGGCCCCACCACGTCGTAAACTTCCTCCGGCTCCTCAGAACTTATGTTCTCGACCCTGTGATAAGCCTTGTAAAGCGCAGGTCTTATCAGTTCGGTCATACTGGCATCCACAATGGCAAACTGGCGTGTAGTCCCCTTCTTCACATATAGCACACGGGCGATAAGGCTGCCGCACGGAGCCACGATACTCCTGCCCAGCTCGAAATGCACCCGAGTCCCCTCAGGCAGTTTGAGATGCTTCCTGAAGGTTTTGAAATACGCATCGAAATCAGCTATATCCAGATGGTTGGGATGCTGGTAATTGATACCAAGGCCTCCTCCCACATTCACGTCACCAAGCGGAAGTCCGGCGCGCAGGAGCTTGTCTCTCAGCGAATTGATCCTATTGCAAAGGGCCACGAAATCCATCATGTCCAGGATTTGCGAGCCTATGTGGAAATGCAGTCCGCTGTACTTCACGTGCGGCAGCGACAGAGCGTAGCGAAGCACCTCCTCCAGCTGCTCGTAATTGATGCCGAACTTGTTCTCCGCCAGACCGGTGGTGATGTTGGCGTGGGTATGTGCGCCTATGTCCGGATTCACACGCAGACTTACCGGTGCGCAAAGCCCCATCTCTGCGGCAATTTCTTCAATCACTTCAAGTTCTGCAGCCGACTCCACATTGAAACGGGAGATGCCTGCAGCCAGCGCAAAACGTATCTCCTCATCGCTCTTCCCCACCCCGGCATATACGATTCCGGATGCAGGGAAACCGGCAGCCAAAGCGGCCTTGATCTCCCCTCCGCTCACACAGTCAGCGCCCAGACCAGCAGCGGCTATCTCTTTGAGTATTACAGGATTGAAATTGGCCTTCACGGCATAGTGCACAGAAGCGGCAGGCAGGCAGGATGAAGCCTCCCTCAACTTTGTGAGAGTACGTCTCAGCAAATCGAGGTCATAATAGTAGAAAGGCGTACGCTGCTGAGCAAAACGCCCTATAGGAAAACTACCCTTAAGCATTCTCGAAAAGGCATTTGCTCAGGGAGCGCAGAGTCCTGTTCTTGTCCTCCCCGCGTACAAGGAAGGAGATGTTGTTGTTGCTTCCGCCGTAAGAAATCATACGCACAGGAATGTCCTTCATCGCCTCCATCGCGCGGGTCTCGAAGCCCACGTTCTCCCAATCCATATCGCCCACTACGCAGACTATGCACATATCCAGGTCGACGCTCACAGTTCCGTACTTCTTCAGGTCGTGAACTATCTCATTGAGATGCAAGGTATTGTCTATTGACATCGAAACTCCCACTTCAGATGTGCATATCATATCTATGGATGTCTGGTAACTCTCGAAAATCTCGAACACCTTGCGCAGGAATCCGTGGGCAAGGAGCATACGCGAAGACTTGATGCGTATTGCGGTAATATTGTCCTTCGCAGCAATTGCCTTTATGCTGCCGCATTCCTTGATATTGTTGATGATGGTGCCGGGAGCCTGAGGATCCATAGTGTTGAGCAGGCGTACCGGAATGTTTGCGTAGCGCGCAGGCTGAATGCAGGTAGGATGGAGTATCTTGGCACCGAAGTACCCGAGTTCCGCAGCCTCGTCAAAATGCAGGTGGCGTACTGCAGTGGTACCGTCCACCACGCGCGGGTCATTGTTGTGCATACCGTCGATATCCGTCCATATCTGGATTTCCTCCGCCTCCAGCGCGGCACCGCAGAGCGAAGCCGTGTAATCGGAACCTCCGCGCAGCAGGTTATCCACCTCCCCGTGCAGATTGCGGCATATGAAGCCCTGGGTGATGTAGAGTTCCGCGTCAGGAGATGCGGCGAGCGCAGCCTTTAGCCCCGCCTTGATGAACCCGCTGTCAGGCTCTCCATGGGAATCCGTCTTCATAAAGTCCAAGGCGTTGAGCAGCACCGGCTTATATCCCTGCTCGAGCAGATAGTAATACATCATATGCGTGGACAGGAGTTCCCCCTGAGCCACGATAAGTTTCTCCTCGGTCTGGGTGAAGAGATTCTTGGTGAAGCTCTTGAGATAGTCAAAAACGCCGCCTGCGTATTCAGAGGCCTTCTGCTTGAACTCTTCTTTGGAATACAGACCATCTATGTGCTTTTCATAGAGGGACTGCAGCCTGGCAATTGTCTCATTGGCGCCCTCCGGGTTCTTGTTGTAAAGATAATCGGAAATCTCCACGAGGCTGTTGGTGGTGCCCGACATGGCGGAGAGCACTACGAAGTTTCCTTTCTCGGCAGTAATCAACGCTGCCACGTTCTTGATTCTCTGTGCAGAACCGACTGAGGTTCCGCCGAACTTCATTACTTTCATATTTCGTTAGTTGTTTTGTCATTTAAGGCTCTTTCCACCACAGGCCTGAGGAGATGGCAAAGACTTTCCTTCTCTATCAGGAAGCCGTCGTGACCGAAGAGCGACGAAAGTTCCCTGTACTCGGCATTTCCGAGCGCAGCGACAGTAGCCTTTCCGTGTTTAGGAGGGAAAAGCATATCACTGTCTATGCTGATAACCAAACATCTTGCCTTGATTCCGGAAAGTGCTTTCACCACTCCCCCACGGCCTCGGCCAACGTTTTGGCTGTCGAGGGTGCGGGTTAGGTACCAATAGCTGTAGGCATCGAAGCGCTTTACCAGTTTCTTGCCCTGGTAGCGCTGGTAAGATGCAGCACGGTCCGCGAAAAGGCAGTTGTCGTCTTCTTCCGACTGGGTAAGGTTGTATCCGTCAAAGGTCCTGTAGGATATCAGGGCAATGCTACGGGCACATGCCAGGCCTTTCCTGCCGCCGTCAAGACTCTCAGCAGCCGTAAAACTGTGGTCGGCAAGCAGTGCCATCCTCTGCGATTCGTTGAGAGCAGTCATAAATGGAGTCACCTTGGTCGCCGTAGCCAGGAAGACAACTTCCTTCACCACGTCCGGTTCCATAATAACCCATTCCAAGGCCTGAAAACCTCCGATGGAAGGGCCCACCATAAGGTCTATCTTCTCGATTCCCAGGAATTTGCGCACCAGGATATTTGCATTTACTATATCCCTGACCGTAGTCTGGGGAAAGCTCATAAGATAGGGTTTCCCTGTGAGGGGATTGATGCTTGCCGGGCCGCTGGAGCCATAAGGGGAGCAGAGCATATTCACGCATACGATGAAGTAGCGCGAACTGTCGAAAAGCAGACCGTCACCCACCATCTGAGGCCACCAGTCCTCCGGGTCGGAGTTACCGGTAAGCGCGTGACATATCCACAGCACCTTGTCCCCTTTCCTGTATTCCCTCTCGGATGTATGATATACAAGATCCAGTTCAGGAAGCGTATCACCGCACTCGAAACGGAATTCGGAAGAAATATGCAACTTGTTGATTTTCATAAATCAGTCTTTAGGATGATCTTTTTGGAATGCCTCCATTCTTTCGTCAAGAACGGGATAGAGTTCCTCCCTCATACGGCTGGTGCAGGCGCGAACTCCCTCCTTGTGGCTTCCGGTAGTGGACAAGCTGATGCCACTCACGCCATAGTGCATAAGCTCCACCACAAGTTCGTCCCCGCTCAGTCCGTCGTAGCCTATGGTGAAGAAGAAGCCATCTCCCACCTTGTCGTTCACATCCCTGTCATAGACTATGTGGAAACCGTGGCTTAGGAATATCTCCTTCATCCTCGCTGCTCTGCGGGCATACTCGCGCGTATCCTCCACGAAATCGATTTTCCCGTCACAAGCCTGGTTCATCATCTCCGCATAGGCGTACTGGGTGGTGGAAGTGCATCCGCTGGTTATCATATATAATATTGACGCAGTGAGACTTACGCCAAACACTCCAGCATCCTTATACCTTTGTGCCAGTGCCGGGTACTGCTTCTCGAACAGTCTGTCGGAGATGCAGGCCATAGCGATGCGCTGACCGGCATAGCTGAATATCTTGGATGAAGACAGCATAAGGATATAGTTGTCTGTGTAGCGCGCCACCGTCGGAAGGTAAGGTTCGCAGAACGGATGACCGAGATCCTTGCGGTAGTCCATACAGAAATACGCAAGATCCTCCAGCACTACAGCGTCGTATTTCGTGGCAAGTTCTCCTATCACCTGCAATTCACCTTCATCCAGGCATATCCAAGCAGGATTGTTGGGGTTTGAATAGATGATGGCGGCTATATCTCCGCAAGCAAGTTCCTCCTCCAGACGCGAGCGCAGTTTCTCCGCCCCACGGTAAGGATAGATGTCGAACTCCCTCCATTCCACGCCCAGCACCCTTAGCTGGGATTTCTGAATAGGGAAACCCGGGTCTATGAAGAGAACCTTGTCCTTGCCGGGAATACGCTGAGTGCAGGCTATGAAGCAAGCGAAGGATGCCGCCACGGAGCCGGTCGTAGGCACGCAGCTGCGGGGACTTATGTCCACGTTTATGAAGGCTTTCACGAAACGGGAAGCTGCCTGCTTGAGTTCCGGCACGCCGGCAGCTGCAGGGTACTGTGACGCCACCCCACTGTCCAGAGCACGCTTCTCCGCCTCGATTCCAACCCGGTTCGCAGGCAATCCTGGAGAGCCCTGGTCCATACGGACAAAGGGTATACCTGTCTTGTTTTCAAGGTATTGCGCAGTGAGCAGTACCTCCCCTATCGTAGCCTTGGAAAGGTCGCTGATATTGCAGGCAGCGCAGGCCTCACGCACAAGTTCTTCGCTGAAAAGCTTCATATACTAGACTTCAAAGCACCATCCGTGCAGATCCTGCTCTTCTCCATTCTGTATGCCTCTGATGAGCTGGTAGAGTTTGCGGCTCATCGGACCGCATTCGTCAGGAGAGCCGATTTCGTACTTCCTCAGCACCTGCTCACTCTCCAGTGACGGCTTGTCGGTTATGCTGCGTATAGGCGTGATTACCACGGCGGTACCGCAGGCGTTGATCTCTTCGAACTCAGCAATCTCCTCCACCGGCACCACCCTCTTCTCCACCTTCATCCCAAGGTCACGCGCGAGCTGGCGCAGGCTCTTGTTGGTGATGGACGGGAGCACGCTGTCGGAAAGCGGAGTCACATAGGTATCACCCTTGATACCTATGAAATTGGAGGAGCCGAACTCATCGACCCTGGTCTTGGTGGCTGGGTCGAGGAAGAGCAGTTCCGTGTACCCGAGTTCGTGGGCAAGGGTGTAAGGGTAGAGCGACATCGCGTAGTTGGCGCTGATCTTGTAGGAACCGGTGCCGTTGGGGGCGGCTCTGTCATAGTTGCGCGAAATCACGGCATCCACAGGACAGAGACTGCCTGCCTTTGAGTAATTACCTACAGGAAGGCACATTACAGCGAATATCACCTCATCGGAAGGAACTATGTTGATCTGAGGATTCACACCTTCCAGGACAGGACGCACATACATCGAAGCGTTGTAGCCGAAAGGCGGCAGGAAATCGATATTCTCCCTCACGCACATCTTGCACATCTCGATAAACATCTCGTCTGTAGGGGCGGCCATACCCAGACGGGTGGCACTGCGCCTGATGCGGGCGGCATTCTCGTCAGGACGGAAAAGTCTGACCTTGCCGTCAGCTCCCCTGAACGCCTTCAGACCTTCAAAACAGGAATTGCCGTAATGGAAGACTCCGGCAAAAGCATTGAAATGGAAGTCGAAATCCCTGGACACCTCCGGGGCCGACCATTTTCCATCCTTGTACCTGCTGATGATGACAGCGTTGGTCTTTCTGTAAGCGAAAGACAGATTGCTCCAATCCAATTCTTGCATAATTATTCCTCCTTTACTTGTTTTCTATCCTTGATGCCACCCAGTCACCCACTTCTGAGGTGGAATATGACTTGCCCGAGTGGGCGAGGTCCTCGGTGACTATGTTGTTCTCTATGCTCTCTGCAACCGCCTTCCTTATGGCTGCTCCCTCCTCCTTGAGTTTGAATGCATATTCCAGCATCATCGCAGCTGAAAGTATGGTTGCCAGAGGGTTGGCTATGTTCTTCCCGGCTGCCTGAGGGTAGGAACCGTGTATAGGCTCGAACACTCCGGTCTTTTCGCCTATGGAAGCGGAAGCCAGCAGGCCCATGGAGCCGGAGATGCAGCTTGCCTCATCGGTAAGTATGTCTCCGAAGGTATTCTCGGTGACAAGCACATCGAAGAACTTCGGGCAGGTGATGAGTTTCATGGCTGCATTGTCCACATACATATAGTCGGTTTCGATCTCAGGATATTCAGGAGCCATCTCCTGGGCCACCTGGCGCCAGAGACGTGAAGATTCGAGCACATTGGCCTTGTCCACCACTGTGAGATGCCTGCGGCGCAGACCTGCAAGCTCAAAGGCGTAGCGGAGTATGCGTTCAACCTCGTAGCGGTGATAGATATTGGTGTCATAGGCGGTATCTCCCCCATCCAGACGGCCCTTCTCACCGAAATACATACCTCCTGTGAGTTCCCTGACACAGACGAAATCCGCCCCGTTCACGAGTTCTTCCTTCAGAGGTGACTTGTGCACCAGACTTGCGAAAGTCTCAACAGGCCTGAGGTTCGCATAAAGGCCCAACTGCTTGCGCATAGCAAGCAAGCCCTGCTCAGGGCGCACTTTTGCAGTAGGGTCGTTGTCATATTTCGGGTCACCCACTGCGCCGAAAAGCACTGCGTCGCTTTCCAGGCAGGTGCGGTAGGTCTCCTCAGGGAAGGCCGAACCGTATTTGTCTATAGCGCACGCGCCCACGCTCGCGAAGCTGTACTCCACCTCGTGTCCGAAACGTCGGCATACTGCATCTATTGCCTTGACGGCCTGTTCCACTACTTCCGGACCTATGCCGTCTCCCGGAAGCTTTGCTATTCTCAGTTTCATTTCAATTCGGATAAGTTGATGTTTTCCACTATGTTGAGCATCTTGACCGTAGCCTTGATGGCAGCTTCTGTCTGGTCAGAATCGATGCCTCTTGTCTTGAACTCTCCATTCGGTCCCTTCCAGGTAATGGTAGTGGCCACGAGAGCATCAGTTTTGCCTCCCGGAGGGATGCTGACCTGGTAGTCAGTGAGCACGGGATGGTCCTTGCCCAGTCTGGTGTAAATTGACCAGAGCGCCTTCATAAAGGCATCGTACTGTCCGTCACCCGGGGCCGAAGCCTCATACTCCTTCCCGTGTATGCTGAGCTTCAATATTGCCACCGGACGCATACCGCGCGCGAGCTGGAGGGAATAGTTCACCACGTGGATATTGTCCACAGTGGCCGCAGAGGCACTTTTGAGCACATCTGCCACAATGAACGGAAGATCCTCGGCAGTCATCGCCTCCTTCTTGTCGCCCAGTTCCACAACCCTAGCGGTGACCAGTTTCACCTGCTCCGGAGTAAGTTTGATGCCCAGCTTGTCGAGATTGTTGATGATATTCGCCTTGCCGCTCATCTTCCCGAGAGCATAGGTCCTGGTGCGTCCGAAGCGCTGCGGGAGGAGCTTGTTCGCGTAGAGATTGTCCTTGTTGTCGCCGTCCGCATGCACTCCGCTGCTCTGGGTGAAGACATTGCCTCCAACCACGGGTTCATTATCCGGGATGCGTATGCCTGAGATGCTCTCGACATACTTGCACACATGCGTGAGCCGGCTCTCATCCAGATGGTTAGCGATGTGCAGCTGGTCGTTAAGCGACGCGAGCAGGCTGGCTACGGAAGCATTTCCGCTGCGCTCTCCAAGACCGTTCACGGTGGTGTGCAGACCACCGATGCCTGCACGTGCGGCGGCAAGGGAATTTGCGACAGCAAGTCCGTAGTCGTTGTGGGCGTGGAAGTCGAAACGCAGTTCAGGATAACGGCTGCACATCAGCGAACACAGTTCCTCCGTCTTCCACGGGTTGAGCACGCCCAGGGTGTCGGGGAGCATAAACCTGCGGATAGGAAGCTTCCCAAGCGCATCCAGCATAGTAAACACGTGCTCCGGAGAATCCACGATTCCGTTTGACCAGTCCTCAAGGTACAGGTTGGCACTCAATCCCTTGTCCAAAGCCAACTGAAGCACTTCTTCAATATCGGCAATATGCTCCTGCACCGTCTTCCCCAGCTGCTTGCTGAGGTGGCGGCTTGAACCCTTGGAAAGTATGTTCACCACCTTTCCCCCACCGGCTGCAATCCAGTCCACTGAACGGCCCCTGTCCACAAAGCCCAGAGCTTCAACCCTTTCCAGGCAGCCGTTCGCGGCAGCCCAGGAACATATCCTGGCGAAGGCGTCGCTCTCCCCCCTGGAGACACGGGCGGAAGCCACTTCAACCCTGTCAACTTTCAGTTCCTGAAGCAGGAGTTGGGCGATTGCAAGCTTCTCGTCCGTATTGAACGAGACACCGGCGGTCTGTTCTCCGTCGCGCAGCGTGGTGTCGAGTATCTCTATCATTTTCGGCATCGGACTAACGGTTCTTTTCGTACTCTTCTATCTTGTCCTTTCTGGAAAGGAGATAATCTATGTCATCCAGGGCATTCATCAGACAATACTTCTTATAGGAGTTGATTTCGAAGCTCTCGCTCCTGCCGCTGGCAAGGTTGGTCACCGTCTGGGCAGGCAAATCCACCCTCACC
The DNA here is from genome assembly GCA_945939695.1 of uncultured Bacteroidales bacterium. Lineage (GTDB taxonomy): Bacteria > Bacteroidota > Bacteroidia > Bacteroidales > UBA932 > Cryptobacteroides. The sequence goes on from CAMEWE010000001.1 coordinate 93,304, forward strand.
TGACAGGAAGGATCCTTCTCTATGCACTCGAATAGCTCCTTGAGAAAGGTCTCGCTCACCACCACGGGAAGCACGAAATTATTAAGCTCGTTATTCTTGTGGATATCAGCGAAAAAGCTGGAAATCACCACTTTGAACCCATAACCGGCAATCGCCCAGGCGGCGTGTTCACGGCTGGAACCGGAACCGAAGTTCTTTCCTGCCACGAGTATGCAGCCGCCGTAGCGCGGGTCATTGAGCACGAAATCCTTTCTGAGGCTGCCGTCGGCGTTGTACCTCCAGTCGCGGAAGAGATTCTCCCCGAAGAACTTTTCGTCCCTGGTTGTAGCTTTCAGGAAGCGGGCCGGGATGATCTGGTCCGTGTCCACGTTCTCCACCGGAAGCGGGACGCAAGTGCTGGTGATTATGTCAAATTTCTGTTTCATAAGCTTCTAGATCATTGTTCTCGGGTCAGTGATTACTCCAGTCACTGCCGCAGCTGCTGCGGTCAGAGGACTGGCAAGCAGAGTGCGGGCTCCGGGTCCCTGACGGCCCTCGAAGTTTCTGTTTGACGTTGATACTGAATACTTGCCTGCAGGAATCTTGTCATCGTTCATAGCCAGACAGGCCGAACAGCCGGGCTGACGCAACTCGAAACCTGCCTGTTCCAGCACCTTGTCCAGACCCTCTTCCTCAATCTGTCTTTTCACGGCCCAGGAACCCGGCACGAGCCAGGCTGTAACATTGTCAGCCTTGCGCCGTCCGCGCACCAGGGAAGCGAATGCCCTGAAGTCCTCGATGCGTCCGTTGGTGCAGGCGCCGAGGAAAACGTAGTCGATCTTCTTCCCGAGCAAACGCTCTCCGGCGTTGAATCCCATATATTCCAGGGACTTGGATGCAGCATCGTCCGGTATGCACGAGTCAATTGGCATACCCATTCCGGGGTTGGTGCCATAAGTTATCATAGGACAGATCTCGGCTGCGTCGAAGACAAGCTCCCTGTCGAAAACGGCGTCATCCCCGCTGCGCAGGGTTTTCCAGTACTCGACAGCCTTGTCCCAGTCCTCACCCTTCGGAGCAAACTCGCGTCCCTTCAAATATTCGAAGGTCACTTCATCAGGGGCGATGAAACCGCCTCTGGCGCCCATCTCTATGGAGAGGTTGCAGAGTGTGAGCCGACCTTCCATAGAAAGGGAACGCACGGCGGAACCGGCGTATTCCACGAAATATCCCGTAGCTCCCGAGGTTGTGAGCTTCATCATCAGCCAGAGAGCTATGTCCTTGGCGGTCACGCCCTTGGCGAGCTTTCCCTCCACTCTGATTCTCATTGATTTAGGCTTCTGCTGGAGTATGCACTGGCTCGCCAGTACCATCTCCACCTCACTGGTGCCTATACCGAATGCTACTGCCCCCACAGCTCCGTGGGTGGAGGTATGCGAATCGCCGCAGACTATGGTCATTCCAGGCAGGGACAGACCCTTCTCCGGCCCCACCACGTGGATGATGCCGTTGCCGGGATCCATCATTCCGTAATGTCTCAGTCCGAACTCGGCGGCATTGCGCTCCAGCGCGTCCACCTGAGCCTTGGACACAGGATCCTCTATAGCTTTGTCCTGGTCGTGGGTAGGAGTATTATGGTCAGGCATACACACTATCCGTTCCGGACGGAAACAGCGTATGCCCCTCTCCCTGAGGGAGTCAAAAGCTTGAGGGCTGGTCACTTCGTGGCAATAGAGCCGGTCGATGTAAAGTTGCACCGGACCGTCTTCCATCTGTGAGACCACGTGTGAGTCCCATATCTTGTCGAAAAGTGTATTCATTATTCGCCGAATTTGTTGATGCAGTCGATAAAGGCTTCCACAGAAGCTGTAACTATGTCTGTATCAGCGCCGAAACCGTAATAGATATGACCTTCGTGCTCCACCTGCATATGCACCTTGCCCACGTCGTCGGAGCCTTTGGTAATGTTCTGAATGGTGAATTCCTTTATCACCATCTGACGCCTGATGATGAGCTTGAGTGCATTTATGGCGGCATCCACCGGACCGTTGCCCTTCGCCGCCGCTTCGAATTTCTCTCCTGAGATGTCCAGTCCCACGCTGGCTACAGGCTTGAGTCCCTTGCCGCTGGTAACCTGGAGGTAATCCAGCTTGATGCGGCGCACCTCGGACCTCTGGGCTCCCGCGAGCACGAGGAGGTCGTCGTCGCCAATCTGCTTCTTCTTGTCGGCGAGCTTGAGGAACTCGTTGTAGAAGGCATCCAGCTTCTCTCCTTCCATCTTTATGCCCAAAACCTCCAGCCTGTATTTCAAGGCGGCGTGTCCGCTCCTTGCCGTGAGTATGATGTTGTTGTCATCGATTCCCACGTCCTTGGGGTCAATTATCTCATAGGTGGAAACGTCCTTGAGCACCCCGTCCTGGTGTATGCCGGAAGAATGGGCAAAGGCATTGCGACCCACGATTGCCTTGTTGGCCTGCACGGGCATATTCATCAGTCCGGATACCATACGGCTTACCGGAGCAATGCGGGTGGTGTTGATATTGGTGACCAGAGGAATGTCGGAGTGGCTGCGTATTATCATAGCAATCTCCTCGAGAGCGGTGTTTCCCGCCCTTTCTCCCACTCCGTTGATGGTCACTTCGCACTGCCCGGCGCCTGCAAGAAGGCCGGAAATCGTGTTGGCCGTGGCCATACCCAGGTCATTGTGGCAGTGGGTGGAGATGATTGCCTTGTCAATGCCGTCCACGTGGTCCACAAGGTACTTTATCTTGGCGGCATACTCGGCAGGCAGGCAGTATCCCGTGGTATCCGGGATGTTGACTACTGTGGCACCGGCCTTTATCACGGCCTCAACCACCCTCGCAAGGTACTCGTTGTCAGTGCGTCCCGCATCCTCGGCGTAGAACTCCACATCCTCCACATACTGCTTCGCGTATTTCACTGCACGCACGGCGCGCTCGATTATCTCCTCACGGTTGGAGTTGAACTTGTAGCGTATATGGGAGTCGGATGTGCCTATTCCGGTGTGTATGCGCTTGTGCTTCGCATACTTGAGTGCCTCCACGGCAACATCTATGTCCTTCTGCACCGCGCGGGTCAGGGCGCAGACTACAGGCCAGGTAACAGCCTTGGAGATTTCAACCACCGAATTGAAATCTCCCGGGCTGGACACCGGGAATCCCGCTTCTATCACGTCCACACCAAGCTCCTCGAGGGCCTTGGCTACCTGGATCTTCTCAACCGTATTGAGCTGACATCCGGGCACCTGTTCCCCGTCGCGGAGCGTGGTGTCAAATATCATTATTCTCCTGTCCGCCATAAGCTCCTACTTGTTCTCGGGACGGAGCTTGCGTACGGCGGCACCTGTGCGCCAGAGTTCGCTTTCGCGGAGTTCCTTGAGCTCACGCTCGAGTCCTTCCCTGTAGTCAGGTTTTGAATTGGAGTCGATGGAGCGCTGGGCCTCGTTTCCGCAGGCAACCTCGTTATATAGCCTCTCGAACACAGGCTTGGTGGCATCGTGGAATGGCCCCATCCAATCCAGGGCTCCTCTCTGGGCAGTAGTGGAGCAGTTAGCATACATCCAGTCCATACCCTTCTCGGCAAAGAGAGGCATAAGTGACTGGGTGAGCTCCTCAACCGTCTCGTTGAAGGCTTCTGACGGAGTATGACCATGCTCGCGCAGGGTCTCGAACTGGGCGAGAAGTATGCCCTGGATGGCACCCATCAGGGTTCCGCGCTCTCCTGTGAGGTCAGAATATACCTCACGCTTGAAGTCGGTCTCAAAGAGGTAGCCGGATCCAATGGCTATGCCGAGGGCGAGGGTGCGTTCGAGCGCACGGCCCGTAGCATCCTGGTACACGGCGTAGGATGAGTTGATTCCCCTGCCCTGGAGGAAGAGACGGCGCACGGAGGTACCTGATCCCTTAGGGGCAACCATAATCACGTCCACATCCTTTGGAGGGACAATGCCGGTGCGGTCGTTGAAGGTGATGCCGAAACCGTGGGAGAAATAGAGGGCCTTTCCCGGAGTAAGATACTTCTTTACCGCAGGCCAAAGCTCAATCTGAGCCGCATCGGAAAGGAGGAACTCGATGATGGTGGCCTTCTCGCAGGCCTCCTCTATGCTGAAGAGAGTCTCTCCGGGCACCCATCCGTCAGCCACAGCCTTGTCGTAGGACTTGCTCTTGCGCTGTCCCACAATGACATTGATGCCGTTGTCCCTGAGATTAAGTGACTGTCCCGGACCCTGGATGCCATAGCCTATGATGGCAACGACCTCATCCTTGAGGACTTCTTTCGCCTTTTCAACTGGAAATTCTTCGCGGGTGATTACGTTTTCCTCAACTCCGCCAAAATTCATCTTTGCCATAATTATTCGTTGTTTATTGTTCTTGATTTCAGATAATCGGACACGGCATCGTGCTCGGAAAAGGCCACGGGGCTGTCCTCGTAGCAGAATGCCTTGATTACGTCCACCTTCTTTTCTATGAACATCACCAGGCGTTCAGCGCTCTGCTGGTTGGTGAAGAGCCTGAAGGTGAAGTGGTGTATGCCCGGGAACTCGGACGGGAAGACCGTAAGGCTCTCGATATTGATGTTCCTGCGGGTGAATATGCTGGAAATGGAGGTCAGAAGCCCGACCTGGTTCTCCGAATACACGGAGATGACATACAATCTATCTTTCTGATTCATCGTACCATTCGTCTTTGCTTAACAAGATTTCGTCTATGGCCTTTCCTCCCGGAACCATAGGATAGACCATTCCCTTCTCAGTCACCCTCGCATCAAGTATGAAGGCTTCAGGACTGTCCAGGAGTTCCCTGAGGGCATCGTCCATCTCAGACCTCTCGCTCAGGCAGCGGTAACGCAGGCCATAAGCCTTGGCGAGCAGCCCGTAATCCGGGTTAAGGAGCTCTGTCTGGGAGTAGCGCTCGCCGTAGAAAAGCTCCTGCCACTGGCGTACGTTACCCAGCCAGCCGTTGTTGAGTATCACAATCTTCACGGCCACGCCGTACTGCATTATCGTGCCCAGTTCCTGGACGGTCATCTGTATTCCGCCGTCTCCCACAAAGAGGCAGACCTGCCTGGAGGGAGCAGCAATCTTTGCGCCTATAGCCGCAGGAAGACCGAAGCCCATAGTGCCGAGTCCGCCTGAGGAGATGAAGCTCCTATGGTCGGAAAATCCCGAATAGCGAGCCGCAATCATCTGATTCTGACCAACATCAGTAACAACAACCGCCTTGGATTGGCTGAGTTCGGAAAGCCTGCGCACTATCTCTCCCATATTGATGCTGCCCTGCCCGGGGTGAATTTCAGGCTCAATCACCTTCTCCGATTCCACCTCCATATATTTGCGTGCCAGACAGCACCATTCGTCGTGGAAGCAGAACTGCATCTTTTCGCAAAGAAGCTCCAGAACCCTGGCAGCATCCCCGACTATGCCCACGTCCGCCTTGATGATCTTTCCTATTTCGGACTCGTCTATGTCTATGTGGATAAGCTTCGCATTCGGGGCATAGGCGCTCACCTTGCCTGTGACTCTGTCGTCGAAACGCATTCCCACTGCTATGAGCAGGTCGCACTTCTGGGTCATCATATTGGCGGCAATGCTGCCGTGCATGCCCGCCATACCCAGATGATACGGGAAGTCTGAAGGCAGTGCGCTCAAGCCGAGCAGGGTGGAAGCCGCAGGTATGCCGCCCTTCTTGAGGAAGGCCTCGAGCTGCTTCTCTGCACCTGACAGGGTCACTCCCTGACCGAATACGACCAGCGGCCTTTCGGCTGAGTCTATGAGCTTTACCGCGGCATCGACAGCTTCCTCACAAGGCTCGGACGGGATAGTGTAACTCCTTATGGAATAGCACTTTTCAAAATTGAATTCAGCCGTCCCCGTCTGCGCATCGCGGGTGAAGTCGAGCACCACAGGGCCCGGTCGCCCGCTTGTGGCGATATGGAAGGCCTTCGCTACAGCCGGGGCAACGTCAGTCGCGCTGCGCATCTGGAAAGTCCACTTGTCTATAGGGTTAGTCATACCCACCAGGTCGGTTTCCTGGAAAGCATCGGTACCCAACTGGCCCGAGGAGACCTGGCCGGCAATCACGATGACCGGTGTGGAATCAATCATTGCATCCGCCACTCCCGTAATCACGTTGGTCGCACCGGGGCCCGAGGTCACAATGACCACCCCCGGCTTGCCGCTGGCCCTGGCATAGCCCTGGGCCGCGTGAATCGCTCCCTGCTCGTGCCTGACCAGCACGTGCTTGATCCTGTCACCGTAAGAGTACAACTTGTCGTACACCGTGAGTATCTGCCCGCCCGGATAACCGAACACCGTATCCACGCCTTCCGCAATCAAGGACTCCAGAAGTATTTCCGCTCCGCTGAGTTCTCTTCCCATATCTAATCTTCTATTATTCTTACTGCTCCCTTGTCGGCGCTGCTGACCATCTTCGCATAGGCTCTGAGGCTGGCGCTGACCTTTCTTGTACGGCGTGGAGGCGTGAATGCCGCCTTGCCGCGCGCAAGTTCTTCCTGCCTTCTGGCATCGAACTCGGCTTCGCTCACCCTCGCCGAAATGCTTCTCGCCGGGATGTCTATGTCAATGATGTCCCCGTCACGCACCAGGCCTATGTTGCCGCCCGACGCCGCCTCCGGTGAAATGTGCCCTATGCTCAGACCCGAGGTGCCGCCGCTGAAGCGTCCGTCGGTAATCAGCGCGCACTCCCTGCCCAGGTGCATGGACTTGATATATGAGGTCGGGTAAAGCATCTCCTGCATTCCCGGACCGCCCTTAGGCCCCTCGTACTGTATCACTACCACATCCCCGCTATGCACCTTGCCTCCCAATATGCCTTCGCAGGCTTCCTCCTGGGAATCAAACACTTTCGCAGGTCCGCTGAAGCGGTATATGCTCTCGTCCACGCCGGCGGTCTTGATGATGCAGCCGTCGGCGGCAATGTTGCCGAAGAGCACGCCCAGGCCGCCGTCCCTGGTGTATGCGTGGTCCAGGTCGCGTATGCAGCCCTTTTCGCGGTCGCAGTCCAGATCCTTGTGGAAGCAGCACTGCGAAGCCATACAGGTCGTGAACTTGCCGGCAGGCGCAGAGCGGAAGAGCTCCACAGCTTCCGGAAGCACATCAGGGGAAGTGATGCACCAGGAGGCAAGTTCCTCCCCGAGGCTCATGCCGTCCACTCGGCGCACGCTCTCATCCAGCAGACCGCCCTTGGCGAGTTCATACATTATTGCGGGCACACCTCCGGCCCGGCCTACATCCTGGATATGGTACTTTGCAGTGTTCGGAGCCACCTTGCAGATGCATGGCAGTTTGCGCGACAGGCTGTCAATGTCCTTCATCGTGAAGTCCACCCCGGCCTCGCGGGCCACTGCAAGCAGGTGGAGCACGGTATTCGTGGAGCCGCCCATAGCTATATCCAGCGACATAGCGTTCAGGAAAGCGGCACGGGTAGCGATGCTGCGCGGGAGCACGGATTCATCGTCCCCGCCGTAATATTTCATACAGTTGGCGTAGATGGTGCGGGCGGCCTTTTTTAGCAGTTCCTCACGGAATTTGTGGGATGCGAGCGTGGTGCCGTTGCCCGGAAGCGCGAGACCTATGGCCTCGGTGAGACAGTTCATCGAATTGGCTGTAAACATTCCCGAGCAGCTTCCGCAACCTGGACAGGCGGCGGCCTCTATGGCAGCCACTTCCCCGTCGCTGACCGCTGGGTCGGCAGATTTCACCATAGCATCGATGAGGTCCAGTCTGGCCTCCCCCAGCACTCCGGCCTCCATAGGTCCTCCGGACACGAAGATCGTGGGGATGTTCAGGCGCATCGCGGCAATCAGCATACCCGGAGTAATCTTGTCGCAATTGCTGATGCACACCAATGCATCCGCCTTGTGGGCGTTCACCATATACTCCACGCTGTCTGCGATAATATCCCTGGAAGGCAGGGAATAGAGCATCCCGTCGTGGCCCATTGCAATGCCGTCATCCACGGCTATGGTATTGAACTCGGCAGCAAAGCATCCGAGCTTCTCCAACTCACGCTTCACTATCTGTCCGGCATCATGAAGATGGGTATGTCCGGGGACGAACTGAGTGAAGGAATTGGCTATGGCAACTATAGGCTTGCCCATCTGTTCATCCTTCATTCCGTTTGCCTTCCATAAAGCTCTCGCTCCGGCCATTCTGCGGCCTTCGAATGTTACACTACTACGCAGTTTCATACACGACGACTACTACTAAAAAAAGCATACTAATTTCGCAGTAAAAAACGATAAAAGCAAATATTTTAGTATCTTTGACCGTTTTTTGAGATTTCGGTTCTTATGAAGGTTATGAAATTTGGCGGAAGTTCTGTCGGAACTCCGGAAAGCATACTCAAAGTCAAAGATATTATTCTGAAGCAGTCTGAGCCCTGCATCGTGGTTGTATCCGCACTCGGAGGCATTACAGATTCCCTCGTGAAGGCATCCTCGCTCGCCGAGCGGGCCGACACCTCATTCAGGGAGCTCATTTCCTGTATGGAAAGCCGACATCTCGAAATGTGCGACGCCGTGGTGGAGGACAGGAAAGCCTGTTCCGAACTCAAGGAAGAACTCTCCTCCCTGTTTGCGAAACTGCGCAGCATCTGCGAGGGCGTGTGCCTGCTGAAGGTACTCCCCAAGAAGACCTACGACGAAATTCTCAGTTACGGGGAGAGGCTTTCCTCCCGCATACTCACCGCGATGATCACCGGCAGCGTGCTCTACGATTCCCTTGACTTCATCAAGACCGTTTCCAACGGACATATCGATGTGGTGGACAGCGAGCTCAGCGGAAAGCTCATAAGAGCTGCATTCGCCGACTTCCCGCGCAACAGCAGAACAGCCGTAGTTCCGGGATTCATATCCAGCGACTCCGCAAGCGGGGAAATCACCAACCTCGGCAGGGGCGGTTCAGACTACAGCGCCAGCCTCATAGCCGCGGCCCTGGACGCCGGGATTCTTGAGATATGGACCGACGTGGACGGCTTCATGACTGCCGATCCAAAGATGATAAAGACCTCATACACAATAGATGAGATGACTTATGAAGAGGCAATGGAGCTCTGCAACTTCGGCGCCAAGGTAGTATATCCCCCTACCCTCTACGCCGTGTGCAGGAAGAAGATTCCAATCCTCATCAAGAACACTTTCAACCAGGATGCACCGGGCACCATGATCAAGTCCGAATGCAGGAACAACGAGCGTTCCATCAAGGGCATTTCTTCCATTGACGACATCTGCCTCATCACCCTTTCCGGCACCTCCATGGTCGGCATCGTGGGTGTGGACAGCCGCATATTCTCCGCCCTCGCCTCAGAGAGCATTTCCGCCTTCCTGGTGAGCCAGGCAGCCTCTGAAACCGGTATATCCATAGGCGTCAGCAAGAAGGACGCCGAACGTGCCTGCAAGGTGCTGGACAAGGCTTTCAGCCAGGAAATCAGCGCCGGGTCCATAGCCCCGGTGAAATGCGACAGTTCCCTTGCGGCAGTGGCGGTGGTAGGTGAAAACATGAGACATCATCCGGGCATTGCCGGCAAGCTCTTTACCACCCTGGGAAGGAGCGGCATCAGCATAGTCGCCTGCGCCCAGGGTTCTGCAGAGACCAACATTTCCTTCATCATAGACCGCAAGGACCTGCGCAAGGCACTGAACGTCATCCACGACAGCTTCTTCCTCTCCGAGTATCAGGAGCTCAACATCTTCCTCTGCGGAATAGGCACCGTGGGAGGCCAGCTCATAGAGCAGATTGCAGGACAGCGCGAATCCCTGATGAAGGAGCGCAACCTCAAGATCAACGTTGTGGGCATAGCCCGCAGCACCAAGGCCGTGTTCAACCGCGCCGGAATCGACATCAGCGGGGACTGGAGGAGTCTGCTGGAAGCCGGCGAGGACATCGATGCCAACAAACTTAAGCAGGAAGTAATCGGAATGAACATTTTCAACTCCGTGTTCGTGGACTGCACCGCCAGCGACAGAATCGCCGCTCTCTACGAGGATTTCTTCAACCACGGCATCTCCGTCGTGGCAGCCAACAAGATCGCCGCTTCCTCCGATTATGAGATGTACCGCAAGCTCAAGGAAACTGCCCGCCACCGCAACGTGAAGTTCCTCTTCGAGACCAACGTGGGCGCAGGCCTGCCGATAATAAATACCATCAACGCCCTCTGCAACAGCGGCGACAAGGTCATCAAGCTCGAGGCAGTGCTCAGCGGCACGCTGAACTTCATATTCAACACCATATCCGAGGACATTCCTTTCAGCAAGACCGTGAGGATGGCGATGGAGCAGGGTTTCTCCGAGCCTGACCCGCGCATCGACCTCTCCGGCAAGGACGTGATACGCAAGCTGGTCATACTCTCCCGCGAGTCCGGTTACAAAGTCAACCAGGAGGACGTGGAAGCCTGCCTTTTCATTCCGAAGGAATTCTTCGACTGTTCCATGGAGGAGTTCTGGGAAAAACTTCCGAGCCTCGACGCGGAGTTCGAGAGACAGCGCAAGGAGCTCGAAAGCAGCCACCGCAGGTGGAGGTTCGTGGCGGAGATGAACCAGGGAAAGTGCAAGGTATCGCTCAAGACAGTGGACAATCTCCACTCGTTCTATGTACTCGACGGATCCAACAACATCGTGCTCCTCACCACCGAGCGCTACAACAAGCACCCTATGCTCATCCAGGGCTACGGTGCCGGCGCGAGCGTCACGGCAGCGGGAGTGTTCGCCGACATAATGAGCATTGCAAACATTTAATCGCAGATATTCAAACAATTACACAATTATGAAAGTAGCAATTGTAGGTGCAAGTGGCGCAGTGGGACAGGAGTTCCTGCGCGTGCTGGAAGAAAGGAATTTTCCTGTTGACGAACTGCTTCTCTTCGGATCGGAAAGAAGCGCAGGCAGCAAGTACGTCTTCAGGGGCAAGGAAACGGAAGTGAAACTTCTCCAGCACAACGATGACTTCAAGGGCGTGGATTATGCCTTCGTCTCAGCCGGGGCATCCACTTCCAGGGAGTTTGCAGACACCATCACAAAATACGGCGCAGTGATGATAGACAATTCCAGCGCCTTCCGTATGGATGCTGACGTTCCTCTCGTAGTGCCAGAGTGCAACGCAGAGGACGCCCTCAACAGACCTCGCGGCATCATCGCCAACCCTAACTGCACCACCATTATGATGGTAGTGGTGCTCAAACCTATCGAGCAGCTCTCCCACATCAGAACCATTCACGTGGCCAGCTACCAGTCGGCATCGGGAGCCGGCGCCCAGGCTATGGCAGAGCTCCAGGAGCAGTACCGCCAGATCGTCAACGGAGAGCCCGTAACGGTCAACAAGTTCGCATACCAGCTCGCATACAACGTCATCCCTCAGATTGACGTTTTCACCGACAACGACTACACCAAGGAGGAGATGAAGATGTTCAACGAGACCAGGAAAATCCTCCATTCCGACGTCAGGTGCTCCGCCACCTGCGTGAGGATTTCATCCTTGAGGTCCCACTCCGAGGCCGTCTGGATCAGCACCGAGAAACCGCTCGAAATCGAGCAGGTCAAGCAGGCCCTCGCAGCAGCTCCGGGAGTCACACTCCAGGACGATCCGGCCACCAAGACCTATCCTATGCCTCTTTTCACCGGAGGAAAGGACGACATCTACGTAGGCCGTGTGCGCAAGGATCTCGCCAATGAGAACGGCATAACTCTCTGGCTCTCAGGAGACCAGATCAAGAAGGGCGCTGCTCTGAACGCAGTCCAGATCGCCGAATACCTTATTTCGAAGGAGAAATGACGACGGCCCTTCCCTCCCTGCCGTCCGAGCATACGCTAAGCTCTTCAGGGAAGTGAACCAGCCTTACATACTGGCTTTCGTACTCCGCAGGCAATGAGTCCAGCAGTTCGAAGTCGCAGTTTTCACCCGTACGCGAGTACGGGTTTATGTTTGCATAGCCTGCATTGAACGAAGTCATATTCTGGAAGAAATGGGTGCCCTGGCTCGGATCTATGCGGAAGTTGTCCAGGCAGCATTCCACGATGAGCCTGGCCTCGGAGATGTCGCTCCACTGCACAGGTACGCCCAGGGAAGGAATGCTGGAACCCCAGCGTCCGAAACCTATGAGCAGATAGCTGCGTCCCTCTTCCCTTAGGCGGGAGTTCAAGGCTGTGACTTCTGAAGCCATTTCCCTGGTTTTCAACACATTGAAGGCTTCCTTCCGCAGGTATATGATATCCTTGACTCCCTTTATCCAACCCGGGCCTATGGCACAGCCCGAATTGAGTATGGAGCCTTGGGTGTCTATGCTGTCCCAGTCCACTTCGCTGTTCATTCCGTCAGCGGATATAGGTCTGATCTGCAGCACGTTGAATATTGCTGCCGAGTCCTGCCTGTCGAGGTTGGCGGCGAACTCTATCTCCACCCCGCACTTCACCTCCCTTTCCGTGATTTCGAGCAGGCGGCAGAGTATGTCCGCCAGAGGGAAGGTGTTGTACTTGAGTATATGGGCAAAGGTCACGAACTTCGGGCCCTGGGGCACTGGTGAATCCACTATGCGCATATTCTCGTAATCGAAGGTCGAAACGACCTTGGAGAAACTGCGGAACCTGCCGCAGTCAGACACCGGAATACGTTCCAGGTTCACCGCATCGTCAACCGAGGTCTTGAACTTGTCCGGCTGGAGATTCAAGGCGAACATAGCCTGCTGCGTCTCGCGCATGGTGAGGTCCGGAGTCGAGGTCTGGAGCACATTGCGCGGGAACTTGGGCGAAAAGCGCAGCACCTGGTCCCCGTCCACCACAGCCTTTCCCAGTCCGTACGCGAGCTTCACCACCCCGTCCTCAGGGCGTTCGTAACCCAAAGGGTAGAAGTTCACCGAACGCGCCACGCCGGAGAAGGTAGGGAAAAAGTAGCCCCCGTCCTCGCTGCCGCACACTTCCTGCAGCACGATTGCCATCTTCTCTTCGGATAGCACGTTGGAGGTAGAAATTATGTAACCTCTTGAAGATGCGAAATATACGGATGCGTAAACACTCTTGATCGCCTTTGACAGAAGACGCAGCTCCTGGTCCTCGTTCTCGGTGTGAGGCACCATATAGGTGGAGTAAACGCCTGCAAAGGGCTGGTAGTACGAGTCCTCTAGCTTGGAGGACGACCTCACTGCAAGCGGGGTGCGCACGTTGCGTATGAAGATGCGCAGCGCCTCAGTAAGATCGGCCGGCAGGGTAGATGCGACGAACTCGGAGAGGATTTCGGCATCCGAGATATCCGAGTTGATGACGTATTGCAGACCGTTGTCTATGATGAAGCGGTCGAAGTACTCAGTCGTAATCACGAGCGTACGCGGCACCAGCACCCTGACGTCCTCCCACTTGTCGTAGAGGTCATATTTCTGGAGAATGTGGTTCAGGAACGCGAGTCCCCTGGCCTTGCCGCCGAGTGAGCCTTCACCCAGACGCGCGAACCACATAGTGTCATTGTAGGTATCGGGGTCGAACTGGGCAACCACACCCAGACCCTGGTTGATGCGGTAATCGTGGATGGCACGGATATTCATCTCCCGCACCTTGGAGACGTCCGTGTCGCTGTTGATGGTAATGGGACGGAAGAGGTCGCCTATGGAGAAAAGACCGCGTCCGTAAAGCCAGCGGGAGATGTAGTTCTTTGCGGAGAAGTACCTCAGGGCATCGTCGGACAGATCCGCGATGACCTTTTCGAACTCGTAGAGGTCTCTTGCCCTTGCCACCTCATTCCCGGTCTTAGGATCCGTGACCACGAAATCGCCGAAGCCGAACTCCCGGCCTATGTATTCGCTCACCTCGTGGGTGAGAGTCTTGGAAGTCTTGCGCACGAAACCCACCCCAAGCTGTTCAGCCACGCTTCTCATACTCTCCTGGGAGGACTGCATAAGGAAAGGCATAGTGGGATTGTCGGCCTTGATAAGGCGGCAGAGGTCCACTCCTGCGTCAATCTTCTCAGTGTCACGCCTGTCCCCCTTGTGGAGTACGAAGCCCACGTCGGAAATCACTCCGAGTATATTGTCCCGGTATTTCTGATAGTATTCCACGGCTTCGTCGTAGCAGCGGGCCATAAGGATTTTCGGACGTGCACGCTTGCGCATAAACTGCTGCTGCTCGTTCAGGGCATCCTTGACGGCCTTGCTGTTCTGCTGGAGTACCAGCATATAGAGCAGGGGCAGATAGGTGGAATAGTAACGCACGGAGTCTTCCACAAGGAGTATGGCTCTCACTCCCATATCGAGTATGTCGTGGTCTGCATTCAGACTGTCCTCGAGGAGCTTGATGATCGCGATGAGAAGGTCGGTGCTGTTGTTCCACCAGAACACATAGTCTATGTGGGTCTTGTCGTTCTCCTGGATGCGGCTGTATATCTCCTTTGAATAGGAGCTCAGGAGCACTATCGGGGTGCCCGGGCTGAGCTCCTTGGCCTGTCTGGAGAAGTCGAAGACATCCAGTTCTCCGACATTGTACATGGTGATGATGAGATCGTAGCTCCGCCCCGGCTCCTTGAGCAGTTCCAGGGCATCCAGGGTGGACTCCGCCCTTTCGAAGGAAGGCGGGTTGCTCAGACTCAGGTCCGCATATTCGCGGCGTATCTGGGCTTCGATGTGTCCATCCTCCTCTAGGGAGAAGCTGTCATAGTTGTTGCAGATCAGGAGTATCCTTCTGATTCTCCTGAGCATCAGCTGGTTCTGGTCCTGGCTAGGTCTCATCTCCTGTATTTCAAGTCTTTACACAAGTCCCTGGTCAACCATCGCATTGGCCACCTTGATGAAGCCGGCGATGTTTGCGCCCTTGACGTAGTTGATGTATCCGTCCTCTTCCCTGCCGTACTTGAGACAGGACTCGTGGATTTCGGACATTATGCGGTGAAGATGGGCATCCACCTCCTCTGCGGTCCACTTCTGACGTATGGAGTTCTGGGTCATCTCAAGCCCGGAGGTTGCCACTCCGCCCGCGTTCGATGCCTTGCCAGGAGAGTAGAGCAGTTTTGCGCCCTGGATAATGGCTATCGCCTCCGGTGTAGTAGGCATATTGGCACCTTCCACCACGCAGTAGCAGCCGCCGGCAACGAGTTTCTCGGCATCCTTGGCCTCGATTTCGTTCTGAGTGGCGCAAGGCAGGGCTATGTCGCAAGGTATGCCCCACGGACGCTCACCCGGATAGTATTTCGCCTGAGGATACTTCTTCGCGTACTCGCTTATGCGTCCTCTGCGTATATTCTTGAGTTCCAGCACGTAATTGAGCTTTTCCTCGGTGAGTCCCTCTGGGTCGTGGATAAATCCGTCCGAATCGGAAAGGGTCACCACCTTGGCGCCCAGCCTCATAGCCTTCTGAGCTGCGTACTGGGCTACGTTTCCGGAGCCGGACACGAGCACCGTCTGTCCTTCGAAGGACTTTCCCTGCAATGCGAGCATCTCCTGGGCGAAGTAGCACACGCCGTAACCGGTGGCCTCGGTGCGCAGACGGCTGCCGCCCCAGGCTATTCCCTTGCCGGTAAGGGTGCCGGTGAACTCGTCACGCAGGCGCTTGTACTGTCCGAAAAGATAACCTACCTCCCTTCCGCCTACGCCTATGTCGCCGGCAGGAACGTCGGTATCCGGACCTATATGCCTCTGAAGCTCGGTCATAAAGCTCTGGCAGAAACGCATCACCTCCGCGTCGGATTTGCCCCTAGGGCTGAAATCGGAACCTCCTTTACCGCCTCCCATAGGAAGGGTCGTGAGGGAATTCTTGAATGTCTGCTCGAAAGCAAGGAACTTCATGATGCTGAGGTTTACGCTGGCGTGGAAGCGGATACCGCCCTTGTAAGGGCCCAGGGCGCTGTTCATCTGAACCCTGTATCCGCGATTTATGTGGATCTCTCCCCTGTCGTCAGTCCAAGGTACACGGAACATTATGACACGTTCCGGCTCTACCATTCTGTCGAGAATTTTCAGATCCATAAGGTAAGGGTACGAAGTCACATATGGAGCAACGCTCTCAACGACTTCTCTGACTGCCTGGTGGAACTCGCTCTCACCGGGATTGCGGGCGATAAGCTCAGACATGAACCTATCGACGTAGTTGGCTGTAAATTTGTCCATGGGATATAATAACTAACGCTTGCGAATTTAAGGTTTTTTCCTGTGAATTGCAACTCAATCAGTTTTTTGATTAACTTTGCGGCCCGTTATGAAGAAAAAGCTCTCAGCCCTGTTGTCGCTCAGCCCGCTTCTGGTCTTCCTTTGCGTGTACCTGGCCTCCTCGCTTGTGGCCGGGGATTTCTACCTTATCCCTGTTCCTGCCGCCTTCCTTGTGGCCTGCGTATACGCCGTGGCCGTGTCCCGCGGCAGTCTTGCATCGCGAATAGGGACCATGTCCCGGGGTGCCGGACATCCCAAAGTACTGCTGATGATATGGATATTCATACTCGCCGGGGCTTTCGCGGGCAGCGCCAAACAGATCGGGGCCGTGGATGCAACCGTGTCCCTGCTCCTTGGGGCCGTGCCGGAGAGCCTGATGCTGGTGGGCCTGTTCATCACCGCGTGCTTCATATCCATGGCTGTAGGCACCAGCGTAGGCACCATAGTTGCGCTCGTACCCATCGCTTCAGGCATCGCTGCAAAGACCGGCACAGGACTGGAGTTCATCACCGCCCTTGTGGTGGGCGGAGCCTTCTTCGGGGACAATCTCTCCTTCATCTCGGACACCACCATCGCCTCCACCCAGGCTGCCGGCTGCGAAATGGCAGACAAATTCCGCTCCAATCTCAAGATGGCCATACCTGCTTTTCTGGTATGCGCCGGGATTTATTTCCTTGCCGGAAGGGACTTGAACTATGCCGTTGAAAAGAGCCCTGTGCAGTGGTTCAAATGCCTTCCTTACATAATGGTGATAGTGCTCGCTCTCTGCCGTATGAACGTGTGCGCCATATTGGCCTGCGGCATACTGACCAATGCGGTGCTGGGCTTCGCCTGCGGAGATTTCAACTGGACGGGGTTCCTCTCCTGCCTGGGGTCCGGGATCGCCTCCATGAGCGAGCTCATCATCGTGACTATGCTTGCAGGCGGTCTGCTGGAAATGATACGCGTGGGAGGAGGACTGGAGCTTATCGTCGATACTATGACATCCCGAGTGCGAAGCAAGGCCGGGGCGGAGCTGTCGATTGCCGCGATGGTGAGCCTTTCGAACCTGTGTACCGCCAACAACACCATCGCCATCATCACCTCAGGCCAAATCGCCCGCGACATTGCCGGGCGTTTCGGAATCAGCCCGAAAAGGACCGCGAGCCTGCTGGACGTGTTCTCCTGCCTGGTGCAGGGCATCATCCCTTATGGGGCACAACTGCTGATGGCCGCAGGACTCGCTTCAATCTCGCCCGCAGCCATCATTCCTTATCTTTACTATCCTTATCTTCTAGGCGCCTTTGCACTACTTTCCATTCTTGCGGGCTTTTTCAGGCGCAAGTGATTCCAGAGTGAATGAAAAAATTGCTATATTTGCCGGACAGCCAGCAAAGCGGTATGAAGCATCGCAAACTCACAGCTCTATTCTGCGTTCTCGCATACCTCGTGGTCTTCGCCCACTCGGCAATAGCCCACGAGCATCATCTCGTATGCCACGGCGGAGGAGAGCAGACCGAGAGCGAATGCACCCACAGCTACCACTACGGAAGTTGCGAACAGCTCAACACCTTCCTTGCCTCAGAAGACGGGTCCCTGACGCCACTCTTTTTCCAACTGTTCAGCCTCTGCGCAGCAGTGGTTCCCGACGACTCCGGCTTCCTTCATGACAGGGACTGTGCACAAATAGTCGAATTTTTCTACTCAGTCGGATTCACCGACCCTCCTTTGAGGGGCGCAAAGGGCCTCAGGGCACCTCCTGTGGACTTATGATTTCTTTCAGGACCTTGCCTTTTGCAGGGCCCGGATCAATTATAGTCCAACCAAGAATCCAATAATCAATGAAGAAATACTTTATCTATGCACTGCTGCTGTGCCTTGCCTGCGCCTGCGGTGCAGAACACCACGAACACGAACACGAGCACGAAGAGGATGCCCACAGCTCAGTGCAGCTCTGCTCCATTTCAGATAATATCGAACTCTTTGCAGAAAGCGGAGATATGGAAGAAGGGGAAGAGACTTCCCTGAAAGCCTGGTTCACTGATCTTGACAGCTTCAAGGCCGCAGCGGGAGAGACAGCCACGCTGAGCTACAGGGCCGAAGGAGGAACAATTCAGAGCACCGAGGGAATAAAGCAGGGCGAAGGGGTGTTCCGCTTCGATTTTACCCCGGGCTGCCATGAGAACTGCCTGGTGAACGTTCAGTTTGCGGGAAGGGTCTTTGATTGCAGCGGGGCCTCACATTCCCACGCTCCGGCAAACAGCGTAAACTTCTCCCGAGAGCAGAGCTGGAAGATCGATTTCGCTACAACCAGAGCTGAAAGTATGCGGATAGGCTCAGTCATCAAGACTGTAGGTCGCATCAGCTCCCTTCCGGGAAGGGAATTCACAATCGTTGCAAAAACCTCAGGCATAATCAATTATGCAAAGCCAAACCTCACAGTCGGAAGCAGCGTGAAAAGCAGCGAGCCTCTGTTCCTGATCAGCAGCGACGGACTTGCCGATTCCAATATGGAGGTCCGCTACAGCAATGCCAAGGCCGAGTACGAGCGTGCCTACGAAGAATATGAGAGGAAAAGCAGACTTGCCGAGGACAATATAGTGAGCAAGGGGGAGCTCTCCAGAGCCAGGGCCGAATACCTCAGCGCCAAGGCGGAGTTTGAGAATCTTGAGCGCAACTACCGCAACGGCTCCTTTGCCGCCTTCCCTGAGATTTCCGGCTACCTGGATGACATCTATGTCTCCAACGGAGACTATGTGGAGACAGGCACTCCCCTCGCCTGCGTTGCCAGCGGCGGACGTTTCCTTGTCACAGCCAAGGTCCAGCCTAGCTATTTCACTGATATACAAGATATAAGCGACTGCATTTTCCTCACTTCCAAGGGCAGTTTCAGCCTCTCGGAACTGGACGGCAAAATCGTCAGCGTGGGACGTTCCGCTTCCGCCGGAAGCCCGCTCATCCCTGTGAGCTTCGAAATCAACGGCTACGAAGGCTGCCTCAGCGGATCCTTTGCCGACCTGCGCATCTGCTGCTCGGGTGAGACCGAAAGGATAGCCGTGCCTTGCGAAGCTCTGGTGGAAGAATCAGGCAACTTCTTCGTATACAAGCAGTTGAATCCGGAAACCTACGAGAAGGTCCAGGTTGTTCCTGCCGAGAGCAACGGCAGATACACAGCAATAATCTCCGGTCTGGAAGGAGGCGAGACCATAGTCAGCCGCGGAGCGGTCATACTCAAGCTCGCTCAGGCCGCAGGCAGTCTGGACGCACATTCAGGCCACGTTCACTGATAAAAATCCATGATTATGAACTGGTTGAATGGAATAATACACTTCTCGCTCAAGAACAGGCTCATCGTGCTTTTGGGCGCCGCCCTGATCGTTGCCGGAGGCCTGTGGAGCGCAGACAGGATAGACGTTGACGTGTTCCCTGACCTCACCGCCCCGACAGTCGTGATAATGTCCGACGCACGGGGAATGTCGGCAGAGGAAGTGGAGCGCCTTGTCACCTTCCCTGTTGAGACGGCGGTGAACGGAGCCGCCAACGTCAGGCGCGTGCGTTCTTCCTCGATGTACGGATACTCCTTCGTCTGGGTGGAATTCGACTGGGGTATGGATGTGTTCCGCGCCCGTCAGACCGTGTCTGAGAAACTCGTCACCATTGGGGAACAGCTTCCGGACGGGATAGTGCCTATGCTCGCCCCTCAATCCAGCGTGATGGGTGAGATCATGTTCCTCGGACTCCAGTCCGAAACCACTCCCATGATGGAGCTCCGCGACATTGCGGACTGGGTCATCAAGCCGGCGATACTTGCCACCGGAGGCGTATCCCAGGTCACCGTCGTCGGAGGCGACGAGAAGCAGTACCAGGTCCTCGCCGACCCGCTGCGCATGGAAGCCTTCGGAGTCACGATGGAAGAGCTGGAGAACGCCTGTACCAGCCTCAGTGTGAATTCTGAGGGCGGAATAGTCAGGGACAGGGGCAACGAGTACGCCCTGCGAGGAATTGCCCGTACTACTGACCTGGATGAACTCGGCGCCACCCTCGTGCGCATTTCTGGAAGCGACCCCGTATGCATCAGGGATGTCGCTACCATACGCACGGGCGCAGCCGTACGTCTGGGCACCGCATCGATGAATGCGAAACCTGCAGTCATCATTTCCGTGAGCAAGCAACCTGACATCAACACCCTCAAGGTCACCAGGGCCATAGAACGCAGCGTGCAGGATGCTGCCGCCGCCCTGCCTTCCGACATCACAGTGGACACCCACATCTTCCAGCAGGCCGATTTCATCCAGGCCTCCGTCGGCAACGTGGGCCGCGCCCTGCTCGAAGGTGCCCTCTTCGTGATTCTGATTCTTTTCCTTTTCCTGGGCAACTTCAGGACCACACTCATCTCAGTGATAGCGATTCCCGTTTCCCTGCTCGCCACCATCATAGTGCTGCTCGCCCTGGGTATGGACATCAACACGATGACTCTCGGAGGCATGTGCATCGCAATAGGTTCCCTGGTGGACGACGCCATCATAGACGTGGAGAACGTGTACAAACGCCTGCGCCAGAACCACAGTAAGGCGCCCTCTGAGCGCGACTCCGTCTTCAACGTGGTATTCGAGGGTTCCCGAGAGATCCGGTCTTCCGTAATCAACGCCACCCTCATCATAATGGTCGCCTTCACCCCTCTCTTCTTCCTCGACGGGATGGAGGGAAGGCTGCTCAAACCTCTTGGAATCTCCTTTATAATTGCCCTGTTCATGTCTCTGCTCGTGGCTATGACTCTAACGCCTCTGCTGTGCAAGGACCTGCTCTCGAGCGAGAAATACCTCAACAGGAACGACAGGGAAAGTTTCCTGAGCCGCAAACTTTCCGCCTGGTACTCCAGGGCTCTGGAAGCCGCCATGAGGCACAGGAAGACGGTTCTGGGCACCACTGCCCTGCTCCTTGCCGGCGCCCTGCTGGTGTTCAGCTTTATGGGAAGCAGTTTCCTTCCTGACTTCAACGAAGGTTCCATGACCATCTCCGCCGTAACGGGACAGGGCAGTTCCCTGGACGTGAACGACCAGTTGGGCGAGCTTATGGAAAGGGAATTGCTCACAATTCCGGAAGTTGTGCGCACTTCGAGACGCACTGGCCGCGGCGACCTGGACGAGCATTCGCAGGCCACGAACGGAGCCGAAATCGACGTCAATTTCAAGCTCGGCAAACGTTCCAGGGAAGTAGTGTTCGACGAGGTGAGAGCCAAGCTCAACGCCATCCCGGGAGTCGCAGTGACCGTAGGACAGCCGCTCGGCCACCGCATCGACCATATGCTCTCCGGCACGAAAGCCGCAATCGCAATAAAGATATTCGGCACAGACCTGAGTACGCTCCAAATGACCGGCAACAGCATCAAGGCAGCCATCGCAGACATAGAAGGCCTCGTGGACCTGTCCATAGAGCAGCAGGCCTCCACTCCGCAAATACTCATCAAGGCGAGACGCGAAGCACTGGCCTTTTACGGCATCAGTACAGGCGAATTCAAGCGTTTCGTGGAGTTGGCGTTTTCCGGAGAGAAGATGTCCGACATATACGAAGGACAGAGGCGTTACGATGTGGTGCTGAAGCTCGACGACAAGTACACTGGAAGCGCGGATGCCATAGGCAAGGTACTGATAGACACAGGATTCGGGAGCAAAGTGCCGCTTGAGGAAGTGGCGGAGATTGTCTCCACCACAGGTCCGGGCGCAATCAGCAGGGAGAACGTGCAGCGCAAGCTCGTGGTATCGGCGAACGTCAGCGGACGTGACGTCGGAAGCGTGGTCGAAGACATCAGGGAAGCCGTCGCCAGCAGCATAACTCTCCCTGAAGGCTACCGCATCGAGTACGGCGGCCAGTTCGAGAGCGCCGGCAAGGCCTCCCGCACCCTGGCACTCGCCACCATACTCGCCGTGTTCGTGATATTCCTGCTGCTCTATGCCGAGTTCCGTGACCTGGGGCTCTCGCTCATAGTGCTTGCCAGCCTGCCTCTCGCCCTCATCGGCGGCGTATTCGCCGTGTGGATAAGTTCAGCCGTGATCAGCATTCCTGCCATCATCGGTTTCATCACCCTTTTCGGTATAGCCACCCGCAACGGAGTGCTGCTCATCAACCGCTACCGCCATCTCCAGGAGGGCGGAACAAGCCTTCACCGGAGCATACACGAAGGCTCCGTGGACAGGCTCAATCCCATACTGATGACAGCCCTTACCTCCGCCCTCGCCCTCATTCCCCTTGTGGTGAACGGAGACAAGACCGGCAACGAGATTCAGAGTCCTATGGCCGTAGTCGTGCTGGGAGGACTCGTCAGCTCCACCCTGCTGAACATCTTCGTGGTGCCGATAATGTATGAATGGTTTGAAAAAAGAAAAGCAAAGAAATGCGTAAAGTCTTAATAACTAAATATCTGTCCGTCGTTCTCCTGCTATCGCTCGCCCTTCCTGCGCAGGCGCAGTACAATAGCCTGCTGGAAGAAATAGAAAGCAACAACAGCACTCTGCGGGCCCTGCGCAGCACTATGGAAGCTGACAGGCTGGAAGCCAGGACCGGACTTACACCTGAGGATCCAAGCGTGGATCTGGGATACCTCTGGGAGACGAAAGATCCTCAGGGAGGCTACCGCATAGACCTCGGCATCAGCCAGAGCTTTGACTTCCCCAGCGTCTATTACTGGAGAAAGAAGCTTTCAGACGGAGCCATAGAGGCGGCATCCCTGAGATATGAGCAGGGCAGGAAGGAAATTCTCCTCCAGGCAGAAAAGCTATGCGTGGAACTGACCTATTACAACGGTTTGATAAAAGCCCTGGAAGAGGGTCTCACAACTGCAGAAGGCCTGCTGGAAAGGACCAGAACGCGTTTCGAGTGCGGTGACGCGACTCTTAGCGAACTTAACGGAATGGAGCTTGCCTGCATGAGCACTATGAGGAATCTGGAGCAGAATAAGATTGAGCGTCAGGAGGTGCTGGATGCCCTGCGCACCCTCAACGCTGGCAAGCCTGTTTCCCACGGACTCAGCGAGTTTTCCATCCCTTTGCTCCCGGAGGAGTTTGAGGAATGGTATGCTCTTGCATCGGAATCGTCAAGCGAACTCAGAATCGCCCGCAACGAGGCTGAGAACGCAGAGAAAGGTGTCAGCCTCGCCAAGTCGGAATGGCTTCCGAAGTTCAGCCTGGGCTATGTTTCCGAGCGCGTCCAGGGCAGCACCCTTCAAGGCATAGGAGGAGGTATAAGCATTCCTCTCTGGGCCGGCAGGGGCAAGGTGAAAGCCGCCCAGGCCCGTCAGAAGGCCGCAGAGCAGATGCTGGAGGATCAGAAAATCAGCTTCTTCAGCGCCATGCGGTCCAAATACGACAAACTCAGCGCCCTGTCATCCGTTTGCGAGCGTTACGGTAAGCAACTCTCGGGGATGAACAGCAGCGCTGCTCTGAGTGAGGCTCTCATGGCAGGAGAAATAGGCTTCGCGGACTATGCCACCGGAATGCAGTTATGGTACAATGCCCTCTGCGAACTGAAGGAGTCGGAGCGCGACTGCCATCTTCTGCTCTGTGAGCTGGAATATTTTGCAAAATAAAACTACTCGGCCGGTTCTGCAGCCCTCTTAGTGAGGGTTGCGAGGACCTTGCCGTTCCCGTCAAGAAGGCTGAGGTTTTCACCATCTACCTTCACCCCGGAAGTGGCATCCAGAACCTTCTGGAAAGCTGATTCCACCTCCATATCTGAAGGCTTGCCCAGCATCATGGTGGTTCCGAGGTCGCCGAAGCTCAGCTTGCCGTCGACGAAGCTGTACCCTCCCATAAAAAGGTTCACACCAAGGCAGCCGTTCACGCGGCTTTCAGCCACGTCAAAGTTGATGTATGCAGGTTTTTCAGTGGTAGAAACAACCTGTCCGTCAATGGTATCCAGCTCCCAGCTTCCCTGAAGTTCCGGGGCTTTTTCAGTGCACGAAATCAAAAGCGATGCGGCTGCCAGGCAGGCAGCAAACATTTTTGTCAGTCTCATAATAAAGATAATTTAAAGTCAATACGACTCTATGGTTACAATACCCATGCCGTAAGCCGCAAGGGCCTTTCTTATGCTCTCCACGGTCTCCCTGCCTTTGGAATAATCGGAGAGCTTCACCCTGGCTGTCAGGGCCTTCTCGGTGACGCTGACAGACCATATATGCAGTTCATCCACGGATTCCACGTTGCCGCATTCCAGTATGAGCTTCTCAGTGTCATCATATGACACTCCGTCAGGCACTGCGTCAATGCTCATCTTGAAACTGTCCCTGAGAAGCATCAGGGTATTCTTCAGTATGACAAGGGCTATGAGTATGCTGACAATGGGATCAAGCATATACCAACCCGTGAAGTTGATCACTATTCCGGAGATAACCACTCCGAGGGAAATCAGGGAGTCCGTAGCCATATGCAGGAAAGCGCCCCTGGTGTTGATGTCTCCCTTGCGGTGGTTCATCAGCAGCAGAGCGCTGATTCCGCTGACCACAATCCCCACAGCCGCCGTCCATGATATGGCTGCACCGCTCACCTCCGAAGGGTCTCCCATCTTCTCGATGCTCTCATAAATGATTATCAGCACGGCCGCCAGGAGGAGCAAGGCATTGAGCAGGGAAATGAGTATCGAAGTCTTGCGGTAGCCGTAGGTATATTTCCTGGTGCACCTGCTGGAGGCAAGTTTGAAGGCCACCAGGGCAATCACAAGGCTGAATACGTCGATCAGTTTATGTCCGGCATCGGAGAGCAGCCCCATGGAGTTGTAGCACAGGCCTACCACCGCTTCGAGAATCACGAAGCCGAAGTTCAGTCCTATTGCCAGATAATAAACCCACCCGAGGGACTCTACTGCGTGGCTATGGTTGTGATTATGATTGTGGGACATAGTATTTCCATTAATAACGAAACGCAAATATAAGCAAAGATTTTGGAATATGGCATCCATTTGCAATTTAAGCAATTGTTGGTTACTTTTGTAAGATTTTATGTTCGAATTAAAACAAAAGCATCAGATATGTTTGAGAATCTGTCAGAAAGACTCGAAAGATCGTTCAAAATCCTCAAAGGAGAGGGCAAGATAACCGAAATCAACGTCGCTGAGACCCTCAAGGAAGTGCGCAGGGCCCTGCTGGATGCCGACGTATCCTACAAGGTCGCAAAGGAGTTCTGCGACAAGGTGAAGACCAAGGCCATAGGCACCGGCGTACTCACAGCCGTGAAGCCTCAGCAGATGATGATCAAGATTGTCCACGACGAACTTGCTGAATTCATGGGCAGCGAGCACAGCGAGATCAATCTCAAGGGCTCCCCCGCAGTAATACTCATCGCCGGTCTCAACGGTTCCGGTAAGACCACCTTCAGCGGCAAGCTCGCCCTCTACCTCAAGAGTAAGAAGGGAATGAAGGTGCTTCTCGCAGCCAGCGACACCTTCCGTCCGGCTGCGATAGAGCAGCTCAAGACCCTTGGGGCCCAGGTGGGTGTGGAGGTATACAGCGAAGAAGGAGAAAAAGATCCGGTAAAGGTAGCCAAAAACGCAATTTCAAAGGCCCGCAGCGAAGGCTACAGCGCAGTCATCGTGGATACCGCCGGTCGTCTGGTCGTGGACAAGGAGCTCATGGACGAGATTTCTGCAATACACGACGCCATCAATCCGAGCGAGAGCCTCTTCGTAGTGGACGCAATGACAGGTCAGGATGCGGTAGAGTCGGCCAAGGCCTTCAACCAGGCAATAGACTATGACGGCGTGGTACTCTCCAAGATGGACGGTGACACCAGAGGCGGTGCGGCTCTTTCCATCAAGGCTGTTACCGGCAAAGCCATCAAGTTCGTCAGCTCAGGCGAAAAGATGGAAGCCCTGGACATCTTCTACCCGGCCCGTGTCGCCGACCGCATACTCGGAATGGGTGACGTGGTTTCCCTCGTTGAAAAGGCCCAGGAGCAGTTCGACGAGCAGCAGGCAAGGGCATTGAAGAAGAAAATAGCCAAGAACCAGTTCACCCTCGTGGATTTCTACGAGCAGCTCAAGCAGGTCCAGAAGATGGGCAATATGAAGGATATTATGGGCATGCTTCCAGGTATGGACAAGGCCCTCAAGGACGTGGACATCCCGGACGACGCCTTCAAGTCCACAGAAGCCATCATCCAGTCGATGACACTGTACGAGAAGGAACACCCTGAATGCATCAACGGGTCACGCAGGAACCGCATCGCGAAGGGTTCGGGCACCTCTATAGCAGAAGTGAACAAACTCCTCAAGCAGTTCGAACAGACCCGCAAAATGATGAAAATGGCTGTGGACGGATCCCTCCAGCAGAGGCTGAAGGGAATGCGCCGTTAGTCTCAGAAAATCAAATCCATATCGGCCTCGATGAGAGGTTCCGCAATTTCCTCGGGAATGAAATGCCATTCGCCGAGGATTTTTTTATCCCCAGTATTGGCCCGGTTCAGTTCTCCCACCTTCAGGATGTAATCGTAAATCATATTCCTGATCTCAGGATACCTTGCAACCACACGGTTATCTGCTTCCACATCGGGCACTCCGGCACCCATAGGCAATAGGTCCCCGCCTCCATTGGCGCGGTACGAGGTCATTGCCACGTTATACCAGGTCTCCCCGTCAAATGCAGTGCCATCCGCGAGCGAGATGATGTTCACGCGCTCTCCTGCCGGCTTGGTCACGTCCACGGTGTACACCAGCCCGGCGGCGGAATCGAAATTGTAGCTCCTTCCTACGAAAGACCAGCGCTCAGCTCCGGTCCTTGCATCCGGCGAAGACTTGATTTTCAGCACATGCTCACCTGGGGTCTGTATCCAGCCGTCGTATGAGTATTCCAGGTAGTTCTTGATCTCATCGCCTTTCAGACGTACCACAAACATCTGGTTCTCATAAGGATAGATGGTAAACATATCGTTGAATACGAGCTCACCCGCCTTGACCGTGCCGTTGAAGGTCAGCGGTGCCGCGAAGGATATCTGCGCCTCCGGAGCCGAAAGCTGCACCCTGTGCACGAGGTTGATGTAGTCCGACATACCTGCGTACGCATCCCTGGTCTTCATATCCATCGCCAGAGAACCCACCTTCTTGTTGGTGAACGCCTTTACAGCCTGGTACTCAGGGTCGAAGACTCTCGGCATCTCCTTGTCCACCTTGCGTTTGTCCATACGTACGATGCGAGTCTGCACTTCTTTCGAGAGCAGTTTGCGCCCGCGCTTCTGCGCTGTAATCTCGGCAAACCCCACATTGCCGGCCCTGGCTCCTCCGTTCAGGAAACCGCAGCCTTCATATACTGTGGTGTAAGGGCTGTGGTCGTGGGCCGTCACCAGCAAATCCACGCCTTTCAAGCTGTACAGGAGGTCCAAGCCTTGATTCTCAAGCACTTGCCCATTGCCCTCCCCAGTACCTGAATGGACTACGGCAACTGTCACGTCAGGCTTGAATTCGCTGTTCACCCTGTCCACCCACTGCTGTACGAGTGGAATGAGGGACTTGAAACTCATACCTTCCCAAAGGGACTCGGAGAGCCAGGCACTGATGTTCGCATTGTTGAACCCGAGCACTGCCACCTTCATCCCGGCTTTGTCAAATATCTTATATACAGGGAAATACGGCTCTCCGTTATCGTTACGCACCGCATTTCCGCCCAGCCAAGGTATGCCTGATGCCTCGAGTTCGGCATTGACCCTGTCATATACGTCGTGGCCCGTTTCTATGTCGTGATTGCCCACGATGACGGCATCATAGCCCATATAGGCCATCACGCGAGGAAAAAGATGGGGTACGGAAGTGTCCACGTAATTGTAATAATAGGCGGCGTTGTCTCCCTGGAGGCAGTCTCCGGCATCGAGCAGGAGCACGTTCTCCTTGCCCACGGCCTCTCTCAGACTATCCACGTAAGCTTTCACGGACATAAGGCTGGTCTTGAGTCCCTGGCCCTCGACATAAGCCCTGTCGAACCAGGATCCGTGCACATCTCCCGTAGTGACGACATGGAGTTTACGCTCCCTCGCACTCACCTGAAAAGATAATACCTGAATGAGCATCATGGCTGCAAACAAGGTATAAAAGTATCGCGAATTCATTTTCATAACACGCAAAATTACGCTTTTTCCTGAAATCTTCATACTTTTGTATTCGCGTTTCTTTATCAGAATTCATATTATGAAGCTATTTACAGAGGTCATCCCCGGAAAATCCGCCGTAAGTCTAGGCCTGAACAACGGAATAGTGATGTTGGGCAGCTGCTTCAGCGACGAAATCGGCAGGCGTATGCAGGACTGCGGATTCAATCTTTGCCGCAATCCTTTCGGGACCCTCTACAACCCCCTTTCCATACTTGGAGCCGTGAGGTTGTTATGCTCGGACAGGCTCTTCGGCGAAGCGGACTGCGTGCAGATGGGTGCGGGTTCCGGGCTATGGTGCAGCTTCAGCCACCACAGTTCCTTTGCGAGGCGCAGCCCGGAGGAATTCCTGCGCGACGCCAATGCCGCACTCGTCGAAGCGCGAAGGCGGTGGAACTCCGCAGACAGACTCATACTCACCCTGGGCACGGCAATGGTATGGAAGCACGGAGGCGAGGTGGTTGCCAACTGCCTCAAGAGGGCGGCAGGCGAGTTCACGCGCGGGATGATGAGCCCGGAGGAAGTGAAAGAAGCTCTGAATGAAATCTTCACCCTCGCTCAAGGAAAACAGTGCATAGTCACGGTGTCCCCTATCAGGCACTTGGGGGACGGGGCTCACGCAAATACCCTGTCCAAAGCCGTACTGCAGCTCGGGGCGCAAATGGCCCTGCAAGGCAGCGCACACGAGTACTTCCCCGCCTACGAAATACTCTGCGACGAACTGCGCGACTACCGTTTCTACGCCAAAGACCTGGTGCATCCCAGCGAAACCGCAGCCGACATCGTGTGGGAGAGATTCCAAGACTTCTGCGTAAACGGGAAGGAGCGGGAGCAGCTGAGGCTGAACCTCAAGACCACTCTCCGCTCCCGTCATATTCCCCTGCACGGGCAGGATTGATTATTTCCTCAACATAGGTTTCCTGATGTCTCCGGCTCCGCTTATGCTCTGGCTATAGCTGTCTGCAACGAGATCCGAAAGGTCTATGTCTCCGGCTCCGCTTATGCTGACATCAACGCTTCCGGTGCTTCCGCTGACATCACAGTCTCCGGCTCCGTAAATCTTAATGCTTAGGGACTTGCTGGCTATGTTGTCGATATTGGTATCGCTGGCACCGAAAATCTGAATATCCACATTCCCGGCTTCAAGCCGTTCGATATCGAACTCGCTGGAACCTCTGGTGACAATGCTGAGATCCGAGCAGACAACAGGACCTGCAGCTTCAAAGGAAGCGGCTCCGTTGATTTCCACCGAAGCAAGTGAAGGGGTAGAAATCACGAGTTTGAGCTTCTTGAGCTTTCTCACTTTCCTGTCACCGAAATCCACAACCAGAGTACCGTCCTCGTTGCGCACGTTGATGACCTCAAGCACATTCTGAGGTCCGGACATCTTAAAGGATGTTTCGCCCTGACGGAACTCTATGTCAGCAGCCAGGTTTATTTTCAGGCTATCGAAATCCTCCACCTCAACTGACTTGCTTGACATGTTGCTCTCGTCTGCAACGATAGTCTCCCCGACTTTGGGTTCAAACTCATCAGAACTCACAATCATAAACCTGCAG
The DNA here is from genome assembly GCA_945939695.1 of uncultured Bacteroidales bacterium. Taxonomy (GTDB): domain Bacteria; phylum Bacteroidota; class Bacteroidia; order Bacteroidales; family UBA932; genus Cryptobacteroides. Next base: position 123,100 of record CAMEWE010000001.1, read on the forward strand.
GACGTGAGCATAAGGCTGGAAACCAGCAATCCGCACAAAACAAACAATTTTTTCATACTCTTGATACTATTTCAAAATTTCACTTAATTCCACCCCGAGGAGCGCCGCCCTGTTCTTGAAGGCCGGGACCTCCTCTTCCAGGAATTTCTTCTTCTCGCTGCTTCGGATCACGTCCACCGCATCGTTCGCGATGAAGAATCCTATGCCGCGCTGGTTGTATATCACCTTCCTGTCGGAAAGCAGTTCGTAGGAACGGGCCACCGTATTGGGGTTGACTCCTATCTGTGCTCCCCACTCCCTTACAGACGGGATTCTTCCTGCCTGTTTCAATTCTCCGGAGAGTATCCTCTCGCAGATATTGTCTGCAATCTGGATGTAGATTGGCTTGTTGCTGTCAAATTCCATCATAAGTCACTAATGTTTGATGGTTTTCAATCTGTAGAAGAGGCCGCCTGCCAGGAGGACAAACTCTACCGCGAATGTGATATTGATCCAGTTGTTGAACCACCTGGACACATCATAGGGATTGATCCAATCCATATTCTCAAGCCACTCCACCATATTGTCGCTCTGGAAGACAGGCACGATAACGGCGCTGCAAACGACTCCTATAGCCATACATACAAGTATGGTCTTGGCCACCTTTGCCCTCTTGAACACCACTGATCCGAGAAGGAAAGAAAGTCCGGAAGTGATCCAAGACACCCAGAAAGGATATACCAGATTAAGTTCCACGCCTTCACCTGCATCGAGACGGAAAAGATTATGTCCAGCAAGAAGGGAGAATACATTCTCTCCGTAACGGGCCGGGAAGAGCAGCGCGAGCAGGGTATCGCTGACCAGAAGGAGGGCAACCATCACTACAGGCACCACAACAAGGATAATTATCATCATGGACAGCCATTTCTCGAAAGTGGATGCCGGTATGAGCAACCAGTCGGAGCCGTACCTGCGCTCGGTGAGGCGGCCGTAGAGCTTTGGAGGAGCCGTAAGCATCACGATTACCACAGCGATACTCAGAGTCATAATCCTGAATGCCAGGCCGAAATCCTGATCTATGGTGTCTCTGCTGACAAGCCAGTAGAGAATCTGGCTGAAGGCAAATACTATCAGCGGAAGCAGTCCCACTACCAGCATAGAAAGGCCGTAGTAGTTCTTCGCGTTGTGGAGGTCATATCCCAGATAATTGACGAACCTCTTGAAATTGAATATGTTGTTCATAATGCTCAGTCTTTATTTATTGTTGGAAAAAAGTCCTTTCACTAGCTCCTTGTTCTTATGTACAGCATTGAAGAGAGCCTCGATGTTGACCTTGCTGTCAAGTTTCTCCACGTTAGGATAAACCTGGATGAATCCGCCCGGAAGCTGCTCAGAGTAAAGGCTTTCAGCGTGAAGCTGGGAGCCGTAGTCGAAGAAGAGCTTGTCGGAAATCTCCTGGAGGGAGGCATTGAGAAGCACGTCCTGCTTGTCGAGAATGATAATAGGGTCAATCACGTTTTCCAGGTCGCGAACCTGATGGGTAGAGATGACGATGCTGGAATCCTCAGCCGTATATTTGAGTATGGAAGAGCGGAACTGCGCCTTGGAAGGGATGTCCAGACCGTTGGTAGGCTCGTCGAGGAAGAGATACTTGGTCGAGCATGCAAGGGCGAAGGAGATATAGGTCTTCTTCAGCTGACCTGTGGACATGGAGAGCAACTTCTGGTTGATATCGGTCTCGAACTCGTTCATTATCGCCACAAACTTGTCCAGGGAGAAGTTTTTCCAGAACTTGCCTCTCGAACGTGCCCAGCTGAGCGCCTTGTCATTGATCATAGCCACATCGTCAGGAAGATAAAAAATCTGTTCCAGAAACTCAGGCTCCCTTTTATATGGATCTCGGCCATCCGCATCTATGGTACCCATCTGGGTCTTCTTGAGACCGCTCAGGAGTGTGAGCAGAGTGGTCTTTCCCACACCGTTCTCCCCCAGGAGGCCATATATTCTGCCGTCCTCAAGTTCGAGATTGATGTTTTTCAGCACCTGGTTCTGTCCGTAGCTGAATGCCAAATCATTAACTTTAATCATATCGAATAGTGTAATAGTTTATTAATACACTGCAAAGATAGTCCAAAAAATTATAAGTGCAAATTTTTTTTGAAAAAATTTTCCTCGCGTTTAAATTTGCACTCCGGACAAAGCATTCATCGTTATTATAACAGAACATACTACGCAATAATTCATATAAGAAATGGTAATATTAAGGAGAAAAATCAACTATTACGAGTGCGACCGTATGGGCATCACCCACCACTCCAATTATATAAGGTTTATGGAAGAAGCCCGAATCGAGTTGCTGGACAAGTTCGGCTACGGCTTCGAGAGAATGGAAGCCGAAGGCGTCAGTTCTCCGGTCGTGAGCGTGGAATGTGAATACAGAAAGCCCACCACCTTCCGTGATGAGCTGGTCATTGACGTACGTCTGGAAGAGCTCTCAGCCCTGAAGATGAAATTCCGCTACGAGATGAAAGTAGAAGGCAAACTCGCCTGCAAGGGCATCACCACTCACTGCTTTTTCGAAAACGGCAGACCGGTAGTCATAGAAGAGCGCTTCCCCGAGCTCTGCGAGCAGCTCAAGTCCATGGACTGAGTTGCACCATCGCTGCTGCGGGCAGCTCCGAGCAATGGACTGAGTTGCACCATCGCTGCTGCGGGCAGCAACCCGTTTTTCTGGGACCGCTTTTGAGCTTCGCTCAGCGCTTGCAAAGTCCCGTCAAAACGGGTATGCTGACCCGATAACGCTGCGACGGTGCAGTTCCTATGCTTTTGTATGCTGCTACGTGCAGATGCCCCATCAGGCCGGCGTGCCCGCAGCTGCCACGAGCTTCTTGCGCGCAGCAAGTTCCAATGTGCGCAAGCGGTCCTTGTAGAGATTGTTGGAGTTCATTTTCACTACATCCAGCGCAGCATCGGAATTATCATCCCAGCGGCGGCAGTTGTACATAACATCATAGATTCTGCCGATCCTGTACTCGCGGCATATCCTCAACGCCACAGCATAATCCTCCCCGTACTTCACGACAGGGAATGGATGCTTGCGCAGAAGCGGGGTCCAAAAGCCGCGCGGCGCACCCAGACCATTGATGCGCAGGGCATTGTTGCGTCCGTTGTCCTCCGTCCACTCGCGGTGGTCTATGACCCCCGGAGGCAGGGGGTTCAGTTCGAAGTCGGTGAGCCTGTAGCTCCCTATCACCATAGCGCAGTTCCCCTCGCGGAACGCATCCACAAAACGCTGCACCGTATGCTCGTCAGAGTAGAGGTCATCCGAATCGAGCTGCAGCGCGAAGCGACCGCACTTCGGGTGATGGATGGCGGCGTTCCAGTTGCCGCCTATAGCGTGGTACCCGGGACCCTGGGCAACATAAATCAGGCGCGGATCGTCGAAGCTCCGGATTACATCCACGGTACCGTCGGTGGAATTATCATCCACCACAATCACATTATACTTGAAATCAGCAACTTGCGAAAGCGCTGAGCGAATCGCATCCCCAATCGTGCGCACCCGGTTGCGGCACGGAATCACCACGCTCGCCTCATACTCGAACTCCCCCTCCCCGTACAGGTCCACACCCTTGAATTCAGGCGCCAACCAGGCTCCCAGGGCCTTGAGATGAGCGGTGCAAGCCGCCTCCATCTCTATCTGCACGTCACGGTTGCGCGGGTCCACGTAATCGAAAAGCTTCTCCCCTGACTTGCGCGTATCGTCCTGGCGCTCGCAGTAAAGGTACTCGTTCACGTGCACCGGAGCTGCCATACGCGACACCCTGAGCCTGAGGTCGTACAGGGCAGCGTAGCGGTAATCCACATCCATCCCTGCCACCGCCTCGCGCAGCGCGGAACTGAGGTAGAGCTGCACCCCGCCGAAATCGAAATCGTCCCTCAGGGCACCCTCCTGCCAGTCAATCACCGGGGCCTCTTCCATCTTCCCATCCCGGCTTACGAAACGGTCAGAGTAAAGCATAAGCGCTGAGCTGTCACGGGCTATGTCGAGCAGGCGCTCCAGGCCAAGATCGACCCATTCGAGTTCGCCGTCTCCGGTATAGATAAGGGTATATTCCGCATCCGTGGAAGCGGCAATCTCACGCAGTCTGGAGGTAGATATCCTCGGCGCGACATCAAATCTTCTGATAGAATCCATAATGGTGCAAACATACGCAATTTTTATTAAATTTGCATCTACGTTAAAACTGAGGTATGCAAAAGAAACTTGTCATTATTCCCACATACAACGAAATCGAGAATATAGCCGCCATCACCGAAGCCGTTTTCGCCCAGGGTGATTACCATATACTCGTCATAGACGACGGGTCGCCGGACGGAACCGCCGCCGCGGTGAAGGAACTCCAGAAGAAGCACTCCGAGAGGCTCTTCCTCCTTGAAAGGAGCGGCAAGCTAGGTCTCGGTACGGCATACGTGGCAGGTTTCAAATGGGCAAAGGAAAGGCTCTACGACTACATCTTCGAGATGGATGCCGACTTCTCCCACGCCCCTGCCGACCTTCCAAGGCTGCTTTCCGCCTGCGCAGACGAAGGCGCAGACATGTCCGTAGGCTCCCGTTACTGCCAGGGCATAAATGTGGTGAACTGGCCTATGAGCAGAATACTCATCTCCTACTGCGCTTCGATTTATGTGCGTACTATGCTGGGATTCAAAATCTTCGACAGCACTGCAGGCTTCGTGTGCTACTCCCGCAAGGTACTTGAGGCCATAGACCTCGACGCAGTGAGAATGAAGGGTTACGGCTTCCAGATCGAGATGAAATATACTGCCCACAAACTCGGTTTCAGAATAGCCGAAGTGCCGGTGGTATTCGTCAACCGCAAGGCCGGCACCTCCAAGATGTCCGGCAGCATATTCGGAGAGGCATTCTGGGGAGTCATCGCGCTGCGCTTCCGTAAATTCAAGACAATAGCCTGAGTATGAAAGAATTGTATTCCGGAAGGATTGCCGAACTTATGGGTTTGGCCGTCTGGCAGGTGGAGAACTGCGCAGATATGTTTGCAGACGGGGATACTATCCCCTTCATCAGCCGCTACAGAAAGGAGAAGACAGGCGGGCTCGACGACGCCCAGGTCGCTGAACTCAAGCACCATATAGATGTATTCAACGAGCTTGACAAGCGCAAGGACACCATACTCAAGACCATTGCCGAAGCCGGAGCCCTGAGCGAGGAGCTGCGTGCAAGGATAGAGAAATGCGTGGACTCCACCGAGTTGGAAGACCTCTACCTCCCCTACCGTCCCAAGCGCAGAACCAGGGCCACTGCCGCCCGTGAGCTGGGCCTTGAACCACTTGCGGACCTGATGTGGAACATACGCACGCGAAATCCTGAAGTTGAAGCCGGCAAATTCCTCAGCGAGGGCGTCGCCGACAGGGAGGCTGCGCTTGCAGGTGCCAGGGACATCATTTCAGAGCGCCTCAGCGAAACTGCCCTGATACGCGAGAACCAAAGGTCGGTATTCCGCACCAGGAGAATATGCGCCAAGCTCACCAAAGCCGGCAAGGAAAACGCTGACGCAGCCAAATACCGCAGTTACTTCGACTACTCCTGCCCTCTCGACAAGATTCCTTCACACACCCTGCTCGCCATACTGCGCGCAGAGAACGAAGGCTTCCTGAAACTCTCAATGGACGTGAACTCCGATAAGAGCTGTGAGAAGATCTACTACGACTTCTGCAAAGCCCAGGGCTACCCTGCCCCTCTGCTCGCCGAGCAGCTCAGGATGGCCATAGAAGACTCCTTCAAGCGACTCATCGAGCCTTCGATCAGTTCCGAAGTGATACGCGAAGCCAAGCGCAAGGCCGATCTGGAAAGCATAGCGGTTTTCGGAGACAATCTGCGCCAGCTGCTGCTCAGCGCCCCCGTGGGCCAGAAACGCACTATGGCCATAGACCCGGGCTTCCGCAACGGCTGCAAAATCGCCTGCCTGAGTTCCGAAGGTGAACTGCTGCACCACACCATCATCTACCCTCACCCGCCACAGAACGAAAAGGTGAAGGCGATTATGGAGGTTCAGGCCATGCTGGAGAAATACAGGATTGAAGCCGTAGCCATAGGCAACGGCACAGCCTCCCGCGAAACCGAGGACTTCATGAAGAGAATACGCCTCCCTGAAGGCTGCAGGATATGGACCGTGAGCGAAGACGGTGCTTCCATCTACAGCGCCTCAGAAATCGCGCGCAGGGAGTTCCCGGATGAGGACGTGACCGTGCGCGGAGCCGTATCCATAGGACGGCGTCTGATGGACCCCCTTGCCGAACTGGTAAAAATCGACCCCAAGAACCTGGGCATAGGACAGTACCAGCACGATGTGGATCAGAGTCTTCTCAAAGAAAAGCTTGACAATACCGTGGAGAGTTGCGTAAACTCGGTCGGTGTGAACCTCAACACCGCTTCCCCTTACCTTCTGGCCTACGTCGCCGGGATAGGACCCGTGCTCTCCGAGAACATAGTTGCATACCGAAACGCCCAGGGTGCATTCAAGAGCAGGGCGGAGCTCAAGAAAGTGCCGCGTCTGGGAGAAAAGGCCTTCCGTCAGTGCGCCGGCTTCCTGCGCATACGAGGAGCCGAGAATCCGCTCGACGCCTCCGCAGTGCATCCGGAGTCCTACGGTATTGTTGACAGAATGGCCAAGTCCTTGGGTGTGAGTACCAGGGAACTTGTGGGCAACGCCGAACTCTGCTCCCGCATCAAGGCAGCGGACTTCGTCACCCCTGAGGCTGGACTCCCTACGGTCGGTGACATCATCAAGGAACTCGCAAAACCCGGACTAGACCCGCGCGAGCAGGCATCAGAGTTCAGTTTTGATGACGACATACGCAGCATAGACGACCTCAAAATCGGCATGGAACTGCCGGGGATAGTGACCAACATCACCAATTTCGGGGCCTTCGTGGACATAGGTCTCCACGAGAACGGACTCATACACGTATCCAAAATGGGACCGCGCGGCACCGACCCTTCCAAGGCCGTGAAGTTGCATCAGCATATACGCGTGATTGTGGATTCAGTGGACCTGGAAAGGTCCAGGATAGGCTTGCGCCTCGTCAATCCTCGACAGAAATCTCTTTAAGCTCCGTGCGGTAAGCCATCAGCAGACGGGACTTTGATATGAAGCCCAGGTATTTGCGCGTGTCCCTGTCCACGACAGGAAGACGCCAGGCGCCGGTCTTCTCGAACTTGTTCATCACCGTGTCCATCTTCTCCCCGTAATAGATGTATTCCGGAGGAGTCTCCATCATGTTGTAAACGTGCACGCTGTCGTATTTATCAGGGCTGAAAAGATATTTTCTCGACGCCGCCACGTCCACCATACCCTGGAACCTTCCGTTTCCGTCGATCACAGCCAGCACAGCCGCCTCGCTGTCCTTGATGATGTCCACCACCTCTCGCAAGCTCGCATCTATCTGCACCTTGGGATACTTGTCGCGGATCAGGTCATTGGTGTGCATCAGGGTGAGTACGGCCTGGTCATTGTCGTGGGTGAGCAAGTCTCCGCTCTGCGCGATGCGCTTGGTATAGATGGAGTATTTCTCAAAAATGCGCACGGTGCCGAAGGATACCGTGGAAGTGATGATAAGTGGAATCAGCAGCTCATAGCCTCCCGATATCTCGGCAATGAGGAAGATTGCGGTCATAGGGGCCTGCATGACTCCGGCCATCAGTGCGGCCATACCTACGAGCACGAAATTCTGCTCCGGCACCGCAGCACCCAGAAGGTTGAAGCAGCGCGCCACCACAAAGCCCAGAATGGCTCCTGAGAAAAGGGTAGGACCGAAGGTTCCTCCCACTCCGCCTCCGGAATTGGTGAGCGTCATGGCCACTATCTTGAAAAAGAGTATCAGCAGGAAGAAGAGAGGCACACCCCATCTTCCTCGCATAAGGAAAGATAGTATGGTTTTCCTTTCCAGCACCAGTTCGTGCCCATTCAGCAGGCTGTGCAGGGAATCGTAGCCCTGGCCGTAGAGCGGAGGGAAAAGGAAGATCAGCATACCCAGCCCGAGTGCGCAGCAAATCCACTTCACATAGTCGTTTCTGAACTTGGCCAGTTTGTCCTCAAGCCACAGCGTACCGTTCGTGAAGTACAGGGAAAACAGCCCCGCAGCGATTCCTAGCAGGATGTAGAAAGGGATGTTCGGCATGCTGAAGCTCGTGAGCTGGCACGCGAAGACCGGAGTCTGACCCCTGAAGATATAGGATATTACCGTAGCCGAAATTGTGGAAAGCAGCAGCGGCAGCATCGTGGTCATCGACACGTTGAAGAGGAGTATCTCCATAGTGAAGAGCACTCCCGCAAGCGGAGCCTTGAATATTCCCGCCACGGCACCGGCGGCACCGCAGCCCAGCAGAAGCGTTATATTGCGGTAGGAGAGGTGGCAGATGCGGCCTATGTTCGAGCCTATTGCGGCACCGGTGTACACTATAGGGGCCTCGGCACCCACAGATCCGCCGAAGCCTATGGTAAAGGAGGAAGTGAGCACGGAAGACCAGGTATTGTGGGGCTTGATCTTGGACTCGTTCCTCGACACCGCCAGCAGAACCTTGGTAACCCCGTGGCCTATGTTGTCCCTGACCACAAACTTGAGCAGGAGCAGGGATATGAACATGCCCACACCTGGAAGCACCAGGAAACTCCACTCATAGTCGGTGCTGTTCCAAATGTTACCGTTGAGGAGGTAACTGATCTGCTCTATAGCCCAGTCAAGAATGACAGCGGCGCACCCCGAGAGTACGCCGACTATGAAACTGAGCAGCAGTATGGTGTTGTGCTCAGAGAATTTTAACACCTTCCTGTCCACCCTGCAGCAGAACTATTCCCCGGAATCGGCAGAATCGTCATCCCCGCCGTACTGGGAGATGTTGTCGTCAGGAAGCGTGGCGCCCTCGTCCACGGAAGATCCGCTGGTTCCTGCCACTTCCTCGTTCTCAGCCTCCTCTTCTCCTTCGAGCCAGTTCTTGATGTCGTCTGCATCGTCGATCTTCACCTTGATCTTCACAAGGTATATGTCTTCAGGCAATTCAATCAGCACTGCATAGAACGGAGTTCCGTCAGGTTTGGTGTACTTTGTCAAATCCGGAAGGTAATCGTTGAAACCCTTCGGATACTTTTCCGCAAATGCCTCAGCGAGCTCACGAGGCATATTCTCGTAGCTGATAATGTGTCGTTTTTTATTGTCTTGTGCCATATCAAATCGTTTGGGACTGCAAAGATGATACTATTTTTTGAAAAACAAAGACTTTTGTTCCTTTTTCCTCAAAGGATTTTTTTCAACGAATACTTCCTGCATATTTCGCGGGTCGATTCCGGTGCAGAACATGATCGAGGATGTGGTCATCGGAGTAGGCATAAAATCCTGCACCTGCTCCATCCAGATGCCCTTCAGACAAGGGTTGGAGGCCAGATTCTTCATATCCTGGAGCGTGCATCCCGGGTGTGAGGAGATAAAATACGGCACCAGCTCGACGTGGGTTCCGGATTCACGGTTGATTTTGTCGAACTCGCGCCTCAGGCGTTCGAAGAGCTTGAAGGAAGGCTTGGCCATATAGCGCAGCACCTTCTCCTCGGTGTGTTCCGGGGCCACCTTAAGACGGCCGCTGGTGTGTTTGAGCATCAGCTCGCGCAGGTACTCCTTCCCGCTCGCGTCCACGAAGCCCTTCTCGTCCAGGAAAAGGTCGTAGCGCACGCCGCTGCCTATGTAGGAATGGCGTATCCCCTTCACGGCATCCACCTTGCGGTAGAGTGCCAGCACGCGGCTGTGGTCCCGGTCCATATTGGAACACGGGGACGGGAAGAGGCAGCTCTTGCGGCGGCACAGCTCACAGCGCGAGGCGTCCCTGCCCCGCATACCGTACATATTCGCGGTCGGCGCCCCAAGGTCGGAGATATTTCCCCTGAACTCTGGCATCCTCGCGAGTTCACGCACCTCCGAAAGTATGGATTCCTCCGAACGCGACTGGATGAACTTGCCCTGATGCGCCGCGATGGTGCAGAAGTTGCAGCCTCCGAAGCAGCCCCTGTGCGTGATGATGGAATCCTTGATCATATCGTACGCCGGAATGCGCTTGCCCTTGTAACGCGGGTGGGGTTTCTTGGTGAACGGGAGATCCCAGAACGAATCCATTTCCTCGGTCGTGGCCGGCGGCAGAGGTGGGTTCACGCGCACATAACCATCACCCACCGGCTCCACTATGGTCTGCGGGTGCAGCATATTGGCGTGGGTCTCGATCTGGTGGAAGTTCTCCGCGAAGGCTTTCCCGTCGCGCAGGCAGCGTTCGTAGGAATGGAGCACCAGCGCCCCCTCGAGCCTGCACTCGCCCTTGCGGTAGAAAGCAATTTGCGGGATCTGTTCCATCTGGCGCAGATTGCGCCCCGCCTCTATGGCACGGGTGAGTTCGAGCATCGTATGCTCCCCCATCCCGTAACACAGCCAGTCGGCGCCACTGTCCACGAGCACCGACGGGTGTATGCTGTCATCCCAGTAATCGTAGTGCGCCAGACGCCGCAGGGACGCTTCCACGCCACCGATCACCACCGGCACCTCGGGCCAGAGTTGCTTGAGTATGCGCGTGTACACGGTCACTGCACGGTCCGGACGGCGTCCGAACTGTCCCTCCGGGGTATAGGCGTCATCGTGGCGCAGGCGGCGCGCGGCGGTGTAATGGTTCACCATCGAATCCATCGCCCCGGCGTTGACCGCGAAATACAGCCTCGGCGCACCCAGCTTGCGGAAATCGCGAAGGTCGTCCTTCCAGTTCGGCTGGGGCACCACGGCCACCCTGTAGCCGAACTTTTCCAGATAGCGGGCTATGCAGGCTGTACCGAAACTCGGATGGTCCACGAAGGCGTCACCGGTGAAGAAGATGACGTCTATATAGTCCCATCCGAGTTTCTGGACTTCCTTGACGGAAGTGGGTATATTACATTCGTTCAGGCAGTTCAATTCCCAAAATGTTCATTCCTCTGCGGAGCACAGAAGCAATCGCGGAGATAAGGGCAAGCCTCATCGAGCGCAGGTCGGCATCGGCTTCCTTGAGTATTCCTGTGTCGTGGTAATACTGGTTGAACTCCTTGGCGAGCTCGTAGCAGTAATTTGCAATCAGGGCAGGAGAAAGGGCATCGGCTGCCTCGGAGAGCTTACGGGTATAACTGCTGAGCAGCTGTATGAGCCTGATTTCCTTGAGACTGAGCTCGGCCTTGCGCGGCAGACTCACATCATAGCCCTGCTCGGCGGCCTTGCGGAGTATTGAGCATATGCGTGCGTGGGTATACTGGATGAAAGGTCCGGTATTGCCGTTGAAATCTATGGATTCCTTAGGGTTGAAGAGCATCTTCTTCTTTGGATCCACCTTGAGTATGAAGTACTTGAGAGCTCCGAGCCCTATCATTGAATATAGCTTGTCCTTCTCTTCCTCTGGCATTTCGGCGAGCTTCCCGCTCTCCTCCGAAGTGGCCTTTGCCTCCTGGTACATCTTTTCGATGAGATCGTCGGCATCCACCACAGTGCCTTCGCGGGACTTCATCTTGCCCTCTGGAAGTTCCACCATACCGTAGGAAAGGTGGAAAATCTGGTCGGCCCAGTCGAAGCCGAGCTTGGAGAGAATCAGCTTGAGCACTTGGAAATGGTAGTTCTGCTCGTCACCCACCACATAGATGTGGGAATCGAGCTTGTACTCGCTGAAGCGCCTCTCGGCAGTTCCGAGGTCCTGAGTGATATACACTGAAGTGCCGTCGGAACGGAGCAGGAGCTTGCGGTCAAGGCCGTCGGAGGTGAGGTCGCACCACACCGAGCCGTCAGGATCCTTGACGAATACGCCCATATCCAGTCCCTTCTGGACGAGTTCCTTGCCCAGAAGATAGGTATCGTGCTCATAATAGGTCTTGTCGAAAGTGATTCCCAGAGCCTTGTACGTCTGTTCGAAGCCCTCGAACACCCAGGAGTTCATCATTTCCCAAAGCTTGCGCACCTGAGGGTCTCCCTCCTCCCATTTCACGAGCATATCGTGAACCTTGTCTATAGCGGTAGGATCTTCCTTCTCCATCCTGGCATACTCCACATAGCAGTCACCCACGAGATGGTCTCCCTTTTTGCCCGTGCTCTGAGGGGTTGCGCCGTCGAAACGCTGCTCCCAGGCATACATCGACTTGCAGATGTGCACTCCCCTGTCGTTGACCAGGGTGGTCTTGATTACCTCGTTGCCCGCAGCCTTGAGAAGATTGGACACGGATGCACCCAGAAGATTGTTGCGCACGTGTCCCAGGTGCAGAGGCTTGTTGGTATTCGGGGAAGAGAACTCCACCATGATCCTGCGCCCGGTAGGAGGCAGGACACCGAAGTCAGGGTCAGCTGCCACCGACTCCAGAGCCTCGTGCCAGTAGAGTTGGGAGAGGCTGAGGTTCAGGAAGCCTTTCACTGAATTGAAAGCGCTGATTTCCTCGCAGTTGGCGCAGAGCCATTCGCCCAGGGCATTGCCGCTGGCGTCAGGAGACTGGCGGGTAATGCGCAGCAGAGGGAAAACCACGAGAGTGTAGTCGCCTTCGAATTCCTTGCGCGTAGGCTGGACCTGGAGGGTGGAAGGGTCAACTTCTGCTCCGTATAGAGCCTTGATGGCCTCTGAGGCCTTCAAGGCGATGAATGATTCCGCGTTCATCAGCCAAGATATGTTTTGAGGAGTTTGCTTGCTGAAGGCTTCTTGAGCTTCCTTATGGCCTTCTCCTTGATCTGACGCACCCTCTCACGGGTGAGGTCGAGCCTCTCGCCTATTTCTTCGAGGGTCATTTCCTGGCAGCCTATGCCGAAGAAAGACTTGATGATCTCCCTCTCGCGGGAGGTGAGAATCTGGAGTGCGCGCTCGATTTCGGTGCTAAGGGACTCATTGGTCAGACCCCTGTCAGCGCTTGGGGAGTCGTCGTTCGGAAGCACATCGAGAAGGCTGTTGTCCTCTCCTTCCACGAAAGGAGCATCCACACTGACATGACGGCCGGATACCCTCAAGGTATCGGCTATCTTGTCCTTAGGTATGTCAATCATCTCCGCAAGCTCTTCGGTGGACGGCTGACGCTCGTTCTCCTGCTCGAACTTGCCGAGGGCCTTGTTGATCTTGTTCAGGGACCCCACCTGGTTCAGCGGAAGTCGCACGATGCGGCTCTGCTCCGCAAGGGCCTGAAGTATGGACTGGCGTATCCACCACACGGCATAGGATATGAATTTGAAACCTCTGGTCTCATCGAATTTCTCTGCGGCCTTGATCAGACCGAGATTGCCTTCGTTGATAAGGTCAGGAAGGCTGAGGCCCTGGTTCTGATACTGCTTTGCGACGGAGACCACGAAACGGAGGTTTGCCCTGGTAAGCTTCTCGAGAGCTTCCTGGTCTCCCTTGCGTATGCGCTGGGCGAGTTCCACTTCCTCTTCCGGGGAAACCAGCTCCTCGCGGCCTATCTCCTGGAGATACTTGTCCAGGGAGGCGCTTTCGCGGTTTGTGATGGATTTTGTAATCTTTAACTGTCTCATTATTTATTTAATTGTTTCTCATTCAGTCGCTTGGCCGCAGGATACTAAAAACCGCAGCCGGAACACCCCGACTGCGGAAAATATCACGCTGTCCGAATGTCTATTCGTCCTTGCCGAAGCCGAAGTATCCAGGTCTGCCGGTGGCAGTGACGCCCTCAATGAAGACGGACCTTGAGGCCTTCTTTGCAATGTCAATCACGTCCTGCGGCTTGCTGACCTTCTTGTCGTTGACATAGAGGATGATGAATCCGTCCTCCACGCCCTGCTTCGCAATCTTGCCGTTGCCCACAGAAACGATTTCCACTCCCTTTTCGGCAGCTCTCAGGCTTGCTCCGTAGAACATCACGGTACCGTCGTCCGCAACTGTGCCGTTGCTGGCATCTTCTTCCTGGAATACCACGTTAAGCAGATGTTCCTTGCCGTCACGTATGACCTTGAGCACGGCCTTGTCTCCCGGGTGGAAACTGTTCACCTTCTCCTGGAGGGAAGACGGGGACTTGATGGCTGAGGAATCGATTGCCACGAGCACGTCTCCGGTCTTCACGCCGGCCTTGTCTGCTGCACTGCCTTTGGAAACTTCGTGTATATATACGCCTTCCAAAGAAGAAAGTTTCATTTCCTTGGCGGTTTTTTCGTCAATTGCCGACATGGTCACGCCAAGTTTCACTCTCTTCACGGAACCGAAATCGATGAGGTCGGACACCACTTTGTGCACGATATTGGAAGGTACGGCGAAGGAATATCCTGTGTATGAGCCGGTTGTTGAAACGATGGCAGTATTGATACCTACGAGCTCACCCTGTTTGTTCACGAGAGCTCCGCCGGAGTTGCCTGGGTTCACGGCAGCATCTGTCTGGATGAAGGATTCGATCTTGAATTCTCCGTCGGCATTGGCCATGGAGCGGCCCTTGGCGCTTACTATACCTGCCGTGATGGTACTTCTGAGCTCCTCTCCCAGAGGGCTGCCGATTGCAAGCACCCATTCGCCGAGGCGCAGCTTGTCAGAATCAGCGAACTGCAGCGTCGGAAGACCCTTCTCTTCAATCTTGATCAGAGCCACGTCGGTGGCAGGGTCAGTGCCGATGATGATTGCATCGTAAGTCTTGTTGTTGTTCAGGGTCACCTGTACGCTGGTGGCGCCGTTCACCACGTGATTATTGGTCACGATATATCCGTCCTCGCGGATGATTACGCCTGAGCCGCTGCCCTGGCGGACACGTTCACGACTCTGTCCCTGAGGCTCTTCTCCGAAGAAGAAACGGAAGAACGGGTCTATATACTGCGGCTGCTGGCTCTTCACGGTAACTTTTACGTAAACCACGGCCTCCACAGCGTTCTCTGCTGCATATGTAAAGTCAGGATAGTCTGAAAGTGACAAATTGACAGTGCGCACTGACTGTCCGGCAGGAGTCACCTGGGCGTTCGCTTCTGATGGTGTGGCAGCTTTGACTATGCCGAAGGCGGCTATACCGCTCAGCAGGACGGAAACTGCTACTGTAATGATGTTTTTGTTCATATCGTTCATTTTAATGTGTTGTTATTTTCAAACTTTGTTTTCCACAATAAAAATCAATTAATATGCCAAGATTCGGATTAAATTGCTAAATTTGTAAAATAGAAAAAAGTAAAAGTCATATATATGGAATTCATCATCTCTAGTGCGAGTCTCCTCAAGGGAATACTCGACGTTTCAAAGGCCATACCGGCCAAGACCGCCCTGCCTATTCTGGAGAATTTCCTCTTTGTCCTCAAGGACGGCAAGATGGAAATAACGGCCTCCGACCAGGAGCTTACCCTGCGCACGGTCGTCGAAGTCAACGAATCCGCAGCCGAGGGCAGCATCGCAGTGCCTGCAAGGCAGATCATCGACCTGCTCAAGGCCCTGCCGGACCAGCCTATCACCATCAAGACCGCAGGCAATGACCAGGAAGGGTCCTTCGAATGCATCTGGAGCAACGGCAACTCATCCCTGCCATACTTCTCCGCTGCCGACTATCCTGAGATCAAGAGCACGGGAAGCGATGCTCTCAACGCAACCTTCCCTGCATCCACGCTTGCGGAAGGCATATCCAGCACCATTTACGCCACCGCTGACGACGAGATGAGACCTGCGATGAACGGTATCTTCTTCGATATGGACCTGAATTCCACCACCCTCGTGGCTTCCGACTCCCACAAGCTCATCTGCTACACTACCACGGAAGCAAAGGTCGGAGAGAAGTCCTCCTTCATCCTGCACAAGAAAAACGCAGCCGTGCTCCGCTCGATAGTGGAAAAGGCCGACTGCGATGTCGAGCTCAGCTACGACGGCAGCAACGTGGTCTTCCGCACCGGCAACACCGTCATGGTCTGCCGCCTCATCGTGGGCAAGTTCCCGGAGTACCGCCGCGTGATTCCGCAGAACAATTCCAGTGTACTGCGCATTGACCGCACCCAACTCCTGGACACCGTGCGCCGTGTGGCCGTCTGCGCCAACAAGGCTTCCAACCATATCAAGTTCGACCTCAGCGAAGGCCAGCTCGAAATCACCGCACAGGACCTCGGATTCGCCCTTGCCGCTTATGAGAAACTCATCTGCGACTACAGCGGAGACACCCTCAGCATAGGATTCAAGTCCTCCTTCCTCATCGACATCCTCAGCAATATGAACTGCACCACCCTCGTGATGAAGTTCGCTGACGCCCGCAGGGCAGCCCTCATCGTGCCTTCCGAGGAAGAGGAGAACAGCAGCAAGCTCTGCGGAATACTTATGCCGATCATGGTTTCATAAGGAGGATGGCGATGCAGTTGAATCTCCAGCGTCCGCTGCTCTTTTTCGACATAGAGAGCACCGGTCTGAGCATACCCTCAGACTCGATAATCGAGCTGAGTTTCGTGAAGGTCTTCCCTGACGGCGAGTCAAGGATCAAGACCTGGAAAATCAAGCCCTGGGATTACGAGAAAAGGTGCCAGAGGCCCATCAATCCTGAAGCGTCCAAGGTAAACGGAGTCACCGACGATATGTTGGTGAACTGTCCTACCTTCTACGAATGTGCCCCGGAAATCGCCGAATGGCTCAGGGACAGCGACCTTGCCGGCTTCAATTCAGCCAAGTTCGACCTGCCTATGCTGGCCGAGGAGTTCGAGAGGGCGAAACTAGCCGGACTCGACCTCCACATCAACCTCCACGAGCCGCTGATGGTGGACGTACAGAACATCTACCACGCGATGGAGCCCCGCAACCTCAAGGCCGCCTACCGTTTCTACTGCGGAGGGGAGGACTTCGACAACGCGCATACGGCAGAAGCTGACACTGTAGCCACCTATGAGGTGCTCAAAGCTCAGCTCGACCGCTACGAGGTTCTGAAGAATGACGTGAAGGCGCTCGCAGCCTATGCGCCTAAGAGGTTCGTGGATTTCGCGGGTTATCTAATTTACGACGACAAGGGTGAGCCTACGGTCAACTTCGGCAAGCACAAGGGCAAGTCGGCGCGCGAGGTGTTCAACACGGAGCCGAGCTACTTCCGCTGGATCCAGCAGGGCAGCTTCAGCCTCGAGACAAAGGCCACATTCGCGGCGCTTGAGGAGAAATTCAAACTCGAGAAACTGGCAGACAAGTTCAACAAGCGATGAATATAGTCGTCGTCAACTCATCTTCCCGGGTATTCGTCCGGCCGGACACCACCTGGGAAAGGGACAATGAAGACTTATACGTCCCGGAGTTCATAGGCTCGCTGGCCTGGACTCCGGTGCTTTTCGCACGCATCTCCAAGCCCGGCAGGAGCATAGGTGCACGCTTCGGAACGAGGTACTACGATCTCATCGGCGCCGGAATCAACCTGTACCCCGAAGACCTGATGGACGGCAGTGCCGAGGGCTTCGCCTGCGCCTGCTGCCTCGACCACAGTTCTTTCCTGCCCAGCCCCGAGCTTGCGCGAGAGGACTTCGACAAGGCTCTGGAGTCCTGTGACTCCCCTGCATCACTGCTGAGGCTGAAGATCGGCGGTAAGGCTTTAGAATACGCCTGCAAGCTGCCTTTGCCCAGCTTCTCCGACGCAATCGCCCTGGCTTCACGCTATTGCTATCTGCGCATAGGCGACCTTATTGCAATCGAGCTCTCGGCACCGCGCACGCTCTGCACCAGGGAAGAGGGCGAAGTCCACATCGAAGGCTGCTTCATTGAAAGGAAAACAATCGATTTCAAACTGATCTTTTAAATATGAAAATCATTCCCGTATACACTTGGAACAAAGGTATACTTCAATTCAATCTGAAAAGCAACAGGCTCTCAAAAAAGCCCTGGTTTCAGGGTGTGCTTCTGCTGGCCTGTGTAGTTCTGGCTATGCTCCTTGCCAACCTTCCGTTCACCAAGGAGCTGTATCACAGCATTCTGGAGACCAACATTCGCGTTCATCTCTACAGCGACAACGGCGCCGTGAACGTGCTGTTCCCGCGCGATATGAATGTGGAGAAGCTTATCAACGACATCCTGATGGTGATATTCTTCTTCACCGTGGGGCTTGAAATCAAACGCGAGGTCGCCCACGGAGAGCTCTCTTCCATGAAGAAGGCCCTGCTCCCCATCATTGCCGCTTTCGGCGGGGTGATTTTGCCTGCCCTCATATACACCGTCGTCAACCACGGCACCGTCGCTGCCAGCGGATGGGGTATCCCTACCGCCACCGACATAGCCTTCGCTGTGTGCATACTCTCAATGCTCGGCGACAGGGTCCCGATTTCACTGAAAGTCTTCCTGACCGCACTTGCAATCGCCGACGACCTCATAGCCATCCTTGTGGTCGCCCTCTTCTACGGGGGAAGCATCAACTTCCTGCTCCTGGGAATCGCAGCCATAGTGATAGCTCTCACCTTCGTGCTCGAAAAGCTTGGAGAGAAGCGTATGTTCCCTTACCTGGTGTGCGCTTTCGCAGTGTGGGTGCTCTTCTATTACAGCGGCATCCACGCCACGATGTCCGGTGTCGTGATGGCCTTCCTCATCCCTTCCAAACCCCGCTACAACAAGGCCCAGTACATCCATAAGCGTGACCGCTACATCGCACGCCTGGAGAAGTACGACGGAATCGACAGCGAAGCCTTCCCCAACGGACCTCAGAAGCACTGCCTCAGGAGGCTGGAGACCATCGCCCACGGCAGTATGGATATGAGCTACAGGGTGGAACACGCCCTCTCACCTTGGGTCAACTTCCTCATAATGCCTATCTTCGCCCTTGCGAACGCAGGCGTGGAAATCACTGACCCGAGCTATTTCAACGTATTCAATTTCAACCCTGAACTCGGCAGCGTATCAATGGGTATCTTCCTCGGGCTCCTGCTCGGCAAACCTCTGGGAATCACTCTCTTCAGCTGGATTGCCATCAAGTGCAGGATAGGCGCAATGCCTGAAAAGTCCAACTGGCCCCTCTTCTTCGCGGTAGCCTGCCTGGGAGGTATTGGCTTCACCATGTCCATCTTCGTGGACACACTCTCCTTTGCAGATGCCCCGGCTGAGGTGATGATGCACCTGCGAGATGCCGGCAAGATTGCCGTCCTTCTCGGTTCCCTCTGCTCCGGCATACTCGGAAGCATACTGATTACCCTCTTCTCAGCCAAGAAAACTGAATAGAAATTTGCGGAGTCACAAAGTTTTCTTATCTTTGCGCACTCAAAAGCCACTTTAGCTCAGTCGGTAGAGCAGCGCATTCGTAACGCGCAGGTCGCCAGTTCGAGCCTGGTGAGTGGCTCCGGAAGAGGATGTGTCAAGGCATATCCTCTTCTTTGATTTGAGGAAATAAGGCTTAATTTTTGCAGCGGAATTGCAGTTATGAAACACTATATTTATACCATCCTTGCCGCAGGCTTGCTGGTATGCAGCTGTGGCACCCCGTCGGGAACCAAGTCCGACACCAAAGCCGAAAATGCTGTCATTGAGGCTATTATGTCCCGCAGATCCATTCGTGTTTACAAGGACACACCGGTTGAGAGGGAGAAGCTCCAGCGCATTGCCGAATGTGGCGTCAATGCACCGAACGCGATGAATGCCCAAAACTGGAACGTGCGCATCATCGACTCCAAAGAGTACATCGACGGTGTCACAGAAATCTACAAGGCTGCCAATCCTGAGGCAGTACAGAGGGATCCGAACTTCAAGAACATGTTCAGGAACGCCCCTGCCGTAATAGCGGTTGCTGCCCCTCAGGGAGGCTACAGCAGCATCGACTGCGGACTTCTGGGCGAGAACATAATGCTTGCAGCCCATTCTCTCGGTCTTGGTACCTGCTGTCTGGGAGGGCCAGTGCGCTTCCTGAGCAGCAATGCAGATGCCAAGCCTTACCTCGACAGGCTCAAACTCGACGACGGATACGAACTGCTCTATCTCATAGCAGTCGGTTATCCCGACGAAGCCCCTGAGGCCAGGCCGAGGAATCTGGACAAGATTCGTTTCGTAGAATAATAAAGCCGGAATCCGGGAGATTACAGCTGAGGCAAGGTGCGCTCCATAAGCGTGCCTCTGGAGCCTTTTACCAGCACGAGGCTGCTGCTTACCGGATTACGGGAAAGATAGTCCGCGAGTACCGATGAATCGGGTGCCCAGACAAAGTCCGCATCCCCGGATGCGCAGTTGTCAGCAACAATATAGTCGCAGCCACACTCGTCAAGTGCCTTGCGGAACTCCTCCCCCACCAGCATAGACTTCAGCGGAAGGGCAGCGATACGGCGCACGAGTTTCACGTGTTCGCGGAGGGACTCCTCCCCCAGCTCGCGCATCTCCCCGAGAAGCACCAGCTTGCGCTCCGCCTGCATCAGGACAAAATTGTCCAGAGCCGCTTCCATTGATGAAGGATTGGCATTGTACGCGTCCACAACCAGGGTATTGCTCTGCGTGCGACGCATCTCCGAACGCTTGTTGTCAGGGCAGAAGCTCTCCACTGCTGCAATCGCCTCCTCGCGAGGCACCCCGAAATAGTCGCCCACAGCAATAGCGGCAAGCACGTTTGTTGCATTGTACGCACCTACGAGCGAGCTCCGTATGATCTTTCCGTCCAGTTCAAGGCGCAGGAAAGGCTCTTCGGGGCTGGAGGGCAGCACGCGCACGCCCTGGTAATCAATGCCGTAGCCGAAACAGTGACATGGCTGCTGCGCGGCACGGGACTTGAGCACGGGATCGTCCTCATTCAGGAAAATCAGCGATCCGCGCCTGGAACCCAGCCACTTGTAGAGCTCAGTCTTTGCATCCACCACTCCCTCGAACGAACCGAAACCCAGGAGGTGAGCCTTGCCCACGTTGGTTATGAGGCCGTAATCAGGCTGTGACACCTGCACCAGCTTCGCTATGTCGTCGGGGTGGTTCGCCCCCATCTCTATTACGGCAATCTGCGTATCGGGACGTATCTTGAGCAGGGACAGAGGCACACCTATGTCGTTGTTAAGGTTGCCCTCGGTCGCGCATACCCTGTACTTGCGCGCGAGCACCAGGGAAATCAGGTTCTTGGTCGTGGTCTTGCCGTTGGTGCCCGTGAGACCTATGACCGGAAGGGCGCCACCCGCCACGCTGCGGCGGTGCATTATTGCCAGGGAACGCAGGGCTTCATAGGCGTCCTCCACCTTTATTATGCGCTCATCCTCAGGCAGGTCCTGCCTGTCTGCAATTGCCAGTGCCGCCCCTTTCTCCAGGGCCTGGAGCACGTAGTCGTTGCCGTCGAAATTCTCTCCCCTGAGGGCGAGGAATACTTCCCCACCCTGGATCGCGCGGCTGTCCGTAGTGAGTCTGCACCCACAAGCGCAGTAGCGCGCATATAGTTCTTCTATGTTCATTTTCAATTATTTGACCCCTGTACTTCCGAATCCGCCGGCACCCCTCTCCGAGTCTGCCAGGCTCTCGCTTGACTCCCACTCAATCACTTCGTGACGCGCCAGCACAAGCTGCGCAATCCTCTCCCCCTTCTGGACTGTAAACTCCTCGCCGGACAGGTTCACCAGAATCACGCATACCTCGCCCCTGTAGTCGGCATCGATGGTGCCGGGAGCGTTGAGCACCGTGATTCCCTTCTTCGCAGCCAGACCGCTGCGCGGGCGCACCTGCACTTCATATCCCGCAGGAATCTCCAGATAAAGACCTGTAGGAATAATCGCCCTTCCCAGGGGAGCTATGGTGACGGGCGTATCGTTCGCAGCGCGGACATCCATCCCCGCAGAAAGCGGAGTGGAATAATCCGGAAGCGGGTTAGAACTTTTGTTGATTACTTTTACTACCATAATTGTCAATTATTTACGGGCAAAATTATAGAGCACTGCCGCAATCACTGCAAATAGCAGATTTGGAATCCACAAAGCAATCCCGGGCGGGAGGGTGTCGGTATAGACGAACATCTCACTGAACCTCAGGAAGAGTATGTAGGAAAAGGCGAGAGCAATGCCTATTCCTATGTTCCAGCCTATTCCTCCCCTCTTTTTCCTTGAAGAAAGGGCTACACCTATGATGGTAAGGATAATTGCAGAGAAAGGCATGGCCATACGCCTGTGCTTCTCGAGCTTCGCATACATAGCCGTAGTGTCGCCTCTCATCGCCTGGGTGCGTATCAATTCTTCGAGCTGAGGGTAGGTCAGGGTCTCCACCGTCTTCTCATTATTGAACAAGTCCTTGAGTTTCAGGTCGATGACCGTATCTATCCTGTCTTTATAGACCACTTTGTCCTCAAGACCGGCCGAATAGTCGCGCACGAAGACGCGCTTCAGGGTCCAACCTGTGGTGGTACTGTCCCATACCGCGCTTTCGGCACTCACCTTGCGCACCAGCTTGTTGTTCTGCACGTCCTCGATTGTGAACTTGTAGGCCGTGTTGTTCCAGCGGCTGAAGGATTCTATGAAGACATACTGTCCAGGGGATATCTGATAATGCAAGTTCCTGAGATTAAACGAATTGCTCTGCGTCTTGACGTACTTGGTCTCGAATTCCACCTTCTTCACGTTGGATTTGGGAATCACGAAGAAATTCAGACCCAGGGAGAGCAGGGCTATGAGTATTGAAGTGACTATGTATGGCACCATCATCCTCCTGTAGCTCACGCCGCAGGAAAGTATGGCGATGATTTCGGAATTGGAAGCCAGCTGCGAGGTGAAGAAAATCACCGAGATGAACACGAACAGAGGCGAAAACATATTCACGAAATACGGGATGAAGTTCAGGTAATAGTCGAAGATTATCTCCTTGAGCGGGGCCTTGTTCTCCACGAAGTGATTGATCTTTTCGGATACGTCGAAGACTATGACTATGCCTATGATGAGGATCAGAGCCATCACGAAGGTGAGCATGAACCTCTTCGCTATATACCAGTCTATTTTCTTGATTCCCAACATATTGCCTATAGTCTTGAGCTGATGCGGGAGACGGTTTCCTCCTTCCACGGAAGGAAGTCTCCGGCTTCGATATGTCTGCGCGCCTCCCTTACCAGGTCGAGATAGAAGGCAAGGTTGTGCTCGCTCGCAAGCATTCCGGCAAACATCTCCCCTGCTATGAAAAGGTGGTGGAGGTAAGCTTTAGTGTAAGTGCGGTCCACGAAGGAGCAACCGGCCTCGTCCAGAGGGGAGAAGTCCTTGGCCCACTTGGCATTGCGCATATTCATAATGCCGTTCCAGGTGAAGAGCATACCGTTCCGCGCGTTGCGGGTCGGCATCACGCAGTCGAACATATCCACCCCGCGGGCAATGCCTTCCAGTATGTTGGCGGGAGTACCCACGCCCATAAGGTAACGAGGCTTGTCCTCCGGCAGCAGAGGGCACACGAGTTCGAGCATCTCGTACATCTTCTCGGTCGGCTCACCCACCGCCAGACCGCCTATCGCGTAACCGTCGGCACCGAGGCTCACTGCGTGGGCGGCAGCTTCGCGGCGCAGGTCCGGGTACACACAACCCTGCACTATTGGGAAAAAGGTCTGGGAGTAGCCGTACAGCGGATCCGTGTCGTGGAAACGCTGCGCAAATCTCTCCAGCCAGGATTTGGTGAGGTCGAGACTCTTGCGCGCATAAGCGTGGTCGGCATCGCCGGGGCAGCACTCGTCGAGCGCCATCATAATGTCGGCACCGATTATGCGCTGCGTGTCCACGTTGTTCTCCGGCGAGAAGCTGTGCTTCGAGCCGTCGATGTGGCTCCGGAACATACACCCGTCAGGGGTAAGTTTGCGTATCGGGGAAAGGGAGAACACCTGGAATCCGCCGCTGTCCGTGAGTATGGGACGGTCCCAGGCCTCGAACTTGTGGAGTCCGCCAGCCTCACGCAGGGTATCCAGGCCCGGGCGGAGGTAGAGGTGGTAAGTATTGCCAAGTATGATCTCCGCTCCAATGTCGTCCTTGAGGTCGCGGTGGTACACGCCCTTCACCGAACCGACGGTGCCCACCGGCATAAAAATGGGAGTATGGATGACTCCGTGGTCTGTATATATGGTTCCGCAACGCGCTGCGCTCTGCGTATCTTTTCTTTCGAGCGAAAATTTCATACCCCAAATATAGCAATATTCCGGCAAATTCTCTTAATTTTGTATTCTATACGCCAATGTTGACAATTAATAATAACTAGCGATATGAAGAATAATTCAACAATCACCCTCAGGCTTATTCTGCTCAATTTCCTTGAATTTGCAGTCTGGGGAGCTTATCTCACTTCCCTCGGACGCTATCTCGGCGGAATCGGCATGGGTTCCCAGATCAAATGGTTCTTTGCGATGCAGGGCATCGTGTCCATCTTTATGCCTACCCTTATGGGCATAGTCGCTGACCGCAAGATCCAGGCGCAGAAGGTTCTTTCTCTCTGTCACGGACTTGCAGGCATCTTTATGCTCGCAGCCGGAATATACTGTATGCAGGCAAACGTAATCGCCTTTGCCCCTCTCTTCGTGCTCTACAGCTTGAGCGTTGCCTTCTTCATGCCTAGCATCGCCCTGGTCAATTCAGTGGCATACAACGCTCTCGAGAAGGCCGGTAAGGACCCAGTCAAGGACTTCCCTCCTATCCGCGTGTTCGGCACCATAGGTTTCATCGCCAGCATGCTTCTGACCAACTTCCTGAGCATCAAAGGAGTGCGCATGCAGGACTCCTACACCCAGCTTATATCTTCAGGCCTGCTCAGCCTCCTGCTCTGCGCCTACGCCCTCTCTATGCCGGAGTGCCCTACAAAGAAGGGTGAGAAGAGCGCCAGCCTGGCCGAGAGCCTCGGCCTCAACGCTTTCAGGCTCTTCAAGGACAAGCAGTTCGCCGTGTTCTTCATCTTCTCCATGCTGCTCGGAGCCTCTCTTCAGATTACAAACGGCTACGCGAACACCTTCCTCAGTTCCTTCGGAGAGAACCCTGCTTTTGCAAACACCTTCGCCGTGAAGAACTCCAATGCCCTGATTTCCATCAGCCAGATTTCAGAGACCCTCTGCATACTGCTCATTCCGTTCTGTATGAACAAGTTCGGCATAAAGAAGGTAATGCTCATAGCAATGTTCGCATGGGTGTTCCGCTTCGGCTTCTTCGGACTCGGCAGCCCTGATATGCCGGGAGTGCTGCTCTTCGTGCTCAGCTGCATAGTATACGGTGTGGCCTTCGACTTCTTCAACATCTCCGGCTCCCTTTATGTCAACGACAACGCTCCGAAGGACATCCGTTCTTCCGCCCAGGGTCTGTTTATGCTTATGACCAACGGTTTGGGCGCCACCATCGGCACACTCGCCGCCGGCGCAGTCGTGGACGCCTGCGTTTACAACGCCGCTGTGCCTAGCTGGAGCAAGGCCTGGTACATCTTCGCCGCCTATGCCTTCGTGGTCGGCCTCCTCTTTATGATTCTCTTCAAGGATCCGAAAAAACTTGCCGCCAAGAAGTAAGCCCGGGTTCGGCTCGGGTTCTGATCGGGCTTCGGGCCTTGGCTTTTGCTCGGGGTCGGGTTTCAGCTCTGGGTCAGCCAGGATTTATGATTCAGCCCTCCCTCAACGGGAGGGTTTTTTGTGAGCAAAAGTGAGATTTTTGCCGGGTTTGAGCAGGTTTGTCCACAAAAATGGGGTGTTTTGTGGATAAAAGGCAGGTTTTGGCCAGTTTGTCCACAAAAAGGCCCTGTTTTGAGGGTTCTTCGTCAAATTTCGTGCTAAAATAATAGGGTAATTCATTGAAAATCAGTGAATTACCCTTGCTTTTTTGAACACTTTTTTGTAACTTAAAGTGCTGAAATACAAGTACTTAAAGTGTCCGAAAAAGTTAATTGCAAAGATAGCGAATCTAAGATTTCTTGCAAAGCTATCGCCAAAATTATTGGCTGGAAACATGTGATATATGATGATGTGATTAAAACAGCCGATGGAATAATCATCCATATTCATGATAAAAGAATCACGTCCAAGTGTCCTTGCTGCGGCAAAAGAAGTTCGCATGTACATTCGTACTATCACAGGACAATGACAACTCTTTCTCTGCATGGTCAAAGAGTAAAGATTGTGGCTAAAACTAGAAGGTATAAATGTGAGAATCCAAAATGCAAGCATAAGACCTTTGCATCCCAAATTTACGGAGTCACAGAGCGTTATTCTAGGATGACGTTAGAAGCAAGGCACTATCTGGAGGGCCTATTGGTCCATGTACCAGCGACAGTCGGATCAATACAATCAACCATATCTGGCATGCCGATAAGCGCATCGACGGCATTGCGTATGGTATATAAAATAAATCCACTAGTGTCCAAAGAAAAATATGTTAGTTCTTTGTAATATATTGTTTAACAATCAGTTATAAGCAAAAATGGCGCGTGTCGATTTGAATTGATTCCGTAATTTCGCAGCTTGAAAACAATACAGGCCAGCATGAATAGCGGAAAATACCTTTTCAGTCAACT
>CAMEWE010000002.1:0-144402 GCA_945939695.1 uncultured Bacteroidales bacterium
AGAAGGAGTCCACAATCTCCCCGTCACGCACTATCACCACTCCGACGGAGCATACGCTGGAGGGCTGCTCGTTCGCCGTCTCGAAATCTATTGCTGCAAAATCCCTCATTTCTTCATGTATATTCTGTTCATTTCAGCTCTCTCAGCAGGACACTGTTAATCCAAAGCGTATGCAGCATCCACTCTCCTGTGCACCAACCATATTCTTTGCCATGATTGCGTCGTCTTTATTGTTTCACGGTGCGAAGATAAGGATAATTACCGCAAAAATGTGGCAGTAAAGAAAGGATTGCTTCTTTTGCGGGAATGTTTCCGCAGAAATTACAGTCTACTTTTTGCGTCTGGTACAAAAGGCGAAAAAACGGGGATTCTACATAGAATGCAGGTTTCAAAAAATGGGGATTTTGCATATATTTCCTGAAATAAAAATGGGGATTCTGCATATTTTGCCTATATTTGCGATGCTGAACTTTAGAAAAATTGGGGAAAATGAGAGTATTCAGAAGGAAACTATATGACAGGATGCTTGAATGGAAGCGAACCAGGAACGGTTCCACTGCACTCCTGGTCAAGGGTGCACGCCGTGTCGGGAAGTCCACTCTGGTGGAGGAATTCGCAAAGAGGGAATACCGCAGTTATATTCTTGTCGACTTCGCGGATGCTCCGACCGCACTCTGGGAGGCAGTGAACGTCATTTCCGACCGGAATGACTTCTTCACGAGGCTACAGTTCATCTATGGCGTCAAGCTCTATGAACGTCAGTCCGTCATCATCTTTGATGAGGTTCAGAAATGCCCGAAGGCTCGGGAGGCGATCAAGTACCTTGTGAAGGACCACAGATATGACTACATAGAGACCGGTTCCCTGCTCTCTATAAAGAAGAACACGGATAATATCGTCATCCCGAGCGAGGAGACGCGCATAACTATGTATCCGATGGATTATGAGGAGTTTCGCTGGGCCCTTGGGGATGAGGTTACCGTGTCCCTGCTCAGGGAGTCCTTCGAAGCGAGGCGACCTTTCGGTGACGCCCTGACGCGCAAACTGCTCAGGGACTTCAGGCTCTATATGCTCGTCGGAGGGATGCCACAGGCGGTAAGCACATATCTGGACACACTCAATCTGGCGGACGTGGACAAGAAGAAGCGGGAGATCATCGACATCTATATTGACGACTTCCTGAAGATTGACCCTTCAGGCAAGATTTCCAAGCTGTTCAGCGCCATCCCTGCCCAACTGAGCAAAAACACGTCCCGTTTCCAACAGAGCAGCATCATCGGAAGGGGGTATCCGAGTGAAACCGTGGATGAGTTCCTGAGGGACATGGAGGACAGCCTTACCGTAAACTTCGCACATCATTCGGACAATCCGGAGGTGGGACTGCCGTCACATACCGATTATGGACAATACAAACTGTATATGGGAGATACGGGGCTGTTCATCACCCTTGCCTTCTGGGACAATGATTTCTCGGACAACGAGATTTACGGGAAACTTCTGAGCGACAAGCTTTCAGTTGACCTTGGTTATGTCTATGAGAACATTGTGGCCCAGATGCTGGTCGCATCTGGTCACAAACTCTTTTATCATACCTGGAGGTCGGAGACATCAAACCATAGTTACGAAGTCGATTTCCTACTCTCGAAGGGAAGCAAGCTCCGCCCCGTGGAGGTCAAGTCGTCCGGGTACAAAACCCACAAATCGCTTGACGAGTTCTGCAGGAAGTACTCAGACAGGGTAAGCGACAGGTACCTCATCTATTCCAAGGACCTGCGCAAGGATGAACAGACACTCCTTCTTCCAGTCATGCTCACAATGTTCCTGTGATCAGAAAGCTTCAATTAGTGATATTTTGTAAGGTTTAGACTATTTTTTGATAATGAAAGAGAGTTCGACATACTATCTCATAATCGTAGGTGTATCATTTTTCGCAGGCATTGCTATCCAGGGTCTTGTTTCGCTGTTTTCGTGGACATCATATCCAATCAAAGCATATATGTTTAGCGGTGTGTTTTGGACATACTGTCTACTTTTTGCGTCTGGTACTGATTTTCCTTTTCATCGCAAAATGAATTATCTGAGACCAAAATCAATCAAAAACTATGAAAAAATCAAAATCGGAGTGACTTTTTCATAGTTTTCGATAATATTTGAGTTTGATTTCGCGATTTGCAAAGCGCAAATCGGTATAAACTTTCTCCTGTTTTTCATAAGAGTTGCAAATTTGTGGCAACCCGGATTCGTTCCAGTTCTGCTCCCACGGTGCAGGCAGGGCGATGCGGGTGTCAAAAAATGTCCCGAAGGGGATGAACAAAAGGCTTTATGGTCATCCCCATCTGCGGGACGGGACTGCAATTCATACCCATATTACGCAAAATGCAATTTGATTTTTGGAATACGATTGTTAATTTTGCGTGCCGGTTGGCTTTAGGGTGCAAATGTAACTCGACCGGCACACATCACGATTATGGATAATTATTTGGTGTCCGGCATCCAGCAGATTGGCGTGGGTGTCGAAAATTTCAGGGAAGCCTGGAAGTGGTATATAGAAATGTTCGGCATGGACGTGCGCGCCCTCGAAGACGACACTGTCGCCGAGAGAATGCTCCCCTACACTGGGGGAAAGGCGCAGAAGCGCCATGCGTGCATAGCCATCAACCTTCAGGGTGGCGGCGGATTCGAAATCTGGCAATATTCCCAGCGCAAGCCTGTGCCTGCCTCATTCCCGGTTAGCGCCGGCGATCTGGGTGTGTTCACCGCAAAGATAAAGACCCGCGATGCGGCCGCGTTCCGCAAGCAATTGTCGCTCAAATACGACAAGGTCGGGGCTCTGTCAAGCCTTCCCGACGGCACTGCCTGCTTCCTGGTGCAGGACCCTTGGGGAAACTGGTTCCAGGCGGTGGAGGACAAATCCATTTTCATTGAAGACCACAAGCTCAACGGTGGCATAGTGGGCGCGATGATAGGATCCACTGACATCGACCGCGTGCTCCCGCTGTACCGTGACGTTCTGGGCTACGATACCCTCGTTTACGACAAGAGCGGCAGTTTCGAGGACCTTGCCGGCATGCCGGGCGGGCAGGGACGCTTCCGCAGGGTGCTCATCACCCACAAGCAGGAGCGCAAGGGAGCCCTCGCAGCCCTGTACGGACACAGCTCGATTGAGCTGGTGCAGGCCTTGGACCGCGAGCCAAAAAAGCTTTTCGAGGGCAGGTTCTGGGGCGACCCCGGCTTCATACAGATATGCTTCGATGTCACCAATATGCGCGAGCTGGAGAAAGCGTGCGTGGCGGCGGGATATCCGTTCACCGTGAACAGCTGCCCTAACGGGGAGCGCTTCGACATGGGCGAGGCGAGCGGGCACTTTACCTACGTGGAGGACCCGGACGGCACTCTCATCGAACTGGTGGAGGCCCACAAGCTCACGGTGCTCAAGCATCCTCACATCTACATAGATATGCTTTCGCGTCCGCGCGAGAAGCCTTTCCCGAAGTTCCTGGTGAGACTGATGGGCCTGTTCAGGGTCAAGTTCGATTGATTGCAAGTGGACCAGGAGAGCGAATGAGGCCATGAGAGTCTGGATTACAGGTGCAAGTTCCGGAATAGGGGAGGAGACCGCTGTCGAGTTCGCGAGGCGCGGGGCTTCCCTGGTGCTCTCCGGAAGGCGTATGTCAGAGTTGGAGAGGGTAGCCGGACGCTGCTCCGAGGCAGGCGCAGCTGCGACGTGCATACTTGCATTCGACCTCGCCGACACGGAGGTGCTCGAAGAAATGGCTGCCCGGGCCTGGGACGCATTCCAGGGTCTGGACATATTCTTCTGCAACGCGGGAATCAGCCAGCGCTGCGATACGGATGAAGCGGATATCTCATTGATACGCAAGGTGATGGAGGTGGACTTCTTCTCTCCGGTGATACTCACCAAGGCGGTGCTTTCGCGTATGCTAAGCAGCGGCAGGGGAGGCACTCTTGCCTGCACTTCCAGCATTGCAGGGCTTTTCGGCAGCAGGCAGCGTTGCGCATACAGCAGCGCCAAGGGGGCAATCCAGCGCTTCTATGAGACCATTGCAGCCGAGTACCACGACAGGGGCATACGCACCACGGTCATAATCCCGGGCCGCGTGCGCACGAACATCTCCTTCTCGGCACTTGAAGCCGGAGGGAAAGCCCACGGTGTGCTGGACAGCGGTCAGGAAAAGGGTATCAGCGCCAGCAAAGCCGGCCGCATCATCGCGAAGGCGATAATTCGCGGGAAGAGAGAGAAACTGGTAGGCGGCATAGAGCTGGTGGCAGCCTATGCAAAGCGCTTCATCCCTGCATTGAGCGCATTTATCTCAAGGAAGGTAAAAAATTGACAATCAGTATATAAGCTGAAAGGTGCGGCGCAGTGCAGTGTCGTCGCCCGAAGCGAGCAGCTCCACGGTTCCGGGCGTGGTGTTGCGGGCGCATTTCCCGTTTTTCTCAAGCACTTCTTCCAGGTGCCTGGCGACCGCAGGCGCCGGGTCTATGAACTCCACCCCCGGTCCGGCGATGCTGCGCATGGTGTCGAGGAGGAAAGGGTAGTGTGTGCACCCCAGCACTATGGTATCGGCGCCCTGGTCCAGCAGCGGCTGGAGCGATGCCCTTACCACATCTTCGGCCCGCTTTCCGCTGACCGTCCCGCTTTCCACCAGTTCCACGAAGCCTCGTCCCACATTCTCCACCACCTTCACGTTTTCGGCGTAACGCTCGCGCGTATCCAGGTATTTTGCGCCTTTGAGCGTCCCTGACGTCGCCAGTACGCCCACAACTCCGCTCCTGGTGCTCTGGACTGCCGGTTTTATCGCCGGTTCCATACCCACGAAAGGGATGTCGTACTCCGCGCGCAAACTTGAGATCGCAGCTGCGGTTGCAGTGTTGCACGCCAGCACCATCGCTTCCGCCCCGCGCTCCAGCATCAGATTCGTGATGCTGCGGCAGCGCTCTATGATGAACTCCGGGCTCTTCTCCCCGTACGGACACCAGGCATTGTCGGAATAATAGACATAGTCCTCCCCGGGAAGCCGCTTTAGCATCTCCCTGAGCACGGACAGTCCTCCGACACCTGAATCCATTACGCCAATCTTTGCCATAGGGCAAAATTAGTTCATCCGTTGAATAAATCAAAACACTTTTGTAAATTTGTAGGATATTAAGTTTATTTTGTTCAGAACGGATGATTACGCAGGATCAGATTAAGGGATTGCAGGACAGAGTGGCCACTCTTGAAGGCTGCCTGGACATCCCTTCAAAGAGGCAGGAGCTTGAGTCTAAGGAGAAACAGAGCCAGGCGGCGGATTTTTGGGACGACCCCAAGAAGGCGGAGCTGTTCCTGAAGGGAGTGAGCGGGCTGAAGTCGTGGGTGAATGCTTTCGACGCGGCTAAGACGGCCGTGGATGACCTTGAAGTGCTGCTAGAACTGGATCCTGAGGGCGAGGAGACGGACCAGGCGTACGCCAATGCGCAGGGTGTGGTGGAGGATTTGGAGCTGCGCAATATGCTGGGAGAGGAGGGAGATTCGCTGGGTGCGGTGCTCACCATCAATTCTGGAGCCGGTGGCACCGAGGCCAACGACTGGAGCGCGATGCTGATGAGGATGTACATGCGCTGGGGCGAGAGAAACGGCTACAAGATGACTGTGACGGAGCTCCTGGATGGGGACGAAGCCGGAATCAAGTCGGCGACCGTGCAGTTCGAGGGCGACTATGCCTACGGCTACCTCAAGGCAGAGTCAGGCGTGCACAGACTCGTGCGCATATCCCCGTTCAACGCCCAGGGCAAGCGTCAGACCACCTTCAGCTCGGTGTTCGTGTATCCGCTCGTGGACGACAGCATCAACATAGAGATCAACCCTTCCGACATAGAGTGGGATACCTTCCGTTCCGGAGGCCACGGCGGCCAGAACGTAAACAAGGTGGAGACTGGAGTGCGTGTGAGGCACATCCCTACCGGCATCACCGTAGAGAATACCGAGACCAGAAGCCAGCAGGATAACAGGCAGAATGCACTGCGCATCCTCAAGTCCCGCCTCTATGACATAGAACTCAAGAAGCGTCAGGAGAAGCAGGCCGAGCTCGAGGGCCAGAAGAAGAGGATTGAGTGGGGCTCGCAGATACGCTCCTATGTGCTCCACCCCTACAAGATGGTCAAAGACCTGCGAACTGGTTACGAAACCGCTGATACCCAAGGAGTTCTGGATGGCGATCTCAATGAATTCATGAAGAAATTTCTAATGCAAAACTGATATGACCGAGTTTAAGTATGCTCCAATGTTTCAGCTTGGTGAAGACAAGACTGAATATTACAAGATCCCCGGATCCGAGAAGTATGTTAGTTGCTCAGAGTTCGAGGGCCACAAAATGCTCAAGGTGTCCAAAGAGGCTCTTACCCTGATGTCCAACACGGCCTTCCGTGACGTCAGCTTCATGCTCCGCCGCTCCCACAACGAACAGGTGGCTAAGATTCTCAGCGACCCTGAGGCCTCAGACAATGACAAGTATGTAGCCCTGACCTTCCTGCGCAACGCCGAGATTGCCTGCAAGGGCAAGCTGCCTCTCTGCCAGGACACCGGCACTGCCATTATCCACGGCGAGAAGGGACAGCAGGTGTGGACAGGATTCTGCGATGAGGAAGCCCTGAGTCTGGGAGTTTTCAAGACCTATACGGAGGAGAATCTGCGCTATTCCCAGAATGCTCCTCTGGATATGTACAACGAAGTCAACACGAAGTGCAATCTCCCGGCCCAGATTGACATTGAGGCCTGTGAGGGCGACGAGTACCGTTTCCTCTGCGTGACCAAGGGAGGCGGTTCAGCCAACAAGACATATCTCTACCAGGAGACCAAGGCACGCATACAGAACCCGGGTACCCTGGTTCCTTTCCTCGTCTCCAAGATGAAGACTCTCGGCACTGCAGCCTGCCCTCCATACCACATCGCGTTCGTAATAGGCGGAACTTCCGCCGAGAAGAATCTTCTCACGGTGAAACTCGCTTCCACCCATTACTATGATGGACTCCCTACTTCCGGAGATGAGACAGGAAGGGCATTCCGTGACGTGGAACTCGAGAAACAGCTCCTCGAAGAGACCCGCAAGATAGGCCTCGGAGCCCAGTTCGGCGGAAAGTATTTCGCCCACGACATTCGCGTGGTGCGTCTGCCTCGCCACGGCGCCAGCTGCCCGATAGGTCTGGGCGTGAGCTGCTCTGCGGACCGCAACATCAAGGCGAAGATTGACGCCGACGGCATCTGGATCGAGAAGATGGACGACAAACCGTACGAACTCATCCCTGAGCAGCTGCGCAAGGCAGGCGAGGGTGAGGCTGTGAAAGTGAATCTCGACCGTCCGATGAGCGAAATCCTCGCTCAGCTCTCTCAGTATCCGGTAAGCACCCGCCTGAGCCTTGACGGCACCATCATCGTGGCGCGAGACATAGCCCACGCAAAGATCAAGGCCCGTCTGGACGCCGGCGAGGGTATGCCTCAGTATTTCAAGGATCACCCGATTTACTATGCCGGACCGGCAAAGACTCCGGAAGGAATGCCTTGCGGATCCCTCGGACCTACGACCGCCGGGCGTATGGACCCTTACGTGGATGAGTTCCAGGCAAATGGAGGCAGTATGGTGATGCTCGCAAAGGGCAATCGCAGCCAGGCAGTTACCGACGCCTGCCACAAGCACGGCGGTTTCTACCTCGGCTCCATCGGCGGTCCTGCCGCCATACTTGCCCAGAACAACATCAAGTCCATCGAGTGCGTGGAATATCCTGAACTCGGAATGGAGGCTATATGGAAGATCCGCGTGGAGAACTTCCCTGCCTTCATACTCGTGGACGACAAGGGCAACGATTTCTTCAAGACCCTCGGTCTGTGAAAAAGGGGCTTAAAATAGCCCTGATATCGATTCTGGGATTCTGTGCAGTGCTGTTCGCGGCGCTGCACATTGTCCTTAACTCCAAAGTGACGAGAAATGCCATAGACAAGCTAGCCGCCGGCTACGTGGACGGCAGGCTTGACTACTCCCGTCTCAGAATATCCCTGCTTCCTGCTCTCAGACTCAGTCTGGACAGTCTCAGCTTGACCTACCCCCACGGGCGTTTTCCTGAGGACAGCAGTTCATATTTCACCCTTGCAGGCTGCGGCACCGTAGCCGATACTCTGCTTGCTCTGGACAGATTGAGTCTGAAGATGAGGCTCCTGCCCCTTCTCGGCGGGAAGGTGTCCGTAAAACAGCTGGAAATCGACGGCCCACGGGCCTTCCTGCACCAGTATGATTCCCTGTCAAGCAATCTTGACATACTCAAAATGCCTGAGTCGGATTCAGTCGGGAGTTCGGAGCCTTCTTTTGCGCTCAGTCTGGGAAAGATGCTCGTCAGCGGCCGTCCTCATTTCATCATGGACCGGCGTGCCACCGCCTCCGCTGCTGCAATATCCTTCCATGCCCTCGAACTTGCGGGCAGCGTGAAGATGCACGATTCTGCCCTGGAATCCCGGGGTTTGAACTTGGGGCTGGATTCCCTGCGCCTGTACGCACGTACTGCCTGCGATACGCTGGACTGCGGGAACTGCCTCAAAATAGAGCAGTCGGGAGCCAGCAGCTACAAGATTGATTTCGCTTCGGATATATTCCTTGCTCTGAGGGAATACGGCCGTATGTATGTTCCTGCTGTGCTGCGGGGTGAGCTGCAGGCCGGAAAACTTGAGGAGCGCATTGATCTGGCTACTGATGACTTGCGCGCCGAGCTCGCCTTCCTGCCTCTGGAGCTCAAGGGCCGGGCAAGCATCTGCCCGGACAGCACTCTGGTGAACGCGAGCCTGAGGCTCGATGATTGCCCTCTGGATTCGGTGCGTCTGAATTATGCCGTGCTGGTGATGCCGGCCCTGTCGAAACTCAGCACCGATGCACGGATATCTGCCGATCTGAGCCTGGATGGCTGCTACTCCGACCATTCCTATCCCGAGATTAACGCCTGCCTTCAGATCCCTGAGTCTCGCACTACTTATATTCCTGAAAATCTGACTCTCGAGCTGGCTGTGGACTTGGATGCGGTCCTGCACCCCGACGGGGTTTTGAACGCCGAATTCCACGAATTCAGGGCAGGATTGCCAGGTGTGGAAGTGGATCTTGACGGCGAAGCCCTGGATTTGCTGGGAGAGGACCCTCTGTACAGCCTGTCAGCCTGCGCGAAAGCGGAACTTGAAAAACTGATGGAAATCGTCCCGGAAAGTCTGGGCATCAGAAGCGCGTCAGGAGATATAGATCTTGACCTCAGCGCCCGTACCAGACTCTCGGAACTTGCGAACTACCGCTTCGACGAGGCGGATATCAGGGGAAGGCTGCGCAGTGACAGACTTGCTCTCTCTATGGTAGGGGACAGCGTGAATGCGGCTGTATTCAAGAGCGCAGTGGACCTGCAATCAGACCGTAACGGGCTTGATCTGAAAGTGGATTTTGACAGTCTTTACTTCAATTCCGGAGTGCAGCTGATTGCCCGTGTGCGTAATATTCGCAACGAGGGACACATCTCCAAGACCAGGGTGGGCGGCCGTATGCTGCCTAAACTCAGGCTCAGCAGCCGCAGCGAAAGAATCTTCTTCAAGTATGGGAGTGGACGTTATGGCTTGCGAGGAGGAGATTTCGGCTTTACAGCACAGAAGGTGGTTCCGAAGGAGCAGCCCAAAAAGGAATTCAAGATTCCCGCCTTCCTGCAGGAAAAGGATTTCGAAGAGGCTGACCTCGACATATCCCTGGACTCATCCTTCGTCAACTTGCTGCAGAACTGGTCCGCTTCAGGTCATATCAAGGCTGACGGAGGCTACTATTCTTCTCCGGCAATGCCTTTGCGCACCAGAATGACCGCCCTGCACGCCGATTTTGACGACAGGGAAGTGGTCATAGACCAATTCGGTCTGAAGTCTGGCACCAGCGACATTAATCTGAGCGGCTATTTGAGGGGAGTGAAGAGTTCCTTGATGCACAAGGATATGCTCAATGTCTTCCTTATGGCTGAATCGGAGCGTATCAATCTGAATGAGATCATTTCCGCGATACTGGCAGGAGAAGGAAGCGATGCGTCCGGCAACGTTACCGTGGACCAGGAGCTGGATGAAAGCTTCGTTACGGACACTCTGGCTGACGCCACGGTAGCCTATGAAGACATTCCTCTTATCGTGGTGCCCGGCAATGTCAATCTTACCTTGAAGATGAACGCTGAGCGCGTCGATCTGATGGAGCCGAGAATCGGTCCTTTCAGCTCGGGAATCAAGATAAAGGACAGGACTATGCAGTTGCTCAGCACAGATATCGCTACCGATATAGGAGACATCAATCTGGATGCCTTCTACGCTACGCGCACCAAAAAGGATATCTCCGCCGGCGTGAACCTGAATCTTACCGGCATGCAGGCCGGCAACATAATCGCTCTTATTCCTGCCGTGGATTCGCTGATGCCGGCGCTCAAGGCATTTGACGGCAAGTTGTGGCTGGAGCTGTCCGCCACCTCCCAGCTGGATACAAATATGAACGTCATTGTTCCGACCCTCGACGGGGTGGTCAGGGTGAGCGGTGAGGACCTCAGAGTGCACAACACCGGCCAGCTCGGCACTCTGGCGACGAGGCTGCTCTTCGGGCGCAAGGACTATCTGTCAATCAACAATCTTCACGCGGATGCCATCATCCACGACAGCAGGATAGAGCTGTTCCCTTTCGAACTCGGGACTGACAAGCTGAAGCTTGCACTGCGTGGCTCTCAGGGTTTCGACAATAGCATGTATTACCACGCATCCGTGATAAAGTCACCGGTACTGCTGCGTTTCGGAGTGAATGTATATGGCAGCACGGACAACTGGCATTTCTCCCTGGGCCGGGCGAAGTACCGCGACGGAAATGTGCCTGCATATACGGAACAACTTGATACAGTGCAACTTAATCTTGCTTCTTCCATACGCAACATATTCAGGAGGGGCGTTGATAACGTGTTGCGTCACAACACTGAGGCTCTTGCCGGAATCGATTCCGAAAGCGCGAGGATAGATCCTCTGCACCCGCAGGAAGAGGATTTCAGCGCGATTGAGATGGCTGAGTACATAGATATGATAGACAATTACGTGTATGAACAGGAGCTTGAGGACCAGCAGGAAGCGTTGAACCGCGAGGTAGAGGAAGCGCTGGCTGATACCGTCGTGGATATGAGTTCGCTCCTGAGCCAATATGAAAATGATATTTACGACAGGCGCCTGATGAGAAAGATGGAGAGAGCCAAGCGCAGGGACGCCAGGAAGGCCGCTCGATAAGCGGTAAAGCTCTGATATGGACAAGAAAGGGATAAGGATGGAACTCAAGCAGAGGGAGCGCAGCTTCCTGGAGTCGGGTGCAGCGGCATCCGAATCCAGGCGCATACTTTCCGCGCTGGAGTCTCTTCCGGAATTCAGGGCCGCAGACTGCGTTCTGATCTATATGTCAATTCCGGGAGAAGTGGAGACGGCCGAGTTCGTGGAGAAATGGAGCGGGTCCAAGACCATAGTGCTTCCCAGAGTGAAAGGAGATGTGCTGGAACTGCTCCGTTATGACAGAAATGCCCTCCAGGAAGGCTACAAAGGCATATTGGAACCTTCGGATATGGCAGAAGCCGTGGAAGCAGGCAGCATTGACTTCGCCGTGATTCCCGGCCTTGCCTTTGCCCCTTGTCCCAGCGGAGGTTTTTACCGCATGGGCCGTGGCAAAGGTTTCTACGACAGACTGTTGCCTCTGCTCAAGTGCCCCGTGGCAGCGTTGGCCTTCCCTTTCCGCCTGCTGGAAAGCATACCTCTGGACGACTGGGACGTGCCTGTAAAGTACCTATTCTATTGAAAATGATGACTAAACAATGATATATTATGACAGAACAGGATAAAAGATTCATTCAGATGGCAATAGACCTTGCCACTGAGAATGTCAGAAACGGAGGAGGACCTTTCGGGGCCATAGTTGTGAAGGACGGAGAGGTGATTGCCACGGGCGTGAACCGCGTTACCGCAAATAATGACCCTACGGCCCACGCAGAGGTTCAGGCAATTCGTGCCGCCTGCGCAAAAAACGGCAATTTCGAGCTCAAGGGGTGCGTGCTCTATACCTCCTGTGAGCCTTGCCCTATGTGCCTCGGTGCCATATACTGGTCCCGTGTGGACAGGGTGGTATATGCCGGGACCCAGAACGATGCGGCAGATGCCGGCTTTGACGATTCATTCATTTACAAGGAGATAGCCCTGCCGATGCAGTCCAGGACCATTCCTTTCAAATGGGATTCGGACATTAAGAGGCTGGAGCCGTTCACGGAATGGAAACTGAAGATGGACAAGATTGAGTATTGATAGTTATCAGCAGTAATATGAAGAAGCAGACAAAGGCAATCCACACCGGATTCATGCATCCGGATGCATACGGCTCCATTGCGATGCCGGTTTACCATACTGCCGCTTACCAGTTCCCTGATGCCGCCTCTATGGTTGAGGCATTCAGCGGTCGGAGCGGCGAACCTGATTACAGCCGTGTCACAAACCCTACCGTCACTTTCTACGAGAGGAAGGTGAAGGAGATGACTGGAGCTGCCAGCGTAAGCGCCTTCAACTCCGGCATGGCAGCCATCACCAACGTTTTTATGGCAGTGGCAGCCAAGGGCAAGAACATAGTTACCTCCAAACATATGTTTGGAAATACCTTCGCTCTGATTACCAGGACGCTTGCCCGTTTCGGAGTGGAAGCAAAAGTGATAGACCTCACTGACATTGCAGAGGTGGAACGCAGCGTGGATGCGAACAGCGCCTGCATCTTTCTCGAGATCGTCACCAATCCTCAGCTGGAAGTGGCCGATCTTCCGGAACTTGCGCGCATCGCTCACAAGCAGGGTATACCTCTGATTGCAGATACCACCTTCATCCCTTTCACGGAGTTCGATGCCAGGGCGCTGGGTGTGGACCTGCAGGTGGTGTCATCCACAAAGTATATCTCCGGCGGAGCGACCTCCCTTGGCGGACTGGTCATAGATTATGGCACCTTCCCTGAGATCGACAGACTGATCAAAAACGAGCTGCTTTTCAACCTTGGGGCGTACATGACTCCTCATGCCGCTTATATGCAGACGCTTGGCCTTGAGACCCTGGATGCCAGGTACAAGGTGCAGGCCGATAATTCACTCCGTCTCGCGAGAATGCTCAAAAGCCTGCCCCAGATAAAGAATGTGGGTTACATCGCACTGGA
Organism: uncultured Bacteroidales bacterium; assembly: GCA_945939695.1. Taxonomy (GTDB): domain Bacteria; phylum Bacteroidota; class Bacteroidia; order Bacteroidales; family UBA932; genus Cryptobacteroides. The sequence continues at coordinate 13,248 of CAMEWE010000002.1, forward strand.
GGACAACCCTTACTTCGAACTTTCAAGAAGACAGTTCGGTCCTACCGGAGGGGCAATGATCACCATAGACCTCGAGTCAGAGCAGGCCTGCTACGATTTTATCAACAGGCTCAAACTCATACTCAGGGCAACCAATCTCTTCGACAACAAGTCCCTGGCGATACACCCGTATTCCACCATCTTTGTCAACTTCAATGCCGAAGAGAAGGCTGCTATGGATGTCTATCCGACTACGATACGCCTCAGTGTGGGTCTTGAAGATCCCGAGGACCTCTTTGAGGACATCAAACAGGCGCTTACTGAGGATTGACCATCACGATATTCTCCTGCATCTTTCCATCCAGTGGTCTGGACAGGAACCTGGCCTTTGCAAAATTGATTTTGGAAAGGTCTATGCAGCGTATGCTGCTGTTGTGCATGGTTCTGTAATACAGTTTGAGTCCGCTCAGGTCGGAAGCTGCCGTGAACTGGGTGGCGCTTGGAATGTCAGCCGGAGTTTCGTTCTGTGAGTACTGGCTGCCCACAGGGATGTCGAAGTTGTTGAGGATGTGGAAGGCCTGGGCAACAGTGTCTCCAACCTTCTCCTTGACCGGGGCGCTGCTCTGGAAGAAGGCTGCGCGCACGAATCTGGACGGTGAGGTGAAGTCTCCCGGAAGTCCGCGCAGACCGGTTCCGCCACTGAACGCGCTCAGTTCCATTCGGCCTATCCTGTTGCTTGCCACCTTGCCGGGGTTGAGGTTGACGTAGTTGTTGAGATTGGCCAGGTGCCAGTCCAGAGAAGGAGAGTTAGTGAGCACTCCGAGTTCGTTCTCGTAAAATACGCACTTCCCGTCTATGATTTCCAGGACTATCTGGCGTCCGCTCGGCTCGGTGAACCTCCAGTGTACGGTGGAAGCCCTCGGGTCGAGAGCGTGAACGCGAATGTTGCCAATTGCCCTTTTTACGTCATCTACATTGGCGCAGGAGCCCAGGATGTAGGACACAAGCTGAAGGTCTGCAACGCTTTTGTAGGCCTCAGCCCTGTCGTAATCCTGGTACTTGCCATAATCAGGAAAATAGAAGAGCCCGGCAGAAAGTCCGGCTTCGTTGAGTCCTTCAGTGATGAATTCAGGCTGTTCGACTGCCAGACCGACATAACCATATTCCGCGGTGAAACGCATTCCGTTTGCGCCGTCGGGTACGAGAGACTGCCATACGTGTCCGCGAGGCACCACAACATAAAGGGCGTTCATGTCTGAGGCGGCCCATTCAATTGTGCGCGCTGCCACCACGTCGCCGCCTTTTGTGCGGAGAGTGATGCCGGTGCAGGCAGATAGATTCTGCATGGATGCCATTGCAATCGCTGCGATTGCGAGGATGGCTGTGTAAATTTTTTTCATATATGTGGATGGACGGCTTAATCCGTCCTATCTTATTGACTTACAAAGGATATTCCAAAAATTTATGGCTGACATTATGTCAGAGGGACAGACGGATCAGCACATTATGATTTAAATTCAAAAGTAATTGTTACGAAATTGAAGAGGGCTTGAGAATTCAATTGCTATATTTGTGAGAACCATAACTGATAATCAAATTAATTCTGACATATGGCAAACGTAAAAGCGGAAGCCAACGGCTTCTACAAACTCAGTTGGCTCCAACGAATCGGCTTCGGTTCCGGTGACATGGCCCAAAACCTGATTTACCAGACCATCAGCATCTGGTTGCTATTCTTCTACACGAACGTATATGGACTGAAGCCGGCAGTAGCTGCGCTGATGTTTCTCGTAGTCCGTCTTGTGGACGTGCTTTGGGATCCGATAGTAGGCACCCTTGTCGACAAGAGCAATCCGAAATGGGGAAAATACCGTTCCTGGCTCATCCTTGGCGGTATCCCCCTGGTGGGCTTGGCGATACTCTGTTTCTGGAGCAGGTTCAACGGCTCCGTCGTCTATGCATACATTACCTACGTTGCGATGTCGATGTGCTACACTCTCGTGAACGTGCCTTACGGAGCCCTCAATTCTTCGCTCACCCGCGATACCGATGAAATCACCATACTGACTTCCACCCGTATGTTTATGGCTAACCTTGGTGGTCTTGCCGTGAAGTCGCTCCCTCTGGTGATTGCCATTTTTGCCCCTAAGGTGATGAATCCTGAAACGGGGAAGATGGAGGCGGTGTACAACACTCCCGAGTCCGCTTCCGCCTGGTTCATCACAATGACCATCTTCGCAATAGCGGGTCTGGTATTGCTCCTCTTCTGCTTCACCCAGACCAGGGAGAGGGTGGTTATGGATGAGAAGGAATCAGCCAACGTAAAGGTAAGCGACCTCTGGATGGAGTTCGTGAGGAACAAACCTCTCCGTGTGCTGGCATTCTTCTTCATCACAGCTTTCGCTATGATGAGTGTCAGCAATGCTGCGGACTCATACTTTATGACCAGCACCATTCACGCAAACGCCTTTATGACCACAGTGTTCATGTGGCTCGGAACTATTCCGGCATTCATCTTCATGCCTCTCGTCCCTGCCATCAAGAAAAGGATAGGCAAGAAGGGGATGTTCTACCTCTTCCTCGGTACAGCCATAGTAGGAATGCTGCTTATGTACGTTTTCGTGAGCATACCTGCCCTGAAGTCCCAGTTCTGGCTTCTCTGTGTGGCCCAGTTCATCAAGAGTACCGGTATCATTACCGCAACGGGTTATATGTGGGCTCTTGTCCCCGAAGTCGTATCGTATGGCGAATATACTTCCGGCCGCCGCATCGCCGGCATCGTGAATGCCCTGACCGGCATTTTCTTCAAGGCGGGTATGGCGCTAGGCGGTGTCGTTCCGGGTCTGGTGCTTGCCTGGGTAGGATACAATGCATCCAGTGTTGAGCAGACTCCGCTCGCGCAGCAGGGAATACTCTGGCTCGTATGCGTAATCCCGGCTGTGCTGCTTCTTCTTGCAATCTTCATCATAAGCAAGTATGAACTCAGCGATGAAAAGATGGATCAAATCAACAAAGCCATCGAAGAGAGGGCAAACAGATAGAATCAATCCACACATAATATGAAAACCGAAAAAAGATATCTCTGGCCATCTGACTATATGGCAGACCCGTCAGTTCACGTTTTTGACGGCAAACTTTATATCTATCCTTCCCACGACTGGGAGTCCGGCATTCCTGACGACGATTTCGGCAGCGAATATGATATGAAGGACTATCACGTCCTCTCGCTCGAGGGTCCGGATCCTATGAGTTCCCCGGTTAAGGACAACGGCGTTGCCCTAAGAAGAGAGGATATCGCCTGGGCCGGACGCCAGCTTTGGGACTGCGACGTAGCGAGGAAGGACGGAAAGTACTATCTGTACTTCCCTATGAAGGACAGGAACGATGTCTTCCACTTCGGAGTAGCCGTGGCTGACAACCCGTGCGGACCTTTTGTGCCCCAGCCGGATCCGATGAGAGGAAGCTATTCCATCGACGTATGTGTCTTCGAGGAGAATGGAGAGCACTATTTCTATTTCGGCGGAATTTGGGGCGGCCAGCTCCAGCGGTATCGCGACAACAAGGCGCTTGACACCGGATCCACTCTTCCGAAGGATGACGAGCCTGCTCTTTGCGCAAAGGTAGCCAGGCTGTCAGGAGATATGCTTCAGTTTGCGGAAGAGCCCCGTGACGTGGTGATTCTTGACGAGAACGGCAAGCATCTCCTCGCCGGGGACAACTCCCGCCGCTTCTTCGAAGCAAGCTGGGTGCATAAATATAATGGAAAATACTATTTCAGTTATTCCACGGGAGACACCCACCTGCTCTGCTATGCAATCGGAGACAATCCTTATGGCCCGTTCACCTACAAAGGACAGATACTCACTCCGGTAGTGGGATGGACCACCCACCATTGCATTGTGGAATACGAAGGCAAGTGGTGGCTCTTCCACCACGACAGCGTGCCGTCCAAGGGAGTCAATTGTCTGCGCAGCCTCAAGGTTTGTGAACTCAAGTACAACGAAGACGGCACCATAGTGACCATTGACGGCACAGATTAGGCACCAGGGCCGAAATCGGTGACCACTCCGGTCTCCCGGCTTATAGGATAATCATCAGTTCTGAAAGGGGAGGCGAGCACTCCGTTCTTGCCGCAGAGGTTTGCGTCTTCCGGATTGTTGATGCTTTTCCAGCTTGAGTCGTCAAAATCCTCGCGCATCCAGAGATCCTGCCCCTTGTCGCTGCGCGCTTCAATTGCGTCATCGGCAAGGCGCTTGAGCTCTGCCTGCTCTTCGAACTGAAGCAAGCGCTCCTCCGGTATCCACTGCTCAATTGCCGAGCCCCCGAGGCTGGAGATGAGCATGCCCTGAGGTATGCCGGTATGCTCGTAGGCGAGGACGGCGAACCAGTATGCCAGCGCTTTCCAGTTGAGCACATCTGAGGCGATGGCTGAGTGCCACCTTTCCCCGCCCGGGATGTCTTCCTTTACCTCGCCCGGGGTGTTCTGTGTCGGCACCTTGTACATGCGCACCATGTGGTTGTTGGAAAAATTGATTCCCGGGTACTTGTCGAGCAGCCGCTCTATAGGCGTTTCCTGGTTGGACTGGCCGGAGAGCAGCCACAGGTCACCTACTAGTATGTCCCTGAGTATGATTTCGTTTATTTCAAGCAGGTACGGACCGCCGGCTTTGTGGGAAGGAAGCGTGACTTCCCAGCGGCCTTCGGAGTCCGCGGCGGTGAACCAATGGTCCCCGTCGAAGCGGACTGTAATCTTCTCTCCCGGTTCCGCCCAGCCCCAGATTCTGTTCTCCGTGTCCCGCTGGAGCAACATGCAGTCGGAAATGAACTGAGGCAGTCTCGGCTTGGATGCCGCTTCTGTGCTGAAAAGTGCAAGAAACAGGCTGAATAGCAATGTGGTCTTTTTCATATGACGCAAATATAATAAAAATGCATGGAGCGGCAATTCTCAAATAATTCGTATCTTTACGCGATTATTATAATAAGTATGAAAGCTTTCCGAATCGTTTTGGCTGTTCTGGCTCTGTCATTCATCTCTGCTTCCGCTATGGCGCAGGTCGGCTTGTCCGTGGATTTCGGCTTCCCCCAGGGTAAGTTCGTCAAAACTTCTTCCAGCCCTGAAGATACGGGAGCCGGGATAGGCGTGGGTATGGGGCTGCATTATGAATACGACCTCAATCCCATGTTCTCCATCGATGCGTCTGCCGAATTCTGCTTTGCTAGGACCAAGAATGAGAAGTACCGCTACCAGTATTATTATAAGCAGTACCACAAGGGCGGCGGCACCCTTCTTGCAGGGTTCGGACTGGGCCCGAGTTTCCATTTTGTGGATACTTTCCGCGATATGCCTTTCTTCGCAGCACTGAAGTTTCATTGCAATTACGCCAACACGATGACGACCACTTACCGCATCAAGGATGATTTGGGGAATCTGCTTTTCTGGTCTGAGCACTATAAGGGTTCATTCAGCTTCGGGTGGTCTGCGACAATCGGACTCGAATTCGAACGGGGCTCGGTGTATGTAGGCTTCGAGGATTATGGCAAGTGCAATGTGCATTGCGTTGAGAATGCCAATGCGGTCTATCCTATGCGCCCTCTTATGATCAGCTGCGGATATACCTGGTGGTTCGGCAATTGATTCGTGACGGAGGCCTTCTGCCGCCGTCTCTTTTCTCCCAAGTAAAAATTTGAGAAAAAGTGAATTTTTCTCTTAACATTCCGTTGCCTTTCCCGTCTATAATATGACGCGTCACAAAAGAACGTGAAGTTTTACGAATTTAATTGTTGTATTTATGATCAAGAAGTTAATGCTCATCCTTACCCTTGCCCTTGGCCTGATGTCCGTTCAGGAAGCGGCGGCCAGACGCAGGATGGTTCCGAGAGCGGAACTCAAGGCTCTGGTGCGTGATTACAGGGCGTACGATGAATTCGAAGGCATCTGCCTCGGGTCGATGGCTACCTCTTTCGTAAGAGGTGCCGGCAAGATGGTGGCAAGGATGGAAGGTGGAGAGGACAGGGACGAGATGCTTGCTCTGCTCTCTGCGGTGAACGGAGTAAAGGGAATCGTGGTGGCGGATTACGAAAGCTGCAACGAGAGGGTGAAGAAAGAATTTACCCGCAAGGTGGCGAAGCTGCTCAATGGAGTCGAGTTGCTGATGGATGTGAATGATGAAGGCGAGAGGGTGCAGTTCTACGGCTATGTTACCGAGGACGGAGACACGCTGGAGGATCTGGTGATTTCCGCACCCGGCGACGGAGCCCTGGTCTGCCTCTTCGGCAGAATCAAGCTCAGCAGCATCATGGAAGTGATGGAAATGCAATGAACCCGGGAGAATTCAAGGATACCTGGCTCCCATTGAGGGATGCCGTGTACCGGGTGGCGTACTACATCCTGGAGTCCGTGCCTGATGCCGAAGATGCAGTGCAGGATCTTTACCTGAAACTTTGGAATATGGGCGATGCTCTGGACGGTATCATAAACCCGAAAGCCTACTGCATCACGCTGATACGCAACATCTGCCTGGACAGGGTGCGAGGGGCGTCAATGAGCAGGAAGGCATCTGGGATGCCGGATATGGCCTCGGAGGAAGAAGCGGTGGATGAGAGGATGAGCGGCAGGCAGCGCATCGACGCCATAAAGGCAAAGATGGAGCAACTTCCAGAAAAGGAAAGGATGGTCTTGAGAATGAAAGTGTTCGAAGACCTGAGCTACGAAGAGATACAGGAACGCACGGGGATAGGATACCTCAGCCTGAGGGTTCTCCTGAGCAATGCAAGAAGAAAAGTCAGAACAGCGATATGAAAAGGTTGGAAGATATAGAGAGGCTGAGCCTCGAAGAATTGGAAAGGATTTCCGAGAACGGCAGCATCACTGCACCGAAAGAGCTCGGTGAAAGGCTGGAGAACTGCCTGACGGCAGCGGAAATGCTCAAAAAGGAGCATCCGTCCCGCAGCAGGGCCTGGAGATTCTCCCTGATTCCGGCAATGGCAATTGTGGCAGCATCCCTGGTGGTGGTTCTGAAACCTTCCGCCCCTAAGGATACCTTCTCTACACCTGAAGAGGCATACGCCCAGCTGGAATACACTATGGGAATGATCTCCAAGAAAATGAACAAGGGCAAGAGCATAGCGGACGCGGCTCTTCCTGAAATAGAGAAAGCGTCTGAAATAATGGATAAGTTTTACAAGAAATAACAAATTACCGAATATGAAAAAGTTTGCAATCATTGCAGCCGCCCTTCTTATGGGAGTTGCATCATACGCGCAGAGCGCTAAATCTATCTATAACAAGTATTCAGAGGAACCGAAGGTAAGTGCAGTATATATCTCACCGGCAATGTTCCGCCTTATGGGCAGTCTGCCCGAGATTTCGATGCCGGACGGAGATATCAACCTCGGCCCCATTATCAAGGACATGCAGGGCATGTATCTCATTGACAGCGAGAACCTCGACATCAACAAGTCAATAAAGGAAGATGCGGAGAAGCTGGTGAAGAGCGGCAAGTATGAGCTGATGCTGGAGGCGAAGGATGACGGGGAAGTCGTGAGAATCTACACCGAGAACAAGGGCGAAGACATAATCACAAGTTTCGTGATGATAGCATCGGAACAGGACGAGTGCGTGTTCATCTCCATCAACGGCACCATCCCCCGCGCTGAGCTGGAGAAGCTCATCGCCTCATCGATGGAATAGCTTATTGTTTTGATCATACTTAAAGGGGCGTATTCACGGAAAAGTACCGGAATACGCCCCTTTTTGTCTGTGAATCAGATATTGCGGACTAATATCCGAAGATGTCTTCAAGACTGAGAACCTTCACCTTGCCCAGGGTGGCGAGGTACTTGGTGTCGAGGTCCTTGATGTCTCCGAGTATTGCGTACTTGTAGCAGCGTCCCTTGACCCACTTCTGCTGGGTAGCGCATACGTCTTCGAGTCCAAGACCCTGAATCTGAGCGAAATCCTTTTTGTCAACAGGCTCGGAAAGACCAAGACGGCGGCAACTCTGGTAACTCCTGATGACGTTCATTCCGGTGGTCCTGGCTGTCCTCATCCTTCCGACAAGTGCATCCTTGGCTACCTGGAAAGCGGCTTCGGACTGAGGCATATCATTGATTATCTCGTCGAAGGCCTCTATTGCCTGGCGCATCTTGTCATTCTGAGTGGCAATGAAAGCAAAATATTTGTAGTTGTCACCCGCGAAGGAAGGTGATGAAAGGGATGCGGATGCGGAGTATGCAAGACCTCTGGCCTCTCTCATCTCCTGGAATACTATAGCGTTCATTCCGCCTCCGAAGTACTCGTTGTACATGGTCACAAAAGCTGACTCGGAAGGGTCGAAAGCCTCTCCTCGGTTGGAATACTGGTAGTAGTATAACTGCTTTGCGTCATACTGGGCGAGCAGAACCTCGCTTTCGTTGACCTTGACAGGGGAGAGGTACCTCTCAGGGAGCATTTCTGCCCCTTCGGCTACATAGTGGCAGGCGGTGAGGGTTGACTTGAGCTCGGACTCGCTCATAGGGCCGTAGTAGTTGACTTCGTGACCCTTGGCGAGTACTTCTTTTACGGCAGCAAGTATGTCCTCTGACTTGGCATTGATGATTTCGTCGTCGGAGAGGGTGCTCTGCTTGATGTACTCAGGGCCGTATGCCATATAGGTGGTGAGGGCGCTGAAGCAGCTGGACTGCTCCTTCTTTGCATCGTCCCTGGACTTGAGAAGGTCGCTCTTGAGATTGGCGAGCACGTCCTCGTCGGCAAGGGCGTTGAGGAGCATAGCCTCATAGAGTTTGACGGCCTCCTCCATATTTTCGCTCAGACCGCTGAGTCTGACAAGGCTGCTGTAGTCACTGGAGCCGAAGGAATAGCTGCATCCGAGCTCGTACATCCTGGCTGCGAAGTCCTGCCTTGACATTGCCTCTGTGCTGAGGTAATCGATGTAGTTGGCTGCCAGCTGGAGGGACTTGTTGTCGAGGCTGCCGTAGTTGTATCTGAACTCGAGGGTGAAGATGTCGTTGATCTTGTTCTGCTTGTAAAGAACATCCACTCCCTTTGTAAGCTCGAACTGGGACATGTCCTTGGAGAAATCCACGAACACAGGCTCGATAGGCTTTACCTCGTTCTCCTGAATCGTCTTCACGAACTCGCTGACAGCGTCGCGGTTTGACACAATCGGAGTGATCTTAGGGGCGGCAATCTTCTTGACCTCGTTGTCAACTCCGGTGCGCTTGTAGATGACGGCGTAGTTGTTTTCTCCGAGGTATTGATTCGCGAAGGCGATGACATCCTCCTTGGTAACGGCGCAGAGCCTGTCGATTTCGCCGGCAGCGTCCTTCCAGTCTATGCCGCAGATAAAGGCATCAACGTATTTCTGTGCCCTGGACGAGTTGCTCTCAAGGGAGCGCATCTCTCTGAGCTTGATGTTGTTGATGGTGGCCTCGATGAGGGACTCGTCAAAGTCTCCGCTCTTGAGTTTGGCCACTTCGGCAAGGGTGAGGTCCCTGAGTTCCTCGAGGGTCTGGCCCTGCTTAGGGTAGGCGATGAGCGCAAGTCCGCCGTAGTCGGCCATGCCGACGGATGAGGCGGCAGCCATCATAGCCTTCTGCTGCTGGTTGATATCCACGTCCATCAGACCGCAGTCTCCGTTGTAGAGTATGCTTTCGGCTATGGTGGCAACGGCGTTGGTCTTGAGATCGGCAAGACCCGGGAGCCTCCACGCGAGGTACATATATTCGGATTCCAGACCGAAGACATCCCTTACGATAGGTGTGGTGATAGGAGTCTCAGGCTCATACTGGAGGGTAGGAATCTCAGGATTTGGCTCCCAGTCGCCGAAGTACTTCTCGATGGCGGCAACCATCTCGTCCGGGTCGAAGTCACCGGACACGCAGATTGCGATATTGTTAGGCACGTAATAAGTGTCATGGTACTTCTTCACGTTGGTGATGGAAGGGTTCTTGAGGTGCTCCTGGGTACCAAGAGTCGTCTGCTTGCCGTAAGGATGGTTAGGGTAGAGGGCGGTGAGCAGTGCCTCATACATCTTGCGGCTGTCCTGGGTAAGGGACATGTTCTTCTCCTCATAGATGGTCTCCAGCTCGGTGTGGAATCCCCTGATCACGTTGTTGCGGAAACGGTCAGCCTGGATGCGCGCCCAGTTGTCGATCTGATTGGATGGAATGTCCTCGGTGTACACGGTCTCGTCGCTTGAGGTCCACGCGTTGGTGCCCTTGGCGCCGATGAGGGACATCAGCTTGTCGTATTCGTTAGGAATGGCAATCTTGGAGGCTTCGTAGCTGATGGAATCGATACGATGGTAGATTGCCTGCCTGCTTGCTTCGTCCGTAGTCATCCTGTACAGCTCGAACAGGGCCTCGATTTCGTCAAGCAACGGTTTCTCCGCTGCATAATCGGAGGTACCGAACTTCTCGGTGCCCTTGAACATAAGGTGCTCGAAGTAATGGGCGAGACCTGTGGTCTCAGACGGGTCGTTCTTGCTCCCGACCTTCACTGCGATGTAGGTCTGGATGCGAGGGGTCTCCTTGTTGACGGACATGAACACTTTCAGACCGTTGTCAAGGGTGTAAATTTTGGTGTCCTGCGGATCGTTCTTGACGGTCTCGTACTTAGGACCGCAGGAGCTGAGCGCTGCAACGCTGATCGCCACAAGCGCGATGAGCTTGATTAATTTTTTCATATCGTTGATTATATACACTAATAACTCTTATTTTGCCATTGCCTCAAGGCCGCTTTGGAGGAAGCCGATGAAACCTTCGATTGAGAGGTCGTAGCCTCTTACCGGCACCAGCTGCTCGCCCTCGGGGGAGAGGAGTACGTAGTTCGGCTGCGCATTGACGCCCCACAGGGTCCTGGCTATGTACGAATTTACGCGTCCGAGGTCCTTGTAAACCTTGCCGCTGTGCTCGTCCGTCACCCAGTCGCTCTCGTCGAGTTTCTGCTTGTCGTCGTTGAACAGTGCCACTATGATATAGTCCTCGTTGAGGATTTTGAGCACGCGCGGGTCACTCCATACCCTTGCCTCCATTTCCCGGCAGTTCACGCATCCGTGTCCGGTCACATCCACGAACAGCGGCTTCCCGCTTTCCTTTGCTGCTGCCATACCCTCCTCAAGGGTGAAATATCCGTGCAGGCCGAGCGGCAACTCGAGGCCATACTTGTTCGCGCTCTCAGGCTCTTCGCTGAGGACAACGGTATTGGTGCTGCCGCTGTTGGCTCCGAGCACGAAATCCTGGGTGGTGATAGGCGGCAGGTAGCCTGAAAGGGCCTTGAGCGGTGCGCCCCACATACCCGGGATAAGGTAAACTACAAATGAGAACACGGCGATGGAGAGGGCAAGCCTAGGCACGCCTATGGTCTCCACCTTCTCGTCGTGGGTGAAACGGATCTTGCCGAGGAGGTAGAAGCCAAGGAGGGTGAAAATCACAATCCAAATGGCGAGATACACCTCACGGTCGAGCAGCCCCCAGTGATAGGTCTGGTCGGCGGTGCTGAGGAACTTCATTCCGAGTGCGAGCTCTACGAAGCCCAACACAACCTTCACCGAGCCGAGCCAGTTGCCGCCGCTCTTCTTGAACTTCTGAATCAGGGAAGGGAAGAAGGCAAGCAGGGTGAATGGAAGCGCGAAGGCGATGGAGAACGCAAGCATGGTCACCATCGGTGCCCAGAATTCGCCCTGGGTGGACTTGATAAGCACGCTGCCGACTATAGGTCCGGTGCAGCTGAAGCTCACCAGCACGAGGGTGAGGGCAAGGAAGAAAATGCCTCCCAGGCCACCGCGGTCGCTGTTCTTGTCTGCGGCGTTGGTCCACTTGGACGGCAGGGTTATCTCGAACGCACCGAAGAACGATGCGGCGAATACCATGAACACGAGGAAGAAGATGATGTTCGGAAGCCAGTGCGTCGCGAGCCAGTTGAAAATGTCGGCGGTCACGGCGTCACCTCCAATCAGCCGTGTGAGCAGGATGATGACGGAGATGGGTACGGTGTACAGGAGCACGATGAAAAGACCGTACATGCTGGCCTTGAAACGGCCTCTGGCTGCGGAACCGGAGCTCTTCATAAAGAAGGACACGGTCATAGGTACCATAGGGAAGACGCAAGGGGTGAGGAGCATTGCGAAGCCCCAGAGTATGGCCTCGAGTATCAGGGCCCAGATGGAACCGTCACTGCTCTCGCCTTTGTCTCCGCCTGACTTTGCAGGCGTGCCTGCGGCAACGGCAGTGGCTTCGCTGACCTTGATTTCGAAATCGTAGTACTCAGAAACGCATTTGCCTTCATCACTGCAGGAGTTTGTGTAAATGGTGCCGCTGTAAAGTGCCTCATCAGCAGTGAGCCTGATGTCCTGGGCTATCTGCACCTTGCCCTCGAATACAAGGGAGCCGTCGTGCTCCTTCGGAGAAAGCAGCTCGTAAACTTTTCCGCTGAGTTCTCCCCCTTCGACGACAGCGTCAAAGATTTCGGTCGGGGACATCTCGTCGCTGATGGAGTAACTGTGGTAGCCCTTGGCTATGTTGGCGGAGAAGACAACTCTGTAGTTGTCCTCTGACTGTTTTTCCACCTGATAAGTCCATCTTGCAATCTGGCCTTGAGCAAAAGCTGAAACTGCACAGAGTGCAGCGAATAGGGTCAAAAGAATCTTTTTCATTATCTTATAATAATTCGAATCGTCCGAAATAAAATTCAAAGATAAAGATTTCTTTTGATTTTTAGTTTAACTGGCGTAAAATCGGAGGATTTTATGTAAGTTTGAAGAAAAAAAGATGAAGAAGTTTGTTGCTGCAGTACTTTTGTTTGCGCTTTCAGCGGCGCATGCTTTCTCTCAGACAGAGGAGCCGGCACTCCGGATAGTCTTTATGGGCGATTCCATCACAGATGGCGGCTGGGGCAACAGCGGGGGCAGCGCAATGCCTTCTGCGGAAAGGAATCAAACCGATATTAACCATATCTATGGCCATAGCTTTATGTTCCTGTGTGCAAGCCAACTTGAGAGTGATTATCCTCAATTGGACTATCATATGTGGAACAGGGGCATAAGCGGGGACGATATTTCCCGAATCGCCTCAAGGTGGCAGGAAGATGTCATGGAATTGAAACCTGAACTTCTGAGTTTTCTTGAAGGGGCCAATGACGTCCATTATTTCCTTGAAAGGGATGACTCTTCCGGCTTTGATTTTGAACGGTGGGAGAAGGCCTACCGTGATTTGGTGGAGCAGACCCTCTCCGACAACCCGTCCATTGTCATATTCCTATGTACACCATTTACAGCACCGTCAGGCTGGGTTGGCCGTTCCCGCAATTATCCCCAAAGAGAAGAGACAATCGATGAAATGGCCGGACGTATCCGCCAGATGGCTGTAGACTACAAAGCGACACTGGTTGATTTCAATTCGCTTTTCAAGGAACTCTGTTCGCAGCCAGAGAGTCCGTCACATTGGTCCTGGGATGGAATACACCCGACTCCTGCAGGTCACCGCAGGATGGCCGACCTTTGGCTGAATACCTACATCAAAACTTTCAATCTCAAATAGATGTAAGGTCTATTCGGCGAAATGCTTTGCTGCAAGTACCAGGAACATATAGTGGGAAGATGCGCCTCCGAGGCAATATTCTGTCTGCTGCCAGAGATACGGCCAGGTCAGAAGCTCAGGGAAGTCCGGACGGATAATGGCAGTACCCGATATGACTCCACCCGGGATGTATGACCAGTCCGCACGGTTCAGGCCATATGCGACAGTCGCAGAATTGGCACCTACACCACTCGCAAATGATGCCTGGTTGGAACCTGGATGGCATCCAAGGACAAAGTTCAGGGCATCATATATAATGTCCGTCGGGAAGATTTCAGGGAATGCATCTGCAAGGAAATAGTAGTTGTATCCGAAAGACTGTATATTCCATCCTGCACCCCAGATATCTGGCCTATAAGGCACTCCGTAAGGGGTTTCGGCGGCCCGTCTGTCAAGTTCCAACTTATACTGCTTGAGAGCTTCCATATATGCGGCAACCTGTTTCCTGTATTTCCTGTTCCCTTCCATCTGCTTGACGATACGCGCTGTGTACCAGGCACTTCTTGATGCGCCCCTTACCACGGAATCCCAGTTTGCAAGGATGAACTCCAAATACTTGGCATCATTTGTCGTGAGATACAGTTCGACAGCTGCCTGAATTTTCATCGAGGCCATTCTTCCTTCTGCCGCAACATTGTCGAATATTTCCTTTGCAATATTCTCGCAGTGGGTTGCAAGTGTATCATTGTGGTTCCTGAGGACTCTTGCCGATGCTGCGAGTCCTGCTGCTGTGCTGATCTCCCTGCCTGGATTCTTTTCGGTGAATACCCACCTGTCGTCCTCGTTTCCTATTATTCCGTCAGTCATGGCCGCGGCATCGCCGAGGAGCACATACTGGCGAAGACTGTTGCAGATGATTCCGCGATAGAGCCTTCCCAATGCCAGATATCCGTTTACAACAGTCAATGCTCCGTTCTCCACCTGCTGCAAGAGGTCATTCTTCCCATCTGGTTGATGAATCTCGACCTGATGGTTCTCAAAATCAATCGAGGTTACGTCAAGTTCCGGCCGGAAAGCCTCATATGCCAGTGAAAGAATGTATGTCTCTCCTGCTTGCGATTCCACGCGTAAGTCAAAGTCTCCGGCATCATGCCAGCCGCCAATATTGAGACCGGGAACAATCTCACCGGCCTTATAATTGGCCTTGATCCCCGCCTTCTGATCGTATCCGTCTATATGGTTGCCATCCTCCGCATAGAGGGCGTCATCCATGTGACAGGCGTCGTGCCATACCCTGTATTTCTCGCTGACTCGCATATGGCACATCTGTACCGGGAGGAAGTACTCGAGTACAGGCTGCCAAACACCTCTATCATATACATTGCTGTCAATCCTGAATATGGTGGATTCGCTTGTGCCATACCTGATGCGGTAAAGACCGGATTCCGTGATGTCGCTGAAGTCTGCCTTGTAATAGTCATATCTCATGAACTTTCCATCCCAGGCTACAACCGGGATATCTTTCACGGCTTTCTCTCCATCGGCTGTAATCCTGACAAGCTGTGCACTTTCAAGAGGCGCATCGCGTCTGTCTGTTTCGATGATGGCGACTTTCTTCTGTGAAGGCAAATATCCGACCTGGGAAGTCTGGACCACGGCAGGGTATCTCCAATCATCCATAATGCTTGGCTCGATGTACCATTTCACGGCGCCCTTGGTCATACCCTTTGAGACTTCTTCCCTGAGGACAAACCAACCGTTGTTGTGGTTCATACGTCCGTCATACAACTTCATCTCTCCAGTTTGCGAGCTGATCTTTATTCTGCTGTACGGGTCATCAGGTAGCAGGGTAAACACCTTTCCTTCCGCATAAGGCAGAGCCACTATACTGTCAGCTGTGAGCGGGCTGTATCCACCCCGGTTGAGTCTGTCAAGGTCCTGAACCTTTGACCTTCCTGCCGGGTGAAAATCGCCTGTGTGCTCTGTATATGATTCGGACATTTCGAGAGGCGAGTTCGGCTGTTGAGGGAAGATGCCGGTCTCATTGTCCATTATCCAAGGTTTTCCGAACAGGAATCCGGGAAATAGCTCAAGGTTGAAACCTACCTTGCCCAGGAATTCCTGAGGAATGGCCTGGTCAAGGTCCACGCTGACAAGCAGTCCCTTGCCATACGGCTCGAGAGTAACCGAATAGCTGAGCTGCATGTCAGGGTACAGCATAGGGTTGAACCCTGTCATATGTCTGGTGGAGTCGGGGTAGGCGAGCTTTGTCACAATTTTGTTGCCGACAATGTCCCGGCTAAGCTGCTTTGGAACAGGCTGCCATTGGCCTGGAGTCGGTTCGAAACGTATGTCTCCGTTGGTAACAATGCGCTGACCGTTCATTATTACGCAGATACCGCCCTGATGGCCTTCCGGGTAATAGTCGTTGAATGCCATCGCATCAACTCCCTGGAGATTGAAGTAGCCTCCGTCATTGATTCTGAAGCCCTGGGCTCCGGCTACAAGCTGCAGCATTATTGCAGCTGTGCAAGTCAGAAGAAATCTTTTCATTGTATTGGGGTTATTTAGAATGAGAATACTCTATATGTATGAGGCTCCAGTGTAATGGAGAAACTGCTTGAGGCCTCTTGCCTTGGCATCCTTCTGCTATTCTGTGCCTGAACAGCGCTTGCATTCAAGGTTTCCCCGCTGACAAGGTCGGTGAGTGTCTTGGAACTGTCCGGGGTGATGACCTTTATATCCACCGCTTCGTCGAGGAACGATTCGACAATTATGGTGTTGTTGTCATATACAAACAGACTGACTTTTGCGGGAGCTTCAATCCTGACTTTCAAATCTGCGCAAAGAATGCGGCGAATCTGGTTGAGGACTCCTTCCGGAAGCTCATAGAGGTCGGAAAAGTCTTCAGGAATATTGAGAACATAGATGTTGCCTTGTGAATATTTGCCCCACAACATAAGCGGGAATCCGTTCGTTCCTCCTGTCAGCGGACGTCCGGCAGAGATGATATCCCAGGTGTCATTCGTATAATAGCGGAGGTGAGGAATCAGGATGTCCTTTGAACTCTTGCCCAATCTTCCGAAGTCATTCACCAGTACGTCTCCCGTCACTCTGAACTGGGCAAATTGTCCTATTACTTCGGGTACTGCCTTCAATAGACCTGTGGTGACGACTACAGAACCGCCTTTCTTCAGTTGCGCGTCGATTTTTTCCTTGAGTTCAGGGTCGCTCTTTGCCTGTTCAGTCAGAAGAACGAGTTTTTGGTCTTCAGGGAAGGAAGAATGCATATCCATAGGCAGTCCTATCATTCCAAGCCAATTCTGAAGAAAATCCTCTCCTGTGGTATTGAAGCATTTGTATGATTTTATACCGACAGGATTGCCGAGTTTATATACGAACTTGTCGATTTCAGTGAATACATTTCCGCAGAGAGTCGCTACAGTAAGGTCTGAATCTGCCTTTTCCGGAATTTTTGTTCCGAGAAGCTGGCGGTAGTCAAACAGCGCCATCTCCTTCGCCTTTGCGAACATTGTCAGCCAGAGCTGCTCGTTGTAACGGTAGCTGCCCATCTGTATTCCACCTGAATCTACCCAACCGCCTCCATTGTGGCCAGGACGGAGATTTTCAAAATACCTGATGATGTTGTAGCTCTCATAGTTCTGAAGATGCTGCTGACCGCTCGGGTCCCTGGTTTCAGTTCCTGTCCAAACTCCGTCAAATATCTGCGGACCGTTTTCGAGGTCGAATCCGAGCCCTTGGAAATCGTCATACCAATTAGGGTATTTGATGATTACTTTGACTTTCCTGTTGACCTTCTTTGCCGGATTGATGACAAGCTCCCGACCTGCCTCAGTCATCAACTTTACCCTGAACTCATCCCAATCCGAATCTCCCTTGGCTTCAATGCAGTTGTCGCATTTGCAATTTGTGAAGAAGAAATCATCGAGTATGAATTCGTCGAAATTCCTGGCCGTATATTCCGCAATGTGCTGAACGGCAGCCCTGTCCTCGGCAGTC
Organism: uncultured Bacteroidales bacterium; assembly: GCA_945939695.1. Taxonomy (GTDB): domain Bacteria; phylum Bacteroidota; class Bacteroidia; order Bacteroidales; family UBA932; genus Cryptobacteroides. Next base: position 30,762 of record CAMEWE010000002.1, read on the forward strand.
GTATAGCAATATGTCTGGAAGTTGTTGGCCTCGCTGATGGTGTATGTGATGCCTCCGGCGACTTCAACACCGCGGGCCTTGAAGAATTTCTTTGCAGCGTCAAGTGTCTCCTGCGGGACAATAAGTCTGTCCCTATGGGTTTCAAGATAGATTTTGTCAATCTTTACTTGAGAGGAAATCTTCTCCCAAGTGGATTCGAGCCACTGCGGATCGGACATTTTCTCAACCTCGTATGCACGAGTGTACACAGCGACTTTGAAACTTCTGTAATTCCCTGCAAAAGCACTGCTTGCACAGCAAAGGAGAAGTAAGGCAAGAATAAATCTTTTCATCATCTATGAAATTGTTTTTAATTACGTGGCTCTCTTGAATATACCCTGATTCTGAGCATTCCCGGTTCATCCCCGATGAAAGGTCCGCCCCAGTCTGTTTGGTCACCGTTCAGCACTCTGCGCATAACCCATTCACCGTTTTCATTGAAACATCCTTCTTCAACTCTCAGATAATGCCAGGCACGCCCTGCATTCTTACCACTTGGCTCAAAAGTGAAACGTACGTTGGTTCCCATTGCCAGGAAGTCTCCTTCAGCGAACTTTACGAAAAAGGCTTTACCTGTGGACTGTGTGCCGAATCCTTTTCGCTCGCCTGTCGGAATGCTGTTGGATCGTCTTGATTTCCCGAAGGTCAGAATTGCCTTCCATTCTCCAAGGTCAAGTTCCTTTACGTATTCGCCCTCAGGCTCAGTAGCGGAATAGAGTATTCCTTCCTTTTGCCATTCAGCCAACTTCCCTGCAATCGGTTTCAGCAGCTTGTATTCTTTGCTCAGTGGAGATTCTGAATTCATCCTTCCGTCAACACCGAATGGAGAGAAGCCTATGCCCTTTGTGAGAACCTCATACAGGTATTTGACATTGCCTCCTGTTTCGGGAACGAAAAGAGCATTGTCCTCACGATCGTAGAGATCGATTACCGTCAGCACATTGGCATCACCCTGAAGATAGATGTCCGGAGCGCAGATATCAATATGAGGAGCTGCAGCCTTGTATATGGCAATTACGTTGTCAGTAGGGCCTCCACTTTCATATTGTGTTGCCGGAGGGTTGGAGAGCGGATCTCTGAGTGCGGCATTGACGTAGAGCGGAAGCGGATTCACGGCCTTGCCGGCTGCTGCTACGTATTCGATGTAACTCGCAATGTGCCAAGCATTGAAGTATTCGTCCGCTCTTTCTCCGAATACGGTTTCCCAGTTGCCGCTTTCAGCCTTGGCGCCAAGTTCTTTAAGGATTTCCGGCTTCAGCAGTGCATCGGGAACATTTTCAGAGAACAGTTTGTCATTCGAACGAGAATAGTCCCTTACGCTGCCCCAGGTTCCCGGCTCATTCTCAACCTGAACCATAATGACGGTGTGGCAAGGGTCGTTCTCCTTAAGATATTTCATAAGCTCCCTGAAAGCAGCAGCATCTTTTTCCATCGCTGCCTTGCAATGAGGTGAAGGAGAGTCCACCTGCTGTCCGTCTTTTCCTACAATGTTGAAGTATTGCCCGGAGTCCTGCTTGAACCATTCCGGGGTATAGTGATTGCTTCCGTTCTTCCAGGTCGCGAACCAGAGAAGGACAAGCCTCATATCTTCATTCCTGGCCTGATCAAGCAGCAGCTGTACGGATGAAAAGTCATATTCACCCTCTTTGGCTTCTATCTCTTCCCAGTAAACCGGAATCTCGAGGGTGTTTGCATTCATTCCCCTCATTGTTTCCCATACCTGCGGAAGGGTCGCCGGCCAATTGCTTGAGTTTCCACATTGACCTCCGAGTATCGTGAAGGGCTGCCCATCCACATATAGAGTGTATCCGCTCGTATGCTTTTCGAGCGTTGGAATAGGGGTGGAGGCTATTTTATCCACTTCCTGACAGGCATTTGCCAAAAGCAGAAGGATGCCTGCAACTGAAATGTCGATTATTCTTTTTTTCATTTTTGATTGTGTTTGATAAAGACACTTACGAAACTGTCAGCCGGCATAAATACGCTTATCTTCCCATCCGTTACAGGAAGGTATTGAGCTTCAGCATTCTTTTCTTCGTTTGTGACCCTGATTATCGCTTCTGTGCTTGACGGATGCAATCCTGTTATCTCAGCTTCGCACGATGCACCGTTGTTCACGATGTGGACAGCACTTTCTCCTTTTGCCATATTTGAAAATGCCGCCACATTGACTGTGTTCTTGTCTTTCTCCGCTGGAATGGCAAAAGCATTCTCTGGCGTTGACGCGAGCTGGAGGATGTTGAAGAAACGTTGTGTCGGACGGAGAGGACCATCAGAGCCGTATATCCCGTTTCCCCAAAGGATGGAGTAATCGGAGGTAAGCTGCCATTGGAGAATGCTCAAAGGCTGGCTGATGGCACAGATTCTTGTATAGAGGTTGATCTCATAGAGGGCAAATGTCGTCTCGTTGAAGATGGCCGGATACTGGTGTGCTGCAGCATCGGTACTTCCTTCTCCACAAATAAGAGGTACATTGATCTGTCGTGCTGCTGCCGCCCATTTTGCAAGTGTTTCGTCATCGCATCCTCTCCAGGAATGGAATGAGATGGCACCTACGTATTTATGTGCGGATGGATCGTTGAGAGTCGGTACAATGAAATCGAATGTGGTGGCATCTGAATTGTCTCCCAGAAGCATCAGTGTCTTGAGTCCCTTGTCTGCCATATACTGCCCGAACTCCTTTATGAAATCCCTGTGCTCCTCGGCAGTAAACACGACATTGATTCCGAGGTCGGATTCGTTGAACGAGAAATAGTCCGCTTCTGCTCCATACTCGTTTTTGAGCATCAGCAGATAGCTTGCGATTGATTCGAAAATACGTTCCTTCTCTTCACTCTTCAGTGAGTAGGCCCTCGAGGTGCCGTCTGAGCGGGTCGTCCGGTTTCCTGCCCATTGCGGAGGGAACCAGCAGCTCACTATGAGAGGCATTCCAATAGCCTTGAGCCTCTGAGCCATCTTTGCGCTTTGCAGGACATGTGAATTGCTCAAACCTTCCTTATCCCACATCATCCAAGGAAGTTCGACGCGTCCGAATGCTACTCTGAGATTATTCAGACAGTAGTCAATTACCTCCGGGTCCTTCTCAACGTTCTGAATACGGAAGTTCCCTCCGAAACCTGCAAACTGCCTTCCAGGGTTCTTCATATCCAGCGCAATGTGGACGGGCTCGTGATGAGGAACTCCTCCTATCTTCATCTTTGCTGAAAGCTCGGACCTGGAACCCTTCTTCAACTTTGGCATCAAGGTAACGTAGATAAGCTTGTTGCCGTTTTCTTCGCGGACTGATGTTTTGACACTCCTGCTGAAATTGAGCTCAATGTTCCGCTCCGAAGAAATAATGCTCAGTTTCTTTCCTGAGGCGCTGATTTTGGCATCCGAATAATGTTCAGGGGTGAACTCCATGCAGAAATATGCACCTTCATTCAAAGTGGAATCCGCTTCGGTTACCCACGAGATATTGACGGTGCTCATATCAACATCAGTTACTGTCTGTGTGAAATGGGCAGCATGCATAGGAATGTTTACCGTCTGAGTCTTGCCGTCCCTATTGTATTTTATCCTGTTCTGTTTCTCCCTGCCGGTGCTTTCCATCTTCCCGCCCGGGATTCCCACTCTGAGAGTGGACTCGAAATCAATATTTTCACCATCAAGCCTGACTCCAGTTATGTTGCTCCAGGCCATTACTTCCGTATGGACAGTTTGAGGCGCAAGACGCGCTACAATTTCAAAGCCCATTCTCATATTGTGGTATGGGCAGTTCCAAGTGCTGGCTTTGGCCTCCCGGGTGACAGGAGTGCGGTCTTCCTTGAGATTTCTGTACCATTCCCCGTATTCCCTGTCAATGAAATTGTTCTTGATGAAATCCCAGGTTCGGGCAGCAGCATCAAAGTATTTCTTCTCGCCGCTTATTTGCCAGGCGTTGATGCAGCCGATCACGGTCTCGCACTGCGGCCACCACTGCAGATTGCGGAGCACCTTCTCCGGCGTCTTCTCGTAAATCATGGATCCGTCCTGATTGACACCTTCCTTGAGGGCGATGTCAACCATTTCAACTGCCTGCCTGTTGACCGTGGCAATCAATTCCTCATCTCCGATGACTTCCGCCGCCTCGCTCATAAGCCAAGATGTTTCGATGTCGTGTCCATATGAATCCACATCGTCGATCTGTTTCCAATCGTCGTCGCAAAACAGGATGAGATGCTTTGTCTGAGGGTTGTAGAGTTTTGTCTGGAGAATGTCAAGGAGGTCCAGAATGTTCTGCTTCAAACCGGCATTCGGCCATACGCGATAGAGGTTGGTGTATGCCTCCATTACGTGGATGTGGGTATTCATCGTCTTTGTGGCTCCTTCCTTGCCGTCAACGCCTTTTGTGTCGGGCTTCTGCCAATCCCTTGTATGCGTCTCAAGGTATCCTCCGCGGGTTTTGTCGTGCGTTTGTTCCTCGAGAGTGTTGTACAGCGATATCGCAGCGTTCAGGCTTGACATATCTCCTGTCGCCCTGAAGTGTTCCGACAGGGCATATATTCCGAATGCGCTTGCATAGGTCTGCTTCGTCGGGTCAGCGGGTGCCCCGTCAAATCCCACAGTCCAATATATGCCTCCATATGTTTTGTCGATGAAGGCGTCGATGAGGTATTCTGCAGCCCTGTCTGCAAGCTCTTTGTACTTGGGAATGCCATAAATCCTATATGCTGATGAGAAGGACCAGAGTATCCTGGCATTCAGTACGCCGGCTTTCTGCGCCATAGGATTCCCTTTACCTTCTCTGCTTACAATCCCATAGAAGCCGCCTGCAGGGTCAACTGAATTGTTGACCCAGAACGGGATGATATTTTCCGTGAGGTCGGCTTCGATTTCGGCACTCAACTTCGCTTTCTGCTCATCGGTCTGGGCCTGTGCCAATGTTCCCCAAAGGCACAGACAGCAGACTAAAGAAAAGATGACTCTATTTCCTGCCATATCATTTGATGTCTTTAATGTCTTCGTAGAATAGATAATGCTTGTTGTCCTTCATCAACTTCAGAAGCTCGCTTGTCTTCGGTCTTTGGGCACTGCCTGCATTCGGCCGTTTCCCCTCTTGTCTCGGGTACGTCTTCTTCGCATTGAAACCCCTGTCATCGTGACCTTTAGGCGCGTTTCTCCACGTCAAAACATACGTGGAATTGTACTTTGAGAGTATTTTCTGCAAATCTTCGCTCAGAGGTCCGCACTCGCTGAGTGCGTGCAGCTTATGCTTCTTTTCAGCCAAGGCTGTTGTAAAGCTGAGGGCTTTGTCAATGTTGATGTTGAACTCTTCACCGCTTCCATACCAGTCAATGGAAAGAAGGTCAACGTAGTCATCTCCAGGATATCCTGCAAGATACTCCTCTTCTGAGTACACCTTGTCGGTGTTGTACATGAACAGGACATGGTGACAGCCTTTTCCCCTGAGGTATTCCACCGTATATCTGTACAGCTGGGCAAATTCCTCATCTGTACAACGTGTCCTGCCCCACCAGAAGAAACTTCCCGAGTGCTCGTGCCAAGGGCGGAACAATACAGGAATAAGATTTCCGTCATCGTCTCTGAGGCAAAGCAGGAAATCAGCCAATCTTTTGAGCCAGGAATTGAACATCGAGTGGTTCTGTCCGCCAGGAAGGACAGAGCGCACGGCGTTTTCCCCATCTTCAGAGAGAAAGTCCACTTCCCAGGCCGAACCTGCTCCGTTCGCTTCCTTGACACCTGGCCATTGTGATGATATAGGATTCACGACGTGCCAACTCAGTGTTATTATTCCCTTCTGTTTATGGAACCATTTGATTCTGTCGACAATGTTGTAGAATTCAACATCGTCCAGGCTTTTGAATCCTCCCAGTTCCAGCTCTCCCAGTTCAAAGCCTGCTACGGCAGGGTAGTCACCAACCGCCTCCTTTGTATCGGACCTGCCCGGTTCCCACCACCAGGTAGACCCGCACATAAGATCATCCTGATGACCGTACATACATCCAATTTTCTGGATTCTCTGAAGCCGGCTGTATAGTGCTATTGCTTCAGCTGTTGCTTCTTTGTCAGATGGACGCCAATCCTGCGCATATACTCCGATGCACAGTACAAGTGAGATAAACAGAGCGAAGTACTTTTTCATTTGATAAAGATAATAATGTTATTTCAATAAACATAAAGAAAGTGGGGAAATCATTGATTATCCCCACTTTCCAATCAAATATTAAACATTAATAACCAGGATTCTGTTCGCAAAGAGGATTAGCAGTAAGCTCTGATGTCGGGATAGGGAATATGATGTGGATCGGATTCCAATCCCAGTCGCGTGCTGTAACTGGAATCATATTCACCTTTTCTGAATCAGGAGCATCATTGTATGGCTGGTTGAAATCAGTTCCTGAAGGAACATAGTATTGCTTTGTAACAGTATTGTAGAATGTTGCGTTACCGTTCTTTGGATACTCGCAGTCAAGCCACATTTTCACGAAATCGTTTCCTTGACGGGTAAGGTCATACCAGAAAGAGAATTCCTGCAGAAGTTCCTTGCGACGCTCCTGAGTTACCGCAACAAGCCAGGTATCACAGGTGTATCCCTTTTCTGCCTTGTATTCCTCATAATGCTTCTGTGCATCAGGGACCTCCACTATGGCAGTGTTGAGGTATTCAAGAGGGAATTCTTCGCAGAGTGTTCCGTTGTTAGGGTCCGTATTCGGGTTGTATCCTACCTCAAGGTTACCCCAGGCGCGGTTGCGGATGTCGCCGAGGACCTTCCAACCGGTAGCTGCATCACCTGTTCTGAAGCAGCACTCAGCATAGTCGAGAAGGACACCGGAGAAACGGTATAGCTGCATTGAGTTGGCTGCAAATACCTGGTTCGTATGCCACCACTTGATGCTGTGTGCATTAGGAATTCCGGAACGGGTAGACTGGAAATAGGTCTGATAGTTTGGAGTCTTACCGATATAATTGTCAGTATAAATGTTGTGGAGGTATGACTTGCCATCCTGTGCCTGCGAAGCATTGATGTCGGAACCTTCCAAGCCCCAGCAAACAATGTTGTAGAGGAGTCTCTTGTCACCCGGCTCATAGGAACGGATGTGCTCGTATGATACTGGAGAGTCTCCCCATCCTGAGTATTCATCCGGCCTGTTCTGCATAGGAGAGAAACGCATATCATTGTTGCTGTAGTAGCTGTATGCACTCCAGTCCATCTTTGTCAGCTCCGGATACGATACTTCCCAAACTGTCTCGTAGCTTCCCGGATTCCTAAGGGCGTGAACCATACCCTGACAAGGGTTAAGCTTCCTTCCGGACTGTTCGATAATCTGCTTGTACTGGCTCTTTGCTGTTTCAAAATTGCCGAGGTACATATTTGCTTTTGCTGCATAAGCCAAAGCGGCAGTCTTGGTCATACGGCCGGTTTCCTCGTTCTGAGGGTCCCAGTCGAGAACTGAGGCGGCGAATTCGAAATCTTCGAGTATGGCCTTCCAGGCTTCTTCGTCGGACTCTGGACGAGCCTTCTCTGGTGAAGTGACATAGGTCTCTCCTGTCATAAGCATAGGCACACGGCTGAAATTGATAGTAAGGATGTAATAGCAGTATCCTCTCAAAGCGCGAGCCTCGGCTTCATATATTTTCTTGGTATTAGGATCGACAACATCGTCGCTGACCTTATTCTGAAGGTCACTGAGATAAATGTTGATACGGGCAATCATCTTGTAAGCGGGCTTCCATAGATTCTCAAAGAAACCTGATTTGGCCTCCACGCCCCAGGAGTGTGTAGTCATTTCTGCATCCCATCCTTCCGCCTGCATATCAAGAGAAGGATAATTGGCCAATACCGGATGCGGCCATACTCCATTGTAGGTATCTACATAGAACGCGGCGTAGCAGCCTATCAAACCGCCGTATACATTGTCAGCGTCCTCATAAACTCCTTCTGGGCTTACGATTGACCAGTAGTCAACATTAAGAAAGTCTTCGTTGCAGGAAACTGTCGTCAGAGCTGCTCCTAATGCCATTATGTATAGTGCTATCTTTTTCATATTGTCTTATTTTCTTAAGTTATTAAAGACTGAATTGTACACCGAACATGAAAGTACGTGGGAAAGGATAACGACCAGAATCGTAACCTGTAGTCGTTACTCCACCGGAAATTTCCGGATCACCGTACTTGCAGTAAGGGGAAATGGTCGCAAGGTTCTGGATGCTTGCATAGATGCGAGCGCTTCTGAGAACATTGTGGAGGGCCTTGGATGTGAATGTGTAACCGATCTGAACGTTTGAAATCTTCAGATAGTCCGCTTTCTCAACGAAGTAATCAGATACTCTAAAATTGCTTGACTCATCAGTGCGTGAGAGCTTTGGATAGATAGAGCCAGTATTCTCCGGAGTCCAGGAGTTTACTGCCGTATCCTCGAGAAGGTTGAAGTAACCGTTGGACTCGTTCCTGAGGCTGGTGAGATAGCATTTAGCCCAAGAGAGTACTTCCTGTCCCAATACACCATACATATAAACCGAAGCATCGAAATTCTTCCAGCTTGCTGAAAGGTTGAGGCCGTAGTTCAGTTTTACGAAGCCGTTTCCAAGGTACTGCTTATCATCCGCTGTGATATGACCGTCCCCATTGGTATCTACGAAGAGGAAGTCACCGGGACCGGTAGAAGCCTTGTCGTAGTATGAACCTTCGCCATACAATTCAACTGCCTTGGCGTTGAGAGCATCAATTTCTGACTGATTTGAGATGATGTGGTCAACAACATATCCCTGATAGGTACCAAGTGCGAGTCCGTTATAGCAAACCTGCTTGTTTTCCCAACCTGAGCCGGTAGGACCAGAAGTTGTAGTACCTGAACCAATGTCAATCGCCTGGTTCTTGTTGGTAGAAGCTGTAGCGCTTGCCGAGATGAACCAGTCACGGTTAAGCTGCTTCTTGTAGGCAAGGGCGAATTCCCATCCCCAGTTCTTGATCGAGCCGAAGTTGGTTGTGATTGATGTAAATCCTGCAGACGGACGGATTGCCTTTGCAAGAATCAGGTCTTCGGTATTTCTGATGTAGTAGTCAGCCGAGAATGTGAGACTGTTCTTAAAGAATCCGAGATCGACGCCGACGTTGGTCTGAACGGATGTCTCCCACTGGAGACCGGTATCGATTTCTGATGTCTGAGCAATACCGTTCTGGCGGATAAATACTCCGTTGGTATCAAATACGTCGAAGGTGACGCCGCTTCCTGAAACCTGAGGAACGGATGCTGTTGGGGATACATTGGCATTACCTGTCTGACCCCAACCGGCGCGGAACTTCAAATTGCTGAGCCAGGTCAAACTCTTCATCCAAGGCTCCTCCGATACTCTCCAGGCGAAGGAGAATGAAGGGAAGGTACCCCATCTGTTACTCTTACCGAAGTTTGAGGAACCGTCACGACGTATAGTGGCTGTGAGCATATACCTGTCGGCAAGAACATAATTCAATCTTGCGAAGTAAGAAAGGAACCTTGCAGAGATGTTAGGACCACCGTTACCGTCGTTGTAGGCAACCTTATCCGTTGAATAGAATCCGCGAAGGAAGTTGAAAGTCAGATCCTGGGTTGAAGATGAGTTCCAGGAACCGTGTGTCATACTGGCTGACTGACCTGCCATCGCTGTGATGTGGTGGCTTCCGAAGGTTCTGTCAAAGGTAAAGTAGTTCTCAATACCCATATTGGTAGAAGCAGAACCGCTGGTGCTGAAGGAATCCACACCGCTGTCGTCTATATGCTGAGAGTATTCATACTGAGTGCGGATTAGGGCAGGAGTGTAGCTCCAGGAATTTGAGCCGGAGAAGTCATAGTTGATATTGCTTCTGAACGTGAAGCCCTTGAAGAAGGTGATATCAAGATAACCGGAGGTGCGGATGGAACCGCTGTCCAAATCCCAGTCCTTTCCGTAAGTCTGCTCGTAACGGTCCCAGTATGCATTCGTCTGATAACGTCCACCCGTACGGTCAACGTCATTCTGGAATGTGAAGTGTCCGTAGGTGCCGGTGGCTTCGTCATATACAGGCATATGTACAAGCACTCCGGTATCCTGATCGATATAGTCCATTGTAGGCACGATGCGCGCGTAGTTGATCATGTTGCCGCCGCTCTTGCCCTTGGATGTATTGAAGTTCATCGCTGCGCCGGCCTTCAGCCAATTGGTGATCTGGAAGTCGCCGTTGAGACGCATTGTAAGTCTCTTGTTCCAGGAATTTACGATGATACCCTTGTTGTCAAGATATCCAAGAGAGAATTTGACTTTGGCTGATTCTGAACCGCCTGAAATGGAAACGTTGTATTGCTGGCGTACAGCTGTCTGAGTCATTGTATCCTGCCAATCGATTTCATTGAGCTGGTTGTCATAATTCCCGTTGAAAGCGTTGAAGTATGCCATACCGTCATTGTCGCAGGAAATGCGGTATGCATTGAGGAACTGGTCGAGAGAGGCCATCTTGAGACGGTTGGCATATGTTGAAAGACCGAAGTCAGCCTTGAACTGTACGGTGGCCTTTCCTACAGAACCTTTCTTTGTCGTAACGAGAATAACACCGTTCGCACCACGAGAACCGTAAATTGCTGTGGCGGATGCATCCTTGAGGATTTCGATGCTCTCAACATCCTGAGGGTCAAGCCAGCTGAGTGAAGAAGATGTTCCATATTGTACGCCGTCCACAACCCAAAGAGGGTTTGTGTCTCCATTCATCGTGGCGACACCACGGATGCGTATGCTGTAACCGCCGGTAGGATCACCGCTTGACTGCGTGATGACTACGCCGGCAGCTGCACCCTGAAGTCCTTGTACGATGTTGGTAGGGGTACGCTTCATCATCTGCTCTGCATCGACTGATGCAACTGAACCGGTGACGTCTGTCTTCTTCTGGGTACCGTAACCTACGAATACGGTTTCTTCAAGCATTTCAGCATCAGTCATGAGAACGATCTTCATAGGGCTTTTCGATGCTGTAACAGTCTGAGTCAGGAAACCGATGCTGGAAACTTCAAGTTTTGAGCCGCTTGGAACCGTGATGGAGAATTTTCCGTCAAGGTCAGCGACAACTCCATTTGAACGGTTTCCAACCTGAATGACGCTGGCGCCAATTGCCGGCTCATTGGTGTCGGTCAGAACTGTACCTGTGACTACTACGTTTTGCGAGAACGCAACCGTAGAGCAAAGCAATATGCCTGCAACAGTTGCAAGCAAACCTTTGCACGAAGCAATTAGTTCTTTTAGTGTGTTCATAAAGTGGAAATTGTTAATGGTAATTGGTGTGTATAGATTTTTATATATGCTATCCTGTGTGATTAGTATCGCGAATCCGCTATTTTTGTAATAGTGTCGTTTGCAAATTTCGTTTTGATTTCTTTAAAATTGTAATACTATTTTTTTCTTTGTTGCAACAATTCGTATAATGAAGTACGTTAATGCTGCCACAATGACCTCAGAGCAGTCTTTGCCCACTATATGGGCATTGAACTGCAGTCCCTTGACGGCAGATCGATGTTTGAAAAACTTTGGAGTTTTCTGATTATTTGTCTATTTTTGCTTTTGACCATTACATTATCAAACACTTTAGCCTTTTTCTCTTATATGATGATTCGGTTGCAAAACTTGAGAAATGAAAAATGTGCTAATTAAGGATATGCTTCTGTCAGACAAGGAGTGTCTCCGCGTGTATGTGCGAAGAAAGGATGAACCCTGGTTCCCTATACATTGTCATAAGGAACTTGAACTGAACTTTATCCGGAACGGGGCAGGCTTGAGAAGAGTTGTCGGAGACAGTATGGAAACGATTGAAGATTTCGAACTGGTCCTGGTAGGGGGAGGTATAAACCTGGAGCATGGTTGGGAACAGGGCAATTGCGTAAATAAAGATATCAAGCAGATAATCATACACTTTTCCGCTGATCTCATCCCCGAGAACCTCCTTGAGAAAGACAGGTTCATATCCATCAAGCAGATGTTTAAAGAGGCCAGGAATGGAATTTCCTTTCCTCAAGAAGCCATTATGCAGGTAGATTCAATGTTGGACAATCTTTCTGCCGAGCCCGACAAGTTTTTGCAGTTCACCCAATTGCTGAACGTCATTTACTTTCTTTCAAAATGTGATTACAGGATTCTGGCAAGCGACTCCTTTACTAACGTCAAAGCCGGTTATGAGGATAAAAGGCTGACATCCGTAAAGGAGTACATAAGCACACATCTGACTGATAACATCAAATTGGCGAAACTGGCCGAGATAGCCGGGATGAGTCCAAGCGCATTCAGCCACTTCTTCAAGAAACACACAAGCATAACACTTTCAGACTATATCATAAAGATGAAACTTAGCCGTGCGTCAAGGGCGCTCGTCTCTTCAACTCTGAATATATCTGAAATATGTTATGCTTCAGGGTTCAACAATATGTCCAATTTCAACAGAATCTTCAAGAACCGCAAGGGCATGTCGCCAAAAGAGTTCCGGGAGCTGTACAAAAAGGACAAGGTAATCGAGACCTACTGAAAAAGCCCGGCCTACTGATTCATGTTCAGCATTCTGTCAGCTGCAAGAGCCATGTATGCAAAGCAGGTGGTGTGCCCTCCCATACAGTACTCGCCTTCCTGCCAGAGATATGGGAAACGAAGAAGTTCAGGGAGATCAGGCCTGATGGTGTTGACTCCCGGAGCCACGCCGCCTGGCAGATATGACCAATCTGCACGGTTGACACCATATGCCTCCTTCATTGTCTCTGAACCGACACCCGTGACGAATGATGACTGATTCTGTCCAGGATGCATTCCGAGCAGGAACTGCATGCAGTTGAGGAAGTAAGTAGGTTCGAACAGTTCAGGGTAGAACTGTGACAGCCAAGCATACTGATATCCTTGCATCTGAGGCTCCCAGGAGCCTGAGCTGCGGTTGCCTCTGTCGTGAGGAACACCATAAGGACTCTTTGCCGCCTGCTCATCATACATCTGCTTGACCTTAGGAAGAGCTGCCAGAATGGCTTTATGGAATTTTGAATCTCCGACGGTCTGGTCGAACTTGCCGATATACCATCCGTGTTGTGAAATGCCCTTTACGATTTCATCTTTCTTTGACAGGACATAATCCTTATATTCTTTCTTCCCTGTTGTAAGGAAAAGCTCAACCGCAGTTTTGATTTTGGTAGAAGCCATGCGGCCTTGCGCGTTCGTGGTGGCATAGACCGTTTCCGCTATCTCAATACAGCGATTGGCAAGGGTGTCATTATGACCTCTGAGCACGCGCGCGATTCCAGCCAGATTGGCGGCCGTGTTAAGTTCCCGGCCAGGGTTGTCTTCAGTGAACACCCATCTGTCATCGGAGGTGCCGACAATTCCGTCGGTATGGGATGCAGCATCTCCAAGATGGACATATTGTCTCACCGTCGGGCAGAGAATGCCCCGGTAGAAACGCCCGAGCGCATCCCAACCGGCGACAATTGACAGTGCCCCGTTCTCGACCTGCTGGAGTACATCATTGCGACCGTCAGGTTGATGGATCTCGACTATATGCTTGTCGAAATCTATTGCAGTCTCATCCCAGTAGGCGCCGAGGTTCTCATACATCATGGCCAGAATATATGCTTCTCCCGACTGCGATTCTATTCTGAGGTCGTAGTCGCCTGCATCGTGCCATCCGCCTACAGCCAAACCGGGAACCTTATCCCCTGGAGAAAACCTGGTAAGTGTACTCGGGCCCTGGCTGTACCCGTCAATATGATTGATATTGGTCTTGGCCATCAACGCATCATCATCGTGGCAGCGGTCGTGCCATACACGGTATTTCTCGTTGACCCTCATATGGCACATCTGTATAGGCAGGAAATATTCTATTTCCGTTTGCCATATTCCTCTGTCCCACACATCATCGGCGATGCGGAAAACAGGTGAGAGGCTCTTCCCATAAACCACTTGATAAAGACCCTCCTCCCTGATGTCCGAAAAGTCAAACTGGAGGTAACGGTATCTCATGAAATTCCCCCAATCCCTGGCGGGTTCCTGGCGCACAAGCTCCTTTCCCTCTGCAGTTATCCTGTATAAGGCTGGGCTCAGGAACGACGTTTCCCTGCCGTCCAATTCAATGACTGCCATTTTCTGCTGTGATGGATGATATCCGATCTGAGATGTCTGTACGACCGGAGCATGTCTCCATTCACTGGATACAGACGGACGGATTATCCATTTTGCCACCTCACCGCTTGCTCCCGCTTTGAATTCTGTCCTCAAGATAAACCAGCCGTTGTTGTGGTTGATTCTTCCGTCATAAAGCTTGAGCTCACATCCTTCTCCCTCTATCGTCAACTTTCCAAGTTCGTCATGCGGATTGAGAGTGAAGATGCGTCCGCTGGCAAGAGGAGCTGATACTATGTCATCCGCAATCATGGGGTTGAATACGGAACGGTCACCGAGAAGCTGCTCCACATCAGCCTTGCCTCTAGGGTTATAGTCGCCAATATGCTTCGTGTTGCTTTCCTGATGCATGGTCGGGCCGTTAGGCTGATGCGGGAAAATGCCGGTTATGTTGTCCATTATCCATGGCTTGCCCAGAAGAGTGGACGGAACCAGTTCAAGATTGAAGCCAAGTTTTCCCTCATACTTCTCCGGCATTGCTTCGTCCATATTGACCGTCAACTCAAGATGGTCGCCGACGCCTTTGACTTTTATTGTATATGAAAAGGCAAAGTCAGGGTAAAGCATAGGGTTGAAGCCGCTCATATGCTTGCTGGAATCCGGATAGCTGAGCATGACACTTATCGAATTGTCCTCGGTATCAACTGAACGTTTCCTCAGTTTTGGCAGGCCCTGCCACTGACCCTGGGATACTTCAAAGCGTACATCCCCGTTGGCGGCTCTCCGGTCACCGTTAAGGACAATTGTAACACCGCCCTGGTGGCCCTCAGGATAAACGTCGCTGAAGACCATGACATTGGATCCCTCATTTTCGAAATACTCGGAGGAATTCAGCTTGAAACTCTGTGCATTGAGTGAAAGGCCCAGCATCAGAGAAAGGCAAAAAAGGATTGATTTTCTGATTGTCATAATATATTATTGTTTCGGATCGCCATAAACTACTCCACGACCGTGCGTTCCAACATAGACGCGGCCATATTTCTTCGGGTCGCCTGTGATATGGAGGACAAGCCCATACTGATGCTCGTCATCATTGATTCGCACCCAGGTCCTGGCAACATCATCGGAACGGAAGAAGCCTCTCACGCCATCTACAGTTCCAACGAGATAAATAGACGGATAAGTGCTGCCCGGTTTTGGTGCGCCGAAGCCGAAGGCGTGTATTTCACGGACGTGGCTCATCGCCGTAAATTTCCCGTTAGGCAGGATATGATACAAGCCGTCAAAGGCAGCAATCCACAAATCATTTTCTCTGTCAGGAGCTGAATATACCCTATCCTGACCTCCGCGGCTGTCTCCGCGGCTTGAGCGCTGGCTCCCCAAAGGCTCCAGAACCTTTCTTGCCGTGAAAGACCTGGCGCCGTCATTGCTCTCATACAGAAGTCCCGTGCTTATCTCCAGCGAATAGAATCTGCCAGGATTTACTTTGTCGGCAATCACTCGCTGACCGGCAGGAATACCCTGGGATTCATTCCAGGTTTTACCAAAATCGGAAGTATAGTAAACAGGAGAGCGGTCAGGAGTCCATACCCACACATTGCCGTCAGACGATACCGCAATATGGCCATTCCGGCCAGTCGGTACAGGTACGCTTTCCGGTTCAAGCCAGGAAGCCCCGCCATCAAGAGAATAAGAAATGTTCTTCCCTGTATAGCCTCCGTGCACCGTACCCACCCTGACTACGAGTTCAGGCCTGAGTTCCGCTCCTGCAACGCCGTTAGTGTTCCCGAATCGTGGATCGTGGTGGGAATCTCCTGCGGGAACATCGAGGTCGTAGTGTGTGAATCCGCCATAGTCTCCTATGCCGCTTATCAGCCAGGCACCTTCCTTCGGGCTGTACAATTCAAGAGGCACAGTCTCTTCTATTCCTGTACTCATAACTGACCATACTGTAGGTTTATTCCTGTCGATGTCAGAAAGGTTGAATGTTTCCCATCCGCCATATCCAGTAGTGAACATGGCGTGATCTGAATTGCAAGGGTCAATCTCGATGTCGAACAGCCAGTGTATTCCAGTATTGATGACATAAGGAGCCTTCGACTCATCATATATCCCGCCGCTTGCGAAAACCCCCTTCCAGGTCTTGCCTCCGTCCGTTGAGCGGAAAATGTCCTCGCCTGACGCCTTCCCGGCAATGTGCAGGCCAAAGGTGCTGGCAATGATATGTTTCGGATTACGCAGGTCCACTGACACGGAAACATAGGCGAACGGATTGTCTTCATCCGGTTTGACTGGCGTTATTTCTGTCCAGCGCGAGGTCTTCAGGTCATATTTCCAAACGGCTCCATTCTTCATTGTCTGCGGGCCGGGATTGGTTCCATACGTGATGTATATGCACCTGTCGGACGAAATGACGCCGTGATTAGGCATATATTGGAGAGGAGCGCCTTCAACAGGAGCCCACGAGGCTCCTCCATCACGTGAGATGAACATATTCTCCTTATCCATCTGAGAGTATCCGACAATGATGGTCTGAGAGCACCCGTCTTTCTCGGAATCCTTGTCGAACAGTACGAAAACCACCCCGCAGCCTTGACGGCGCCGAAGCTCCATAGCCTTCGCAAACTGCTCTCTTTCTTCCGGGCTCATCTGAGCCTGTTGGTTCTGGGCCCCTCTCTTCATCTGAGGCATTGGAGCTTCAGGCTCCACATAATTGGAGAGCATCTCCGAGAATGATGTCACTTCCGAGAAGCTTTCGCCTCTATCAGTGCTCTTCCAGAGCCCTGCCTTTCGCGTGCCTACATAAATGATGTCTGAATTGTTCGGGTCAACAGCCATCCTCTCGCCGTTACCTCTGCCATTCTCGTTTCCGCCCATTTTGAAAGGCACATCCGTGCGTTCAAAAGTCAGTCCACCGTCGTGGGAACGGAATATTGCACCATTGGAAGAAGATGTATATGTGCCACAGTCAAGGTAAACGGTCATGGGGTCGTTGGGATCCACGGCAATGCTTTCCACTCCTACCAGGTTGTTGTCGGCATAACTTATGAAATCAGTCATGCATACCCATCTCCCGGCGGCGGAATCCCATCGGTATGCGCCACCCATATCGGTCCTCGCATAACGGACATCTTTTGCTGTAGGATGAAATATTATGCCGTCACAGAAACCGCCACCGACGATTTGGGCATTCTTCCACTCATATGGTTCGGTCCTTACCGGCAATGCAGCGTATATGGGACTGAACACCGTTCCAAATGCTATCGCAAAAAGTACACTTCTGCAGTTCATAATCTCATACTAATATTTTACGTCATACTGCTTGCTCCAATCGATTTCGGAAGTGGATTGTGCGACCGGGACGTGAGGGATGACGGCACCTTTCTTCACGAGTATGATGCAAGGTATGTCTCCCGCTTCAATTCTGTTCCAGCCGGCCTTGTAAACCTTCCTGGTCTGATAATCCACCCACTTTCCCTCAGGGAGGTAAACATCCCTGGAAGAGCATTCTTCAAATAGGGGAGCGACGAGAATGTCGGAGCCGAAAAGGTACTCATCATCCAAAGTCCAAACACAAGGATCTTCAGGATATTCAATAAGCAGAGCCCTCAGCATAGGCAAACCATTTTCGACACAGTCCTCCGCCTGCTCCAGGATATAAGGCATCAGCTTATACTTCAACTCGGCCGATGCCCTGAATGCATCTGTAAAGCTCTCATTGTAGAGCCAAGGTTCGGTCGGAGGAGCACCGTGTGCACGTGTGTGGGAAGTCAGGAATCCGAATGGAAGCCATCTGCGATACAGTCCTTCAGGGGTACTCTTGACGAATCCTCCTATGTCGTGGCTCCAGAAGGCGAAACCGCTCAGTCCGAAGGAAAGACCGCAACGGAGGGTCGCCTGCATACCCACGTCAGTGTTGGAGGCATCACCTCCCCAGTGAAGCGGGTATCTTTGAGAACCGGCCCAAGCGCTTCTCGACCACATGATTCTCTGCCCGTTGGTTTTCTTTATTATATCGGACAGCGCCTTGTTGTATCTGAGAGGATAGAGATTATGCTCGTAAAGTCCACTCCTTCCGGATGCATAATACCCTGTCAATGGCGCTCCTTCACCAAAATCACCTTTGATGGCACTTACGCCAATTTTCAGCAAACCTTCAATCTTTCCCTGATACCACTGTACGGTCCGAGGATTTGAGAAATCGAGGACAACGTCCTCAAACGGAAGACCGCCTTTCTGGTTCTTTACATAAAGGCCCTTGTCTATAAGCTCATTGTAGTACTTGTTGTGAGGTGTAAAATACGGCAGCTGCCAAAGGCAGATATGGAATCCATCCTTGGAAAGATCTTCCATCATCTTCGATGCATCGCTGAAACGGCTCGGTGCGAACTCATAGTCACATTCCCAGTCGGTCTCAAACCATCCTGTATCAATATGGATAACGTCTGACGGAATCCTATGGCTGCGCAGATTGGCGGCAACATCATATACTTCATCCTGACTGAGGTAGGTTATCCTGCTCATCCAGGTCCCGAAACTCCATACAGGAGGCATCTCAGCCTTTCCGGTAAGGTCTGTGTAGGCATCCAGAATCTCTTTCGGGGTACCGAGGAAGATGAAGAAGTCCATAGTTTCATCTTCCATAAATAGTTTCATCGCAGGGGCGTGAGTATTGCCGAAATCACATGTTACGGGAGCCGATGTATGCATGAATATTCCATAACCGCGATTGCTGAAAAAGAATGGAATAGGCTTATACATGTCAGGAGTCTCCGGACTCTGGGGATCCGTGACGAAGAGATTGAGTTTCTGACCGACTTTGTTGATGGAGCTTGAAGACTCCCCGCAGCCCACTATCCTCTCATTCGCATGAAGAGCAAAAACAGGATTGATGCTTCTTCTGTTGTCGGAAGCCCTTCTTATGAATTGGAAAGGATGAGTCGGAACCTGTGTGGAATCATTGTCGGAAAAAGTTCTGGTATCAGCAATCTCCCGTCCTGCACTGTCGTAGATAACAATACGAAAAGGATTCTCGTCTAGAGCAATGGAGCCGTGCTCTCCTGTCCATTTGTGCTCGCTGCCTACTTTTGAATACTGCCATGGAGTCCCAACTGATGGCTGTCCCTCGGCAAGCATCAGGGAATTCTCCTGCTCCGGTATCACAACAGGAGATGTGTATATCCTTACTCTGACAGTTCGAGGCCCCACGAAATCTATCTTGAACGGAAGAGTCGGGTCATTGTCATACTCCGTGCTTGGGAAATCAAGCATCTTCAGAGGCCGCATCGCTGTCGTTGTCGTATTGAATGCCTGGCGGGAGAAGAGACTGTAACGTTTCCAGCTTATATGACCTGATGCATCTGCCGGATTGACGTCAGATACAGCATCGGCGAAGAAATAATTATGGGAGTAATCCTCAAAGTCCTTGCTTACATCATAGGTGGCACTCTGAAGATATGGAGGCTGTGCAATAGCCGTGGTGCAGATCAGCAGGAAAACTGCAAGTGGTGTAAACCTTTTCATATTTCTCATTGTATCAAAATGTTGCAAATCATAAGGTAAAGCTGATCCGGCGACCCTTGTAGCTCACAGTCTTGGCTGTATTCTCTCCGGCTATCGTAAGCACAAATGTGCGGTTCTTCAGCATGCCTTCGTAGGAGCCTGTCCTGTCCCCTATGGTAAGAGTACGGGTAGAATCGTCCCATGAAATAGGAATCTCGCTGTAGGCCCCGTTTTCATAGTTGTAATTGTCGAGTTCATCCTCATAGAGAACGAAGCTTGCGTCTTCTCCCGGATAAATCCTGATTTCAAGCTTTTTCCATTTCTTTTCCGTCGAATACTGGACCTTTTCCGTTGTAAACGGAACGATGGATCCTGCCTTTACATAAAGAGGAAGGATGTCTATGGGAGCCATCCTGGTTATGCTGCGCCCGCCTTCCTGCTTTTCATTTGTCCAGAAATCTATCCAGTTCGACCCGGCAGGAAGATATACTTCCCTGGCGACTGTCCTGTCTTCTCCTGTGCCGTCTTCCAGGACAGGGGCGACAAGGAAAGTATGTCCGAACATGAACTCGTCGGAAATGTCATAAGTATTTCTGTCATCCGGGGCTTCAAGGGAGAGCTGGCGCATAAAGGAAAAGTCATTCTTGGTGACTTCCCACGCAGTTGAATAAAGATAAGGGAGAAGAGAATACCTGAGGTTGATGAACTTTTCCTGAACGTCAAAAGCCCAATATCCCCTTTCTCCGAACTGATAAATCTCTCTCGGAGAACCTGTGCCGTGGGCACGCATCATAGGATTGAATACTGCAAACTGGAACCATCGGCAGTAAAACTCCTGGTAGCCCGGGTCTGTATTGGCCGTATTGTATACATTTCCATAAGGATGCCAGGCACCGATATCGGTATTCCAATATGGGATACCGCAAATGGAGAAATTCAAGCCCGCAGGAATCTGTTTTCTGAAAACATCCCAGGAAGCACGGACGTCGCCGCTCCAAGAACCGGCCCCATATCTCTGTATGCCGGCAAAGGCGGAACGAGTGAGGATGTACACTCTCTTATCCGAGCTTGTGGCCCTCTGGCTTTCGTAAATATTCTTGCTTACCCACAGCGGATACGTGTTTCGGATATTGCGAAGCGGGCCTTGGGCTGTCTGCAGATTGAAATCCCCCGGGGTGGTATTATAGAACTCAGGTTCAGGACCATCCAGCCACCAGGCGGACATGCCCGGCTGAAAGAGATTTCTGTTCATATAGTCCCAGAAAATGTCTTTCGCCTTCGGATTCCATACATCATATACCTTTGCCTCCTTTGGAGATGTTTGCATAGGGTAGACAGCGCCTATTTCTGAAAGGTCCTTATATACGGCCGTATTCTCTCCGACTGAAGGCCAAACGGAAATCATCATCTTGGCGTTGAGCTTGTCCAGGCTTGCGAACATCTCACCGTAATTGCTGAATGCCGGATTGTTGAAGCCCAAAGAGTTCCAGTCGGCATTGTCCTCTCCCCAGTATTTCCAATCCTGGATGACTGCATCCAGCGGTACGCCGAGAGAACGGTATTTTGAAGCTACCTCTACAACTTCATCAGCTGATTTGTACCGTTCCTTGCACTGCCAGAAACCGAAAGTCCACAGAGGAGCCTGCCTTGCCTTGCCGGTAAGTTGACGAAGGAGGGCAATGGTCCTGTCTCCGTCTCCTCCGTATAGGAAGTAGTAATCGACAGCCTCTGCAGCCTCGGATGTAAATGAGGTCCCCATAAGTGTATCATCAAAGCGTGTGATGGAGTAACTGTCCCAATATACGCCATAGCCCTTCACCGAAGCAAAATACGGTATTGCAATCTCCATATTGTTCTGCTCGAGATTCAGCCTCTGTCCCCTCTGGTTCATCAGCCCGCTCTGATGCTGACCGAGGCCATAAATGAACTCGTCCTCATCAAGGATAAAGGACTGGGTGACCTCATTCGTCTTCTCCGTTATCGTTCTCGGTCCGCCATTCTGCATGCCCGGCGTATCATGTCCGGGAGAACTTTGAGTCGGTGTGACTGTTTTGGTACCGGATGCGGCCTGCTGCGGGGCTCTCTGGGGACGTATTCTCTGGACGAACTGGACGGGGACAAATTTCACACCATACTCCTGTTCTGAGAGTATCCTTTCTCCGCTAAGGCTGTTGAACTGTATCTTTCCTGTGGTAAGATCCATTGACACTTCCAGGGCGGACGAACGTGCTGTTACGCTGCCGTCCCCGTTGATGACCTGGACCTTTGGTGACTGAGGCTCGAGTACTACCACAAAATCTTTCTTCCTGGAAAGGTCGGAAGTGGAAGATGTCTTGAACACGCGGACGATGTCAGGTGTATAGAACTCGACCTTTACATCCACACCTCTTACAGAGGCACTGAAACCTGAATCCGTAGTCTTTACCTGTCCCGACAGCAGTATGGGCAGATATGAAGCTATAAACAATAAAAGAGTTTTTCTCATATTCTGATTGATTGTTTGTTTGATTTCTACCTGGACTTGATATCTGAGCATAGACGTATATCCTTGTCTGAGGCCTTTTCATCCTCTGAAATTACGTGCGAGCCTATGCATAAACAATGATATTAAAGTTGTATAATTAGTCTATTTAGTATCATATGCGGCGAGAAATGATTACTACCTTTGCAACAAAATAAACAAAAAAATCCGACATTCGGGCGGCCGTCACAGTCTGTCGGAATCAACATAGCCACAAAGTATATTCATTCAGCAAAAAATGCACAAAATAAATAAGTTCAATATGATGAGAAAAATCCTATCCTCAACAGTTCTTCTTGCAATGGCCTTATCACTTTTGGCGCAGGAAAGCAGGACCAAAGGTGGCTTCAAGGCAATTGTGAACGACGTTGACATCCAAGTGGAGTTCTACTCCCCAAGAATCGTACGTGTTATCAAGAGTCCAAGCGGAACCGAATTCGAGAAGAATAGCCTTTCTGTAACAAAATCACCAGAAAGCGTAAATGTTCAAGTTTCAAGTGGCGAATCGGACATCATCGCAAAATCATCGGATGTAAGCGTGAGTCTGGACAGAAAGACGGGAAGGATTACATTCAGCAGTCCGGGCGGAGAAATACTTCTCAGGGAAAAGGAATACGGGATACAGTTCCTTCCTATGAGCTACACCTCAAGGGAATTCGCCAAGGATGCCCTCGATGCGGGAGCCTACGGCTATTCCCCGGCTATGCAGGACCAGGGGGCTCCCGGAATGGATCAAAGAAAGAGAAGGATGGTCCAGGTTACAGAGAAGACAAACGAAATCAGCCAAAGCTTTCTGTTTGATGAAGACGAGGTCATATACGGTCTTGGACAGCAGCAGGCAGGGCATATGAACCAGCGTAACCAAAGGCTCAACCTTGAGCAAAACAATATGCTTGTCGCCATTCCGTACATTGCCTCAACGAAAGGATATGGTTTGTTCTGGGATAATTACTCCATTACACTTTTCACCGACACGAAGAGTTCAGGTGTGACATTCAAATCGGAAGCCGGAGACTGTGCGGATTATTATTTCCTTGCAGGAGGAGACGGAGACGGAACGGTGGCCCTTATGAGAGACCTGACAGGAGATGCGCCGATGATGCCGCTTTGGAGTTTCGGATTCTGGCAGAGCAAGGAGCGCTATGAATCACAGGACGAACTTGTAGGAATCGTCAGGAAATACCGCGAATTGGGCGTTCCGCTCGATGCTGTTGTCCAGGACTGGAAATATTGGGGAGAGCCGCCGCAGGAGCCTAATGACGATATGCAGTGGAACTCCATACAATTCGGCAATCCTGCCTATCCTGATCCGAAGAAGATGATGGACGACATCCATTCCATGCACGCACACTCCATTATCTCCGTATGGTCGCAATTCGGAAAGGAATCGGATATCTATAAGCAGCTGCAAAGTATAAATGCCATAATTCCTGTAAACACCTGGCCAAGCTCATCAACTCCATACGATGTATTCAATGTCAAGGCTAATGAGATGGTATGGGATAGAATGAGGGACAATATCTTCAAGTACGGAGTCGATGGTTGGTGGCTTGACGGTACCGAACCGGAGATCCACGAACCCAGAACGGTTGCGCAGATGAACTTCAAAACCGCTCTCGGACCTTTCAGGAACTATCGCAATGCCTTCCCTCTCGGAGCCAACAGGGGCGTATATACCGGGCAGAGAGCTACGACTTCCGACAAAAGGGTGTACATACTGACGCGTTCGGCATTTGCCGGGCAGCAGAGATACGCAGCCAATACCTGGAGCGGAGATATTACTGCAAGCTGGGACATCTTCCACAAGCAGATATCAGCAGGTCTGAACTTCTCCATCTGCGGCATCCCTTATTGGAACACTGACATAGGAGCTTTCTATCCTCCTAAGCAGATGCCTGCCGAGTACGCCGGACATCCGGCCGATTACGAGTTCTACAAGCAACTCTACGTGCGCTGGTTCCAGTTCTCCACATTCCACCCTATGCTCCGTTCACACGGCACACGCGGTCCAAAGGAGATTTGGCAGTTCGGAGAAAGGGGCACCTGGGCCTTCGATGCCATTGAAAAATACATAAATCTCCGTTACAAGCTTGTCCCGTATATCTACTCGACGGCCTGGCAGGTTACAAACAACAGATACTCATTCCTCCGTCATCCTTATATGGATTCTCCTGATGACGAGCGGACATATCTTCTTGATGACGAATTCCTTTTCGGAAAATCGTTCCTCATTGCGCCCGTAATCGAAGAAAACGCGGAATCCAGAGATGTATATCTGCCGAACTCCTCTGCGTGGTTCGACTTCTGGACGGATGAGAAGCTCGAAGGCGGGCAGAGCGTAACGAAAGAGACGCCGATCGACATTGAACCTATATACGTAAAGGCAGGCTCAATAATCCCTTATACTACCAACAAGGCTCAATATACGGAAGCGATAGACTGGAACAGACTCGAACTCAAGATCTATCCCGGAGCAGACGGATCATTCACCCTGTATGAGGACGAGTTCGATAACTATAACTACGAGAACGGAGATTACACCGAGATACCGATGCAGTGGGACGACGCTGCAGGAACTCTCACTGTTGGAGAAAGGAAAGGTGAATACAAGGGAATGATCAAAAAGAGAAAATTCGTGGTAACTCTTGCTGGAGGAAAATCAAAGACAATCTCCTATACGGGAAAGGCCGTTAAAGTCAAGATGCTGTAGCAATTGACCTCAAACGCCTCTTCTGCGCTACCTGTTTGGCAGGCGAGGGTGCGGATGTCCGATAAAAATGCTATATTTGGGATATGAATCGAATTCCTATATCTGGCATTGTGCTCTCAGGGCTGTTGTCGTGTGCCCTGCTCGGATCCTGCACCCGTCCTCTGCCGATGGTGGTGGGGACATATGGACATAATCTCTATGAGGTGGATTTCTATCCCGACGGCAGCTTCGGGCCGTTGAAAGCGATTCCGTCCGAAAATCCATCATTTGTGATACGCGAAGGCGCCGGCCACTATTTTGCGGTCAGCGAGAACGATCCTCACAGCGGCGTGTACTCGTATTCGGAGTCCGCGGTCACTGCATTCAGTGACCACAGCGACTTCTGCCCCTGCCACCTGCTGTGTGTCGGGGATATGATCTACACTGCCGATTATGGGAAGGGCTCGATCTCCGCTTTCCCTGTGCTGGACGGGGTGGTACAGGCAAAATCCGGCGTCATACACTACGATTGCAGCGGACCGGACCCGGTACGCCAGACGCATTCGCACATACACCAGTTGCGCATGATCCCGGACGGGATTTGCCGTAAACTCGGGCTGGTAGGGGAGTGGATGCTGGCATCGGACCTCGGAGGTGACGTAATCCACGTGCTGAGTAGGAATGATGGCGCTGAGCTGCAGGACTGCCCTGAACTTGCGATAAAGCTGGCTCCTGGAACGGGACCGAGGCATATGGAGTTCAATCCTGACGCAAACATGCTCTACTGCATCACCGAACTCGGGGGTATGGTGTACGCGATTGACATAAGCTCGGAGGACGGGAAGCCGCGCTTCGAGACCTTGCAGACGCTGAAGGCTGACCAAGTTGATGCCGGAGGCAGCGCGGATATTCACCTGCACCCTTCGGGAAAGTTCCTGTACACCTCGCATCGTCTTGATAATGATGGTATTGCTGTATTCGATGTGAGAGAAGACGGCACGCTTGAGCTGAGCTCATACCGGAGGACCGGACTGCATCCGCGCAACTTTGCCATTACGCCGGACGGGAAATATCTGCTCGTCGCCTGCCGGGATTCATACTGCATCCAGGTATTTGCCATAGACCCGAAAGACGGCACCCTCTCCGTCGAGCCGCTGAACACCCTCCACTTCGACACCGATCAACCGGTCTGCATAGCGTTCTGAGTTGTTACCATAGAAAAAGGAGAGTGGCTATCAGTCAATCGACCTTTTAGCCACTCTCGGAATAAGCCTAAAGGATTGCAGGCGTATTATTTGCGCTGTGCAAGTTCGGTGTCAACGTGGAACTGGCAGTGCTCACCGGCGTGCCTGAGGGAGTCGACGATGCCGGCAGCGGTAGCTTCTTCCTCCACCTGCTCGCGAACGAAGCCCCAGAGGAAGTCCTGGGTGGCCTTGTCATTCTCTGCCGAAGCCAGATCGACGAGCTCATCTATGAGTTTGGATACGTGGCACTCGTGGTTGTAAACAGCTTCAAAAACTTCGAGGAGGCTCTTCCATCCGAAAGGAACTTCGTCAAGTTTTCCCACTCGTGCTTCTCCTCCGCGCTTAATGAGGTAGTCTGCCATTGTGAGGGCGTGCTCCTTCTCTTCGTCGGCCTGCTTGAACATCCAGTTTGCGGAACCGTTCCAACCTTCCTTCTTGAGGAAAAGGGCCATTGAGAGATAGAGGTTTGAAGACCAAAGCTCAGCAACGATCTGATCGTTGATGGCGTTTTCGAGTTTCTTGCTAATCATTTTATCATTAATTTAAGAACTTTATGTCCGTGATGCAAATTTGGTTAACTTTAAATTGAAACGCAAATAATGGTGAAATTTCTTTGGGTAACATTTGATCCTGAGCTGACTATTCCCCAATCTCCACCTTGTCAATTCTGATCCGGTAAGTGCCGGCAGGGGCCTGCACATCCACAATCTCGCCGGCCTTCCTGCCCATCAGGGCGAGTCCGATAGGGGATTTGCAGGAAAGTTTGCCCTGCTCCAGGTCCATCTCGTGGTGGCCGACGAGAGTGAAGCAGCGGCTGACTCCGGTGGACAGGTTGGTGAACTCCACTTTGCTCAGCAGGGAAATCCGGTCTTTCGGCAGGGCTTTGGTATCTATTACCCTGGAGTGCTGGAGCACCTTCTGAAGGAAGCGGATGCGGCTGATCGCCTTTGCCTGGGCCCTGCGGGCGGCGCGGTACTCGAAGTTCTCGCTCAAGTCTCCCTGGGCGCGAGCTTCCGACAATTCGTCCTTGATTCGGGGGTATTCCTCGTTGATAAGCCGCTTGAGCTCTTCGGACAACTGCCCGTATCTTTCTTTTGAAAGGTATTCCATAATGCGTAGCCTTGTTCCGCAAAATTAGTCAAAATTACACAAGAATAGTTCGGACAGCAAATGAAAGCAGTGAAATATTAGGTATATTTGTGGTATGAAAAGAACAATTGTCAAAATTTGCCTGATCGTAGCAGCCGCAGCGCTCTCATCCGCGTGCGGCAACAGCAGCGGCTTGGAGAAGCAACTGCTTGGAAAATGGCTTGGATCCGTTCCGGGAACGGAGTTTGAGCAGGGGATTGAGTTCCGCGCTGACGGCACTGCCGTTTCCGTGAACATGGCCACCCTGCAATACGAATCCTGGCGCCTGGAGCGCGGGAAACTGCTCCTCGAAGGCACCAGTATAGGCAACGGCATCAGTTGCGGGTTCTGCGACACCCTTGACGTGGTGTGCGTATCTGCTGACAGTCTCGTGCTGTCGAAGAAAATCTTGTCATTTCCCTTGCGAGGGAGTAGCTTGCTGCGCGAAAATCCGTATATTTGCGGAGGCAGTGGTCAATTTTGGATAAAGTGTTATGGACAAGTACTTTACCTTTAATAAATACGTCACCGGCGCAATCCACGTGGGTCGTGTAAACGAAGCACGTGCGCTCGCGAACCTGCTCGTCCAGCGGGAAAACGTCGTCATATCGGAGCCGCCGAAGAGCGGTAAGCAGTCCCTGGTGCGCCAGACTTTCCTCAATATGAAGGCGTCGGGTGCGGATTTCGTGCCTGTGATTGTGGACCTGATGAGCCTGCGAAGCGTGGCTGATTTCGTGAAACAGCTCAGTTCCGAACTCCTGAAGTCGTTCTGGAGCACGCCGGCAGAATATGCGGATGCCGCCGCGAACATGCTCGGATCTACGCATCTGGTCTTCGATGCCAATTCGTATCAGCGTGAGGGCGAGGTGGTTTCGCTGAACTGGGATGTGGACAGCAATGATCTGCGTGCCGCCGTTTCCTTGGCGCGCCGCATCTCGGAGTCGAAAGGGAAGCGCGTGTACGTGCTCCTGCTCGAATTCCAGAACGTGATGCTCACTGAGGACGGCGACGGCATACTCTCAGCCTTTGAAGATGTGCTTGGGGAGGGTCCGTGCGACGCCGGTTTCATTTTCTGCGGCTCCCGCATCAACGCTATGTCCCGGATCCTGCGTGAACATTACAGGTTCCGCAAGTGCTGCGAACGCCTGCGTCTGCCGGAAATCGACGCGCGCCTTATTATTGACCACATTATACGCGGATTCAATTCCACTGGTAAGGTTACCGAGAGGGATCTGCTGCTGGGAGTGTGCAAGCTCTTCCGTGGCAATATGTTTTATATCAATCACTTCTGTTCGATCTGCGATGCCTTGAGCAGGGGCTACATTATGGATTCCGTGCTCACCGAGGCACTTGGCCAGGTGATTTCAGTGCACCAGCCCCGATTCCTGAATATGATATATGACCTCACCTCTTTCCAGCTTCGTTTCCTCAAGGCGATACTCGACGGGCATACCAAGTTTTCCAGCACGGAAATCATTGAGCAGTACAAACTCAACTCATCGGCAAACGTGCTCAGACTCAAGGAGGCACTGTGCCGCAAGGAAATAGTGTACTTCGACGACGCCGGTGTTCCGCATATCATTGACCCGCTCTTCGAGTATTGGGTGAGGACAGCGTATTTCGGTATGAAGATATGAGTGCAATGAAATCAATAGCAGTGCTCACAGGCGCCGGCGTAAGCGCAGAGAGCGGACTGCAGACATACAGGGACAACAATGGCCTCTGGAACGACTACGACCCTATGGTGGTGGCATCGGTCGAGGGTTGGGCCTCCGACCCGGGGCTTGTGCTGGAGTTTTATAACAAGCGCAGGGCGGAGTTGGCGCAGACCCGTCCGAATGAGGCGCACAGGCTCATAGCGGAATTGGAAGAGAGGTACCGGGTGGATGTGATAACCCAGAACGTGGACAATCTTCACGAGAGGGCCGGCTCCACGCACGTGATTCACCTGCACGGCGAACTCACAAAGATACGCCCGCAGAACAGCTGCAACGAGGAGGACGGGTACTCCGAGAAACTGGTCGTGGACATAGGCTACGGCAGTGTCGGTTTGGGCGATATCGCCCCGAATGGAGCGCAGTACCGGCCGCACATAGTCTTTTTCGGAGAGGCGGTGCCGAAGATGGAGAGAGCGATAGACATAGTGTCCAAGGCGGATGCCGTGATTATCGTGGGTACTTCGCTGAGCGTATATCCGGCGGCAGGCTTGTACCGTTACGCTCCCTGGGAGGCTCCGATTTACCTTGTCGATCCTGCGGAAATGAGGCTGCACGACAGCCGCATAAGGCATATCAAAAAAGTTGCAAGTGAAGGAATGCGGGAATGTTTGGAACTTTTGAAATAATTACTTATCTTTGCGCCCGCAATTGAAAAGGAGGTGATTTAGAAATGATAATTGTACCAGTAAAGGAAGGCGAGAACATCGATCGCGCGTTGAAGAAATTCAAGAGGAAATTCGAGAAGACCGGAGCAATCCGTGAGCTGCGCTCACGCAAGAACTTTGAGAAGCCTTCTGAGAAGCGTCGTGTGGCAAAAATGAAGGCCATCTACGTTCAGCACCTCCGTCTTCAGGACGAGCAGTAATCAAAGTAGATACATTTTGGTCCGGATACTGTCAAGCATCCGGATTTTTTTATATCTTTGCGAAAAATATGTTATTTATGTTTCGCAGGTGCGGAACTTGAGTTTGTAAACTATGTATTGGACACTCGAATTGGCCAGCAGCCTGGACGATGCTCCATGGCCGGCAAGCAAAGAAGAACTTATAGATTATGCTAACCGTTCCGGCGCTCCGGAAGAGGTGATTGAGAATCTCGAGGAGCTCGAGGATGACGGGGAGGACTACGAGTCGATAGAGGACATCTGGCCTGACTATCCTACCAAAGACGACTTTTTCTTCAACGAGGAGGAGTATTAGACATTAAGGGCCCTGCACAAGGGCTGATAATAGTTACAGAGAGACGGGAAACCTGGTTTTCCTGTCTCTCTTTTCGCTTTGCGCAATTGTCTTTCATTTTTGTGGATAAGGCGTGAAAAATTGTAAGTATTCGGTAAAGATACTAAGGAGATTATTATGAATGGAACGGTAAACAGATTGTCACCAAAGCACTTGCGAAACTTAAAATGTGAAATTTTACATATTTGGCAGTTAAGTTTGATAATAGGTAATTCAACGGATTTACAGGGAATAAACAGAGCGGCTGTTTCTGGATATAAATCGATTTGTAAGCTCATCTATATACAATGGAAACACAAATTACTTATATTTGTGGACATGGATCAAATGATTTGACATTGAAAAGAAAACTTCCGTTTATAAAAGAGGCTATCACACCTTATGCACTTCAGAAGCATTAGGAAACAAAGTTCCGGCAAAAGTTTATAGAAAATCTATAATTATGGAAAAACTATTAAGAATTTTATGGACTTTACTGATTCTGACTTTTTCAGTTTCAGCATATTCTCAAGATACGACTTCGGTAAAAGCACGTCCCAAGGTAGGCCTCGTGCTCTCTGGCGGAGGTGCAAAAGGTGCAGCTCATATCGGTGTACTGAAGTACATTGAGGAAGCGGGAATACCAATTGACTACATAGCTGGTACAAGTATGGGGTCAATAATCGGAGGAATGTATGCATTAGGTTATACTTCTGACGAGCTTCTTGACATCATCAGTTCAGTAGATTGGGACAGACTGATAAGCAATAATGTAGAAAGACGGAAGATATCCTTTACCAGAAAGAGAGAAAGCAATACACAGAATATTACTATCCCTTTCTCAATTGATACAGACAAGGAGGAACTGCAGTCCAGATCCTTCAAGAATTCGCTGCCTACTGGAATCGTATCTGGAGATAATCTTATCAATCTATTCAATTCGCTTTCAGTAGGTTATTCCGACTCACTCAGTTTCAGAGATCTTCCTATTCCATTTATATGCATAGCAACCAATCTGATGAACGGAGAAGCACAGATAATGGATAAGGGAATATTCTCAACTTCGCTCAGGGCATCAATGGCAATACCGATCCTCTTCGATCCGGTAAAAATCAATGATGCATTGTATACAGACGGGGGTCTCGTATGCAATTTCCCAGCAGATCAATGTCGAGCCATGGGGGCTGATTACATCATCGGTGTAAGCATGTCATCCGGACTTGAAGACAATCCCGAAAATATCAATTCAGTATTGTCACAGGTACAGCAGTTAAAGGAAATAATAACAGACAAGGATTTCGACGAGTATCATAAGCTATGCGACATCTTCATCAGCCCAGACCTGAAAGGTGTCGGAATGCTTAGTTTCGATGCAGAGAGCATATACAAAGTAACACAGAGCGGTTATGAGGCAGCTGCCAGTCAGGAAGAAAAATTCAAGCAACTTAAGGCAATGATCCAGTCCTTTCCTGACAGTCTCGAGTGCAAAGATGCTGACAAGGCTCTCAACATTCTTGAAGATGAAGTAACCATATCCGGGATTGAGTGGATCGGAGTCAATAACAGATATATCGAAAAATGGATGCGCAACAAATGCACGATAAAGTCTGGGCAGAAGATCAATAAAGACGATATAGACGAAGTTGTATCATTATATTACGGCACAGGAGATTACAGCAGCGTTACATATACTCTTCATCGGGACCCTATAAGAACAGATGAATATACGTTGAGATTCAAATTCGCTGAAAAGCCTCCACATAATTTAGGTGCAGGAGTCCGTTTTGACTCACAGGACATGCTCTCGGCTCTTCTGCATCTTGGAGTAAACAGCAACCGCATGAACGGTTTTAAAGCTGATATAAAGACAAAGCTGGGTGAAAATCAATGGCTAAGCGCCAACATTTCATACGGCCATCTTCTCTACCCAAGAATCAATGTTTCGTATAATTTCAGAAACTCTGAACTTGATGCGTATGACATGGATGCCCTTGTGATGAATACAAAATTCCTGCAGCATAAGATCAGAGCATATCTTTCTGAAAATTATTTAAGGACAATCAGTTTCGGAGGTGGATTCGAGGCTGAATTCCTCGACCCAAGAAAAGTCATGTACTTGAACCATGACACTGTCGAAGAGGATTACAATCATATAAATACGCTTGGCAGCTTTGCATATTTTCATTTTGACAACCTGGACAGGACCTGTTTCGCTTCGAATGGAATGAAAGGCAAGATTGAATTCTCATGGAAGGACATGAAATTTTCAAAGAACGACACAGATGCTTTAGGTCTTGGGTCAGTAGTGTTTGGAATCGAGGGATACATCCCAGTTATCAAGGACAGACTGGTGCTGACACCCCAATTATATGGCAGTGTACTTTTCGGCAAAGGAGCGACCTGCGGCAAGAAGGACAGCTGGAACCCTATATTCAACGGTCCTGTGCCGGCCTACCCTACCATGAATAATATTGTCGGTGGCGCTGAAATGGGAAGATATCTCGACCAACAGCTGCCTTTCATCGGGTTAAACAAGATCTCATTCGCATTCAACAACATTGCCATAGCCAGACTTGACATAAGGACACGCCTGTTCAGAAGCCATTACCTGACAGCAATAGTCAATTACGCACGTTCCAGCGTAGACTTGAAGAATTTTTTCAAGACAGATGACAAACTGCAGTGGGATAGTCTATATGATTATAACGCATCAAATTGGTGGGGAGCAGGCTTGAGATACTCGGTAGACACCAAAATAGGCCCGCTCAGTCTGGACATAAGTTCCTCAAATTTATCACACAAGGTGAATCTATATTTCAGTATAGGCCACTTCTTCTAAAATAGAGCACCCTGCAAACTGCAAACAAGCCTATATGAATGACCAATGGAACCGGCTTCAGAAACCGTATCAGTACAGAAGCACGACTACGCCAGACGAAGAACATCGGTGCAATAGTCGATGATCTTGTCACGATGAGTAATGAATATCATCGTGTGATCCGGATGCTTACGAAAAATTTGTTTTCTTCATCCAAGAGTCGTAAATTTGAGGTATGAGGAAAAGATTTTATCAGACAGCTTTGCTTTGGCTTGCGTTGTCTTGCGTAGCCTGCACTCCCAAGTCCGAGATGGACCGTTTTGTCGATGATCTGATGGGACGTATGACCCTGGAACAGAAAATCGGACAGCTGAACCTCCATTCCGCTCCCGGCTTCATTTCTGCCGAGAAGGTGATGGAAGAGGATGAAAATATCAAACTGCTCAGGCAGGGACTTCTCGGTGGCTTATACGGATCCGGAAATCCGGAGTTGCTGCGCCAGTGCCAGGAGATTGCTCTTGAATCCGGCGCCGGCATTCCGCTAATCTTCGGCATGGACGTCATTCACGGTTATCAGACCGTGTTCCCGGTGCCACTGGCACTGTCCACATCCTGGAATATGGATTTGATCGAGAACTGCACGCGCATTGCTGCGAGTGAAGCAGCTGCGAGCGGCATCAACTGGGTGTTCAGCCCGATGGTGGATATATGCCGCGATGCGCGCTGGGGCAGAATTGTCGAAGGCGGCGGCGAAGATCCGTATCTCGGCGGAGAGATAGCGAAGGCTATGGTGTACGGATATCAGGGCCGGGATGAGGAATATGGCACCGACGAGCTTATGGCCTGCGTAAAGCACTATGCTCTCTACGGAGGAGCGGAAGCCGGACGCGACTACAACTCCGTGTTCCTGTCCCGTCAGGAAGCGCTCAACGGCTATATGCGCCCGTATATGAAGGCCGCCGAGGCTGGAGCTGCCAGCTATATGAGTTCGTTCAACGAGTTCGAGGGCATTCCTGCATCGATGAACTCTTACCTTATGCAGGAGCTTCTCAGGGATGACTGGGGATTCAAAGGCTTCATAGTATCCGATGCCACGGCCATTGCAGAAGAGGTGAACCACGGCATCGGCGATATGCAGGAGGTGTCCGCAAGGTCGCTGCAGGCCGGATTGGATATGGATATGAACTCTGATGCCTATATCGGCACGTTGAAAAAATCCCTTGAGGAGGGGCGGATTGCGGAAGCGGACATAGACCGTGCCTGTCGCCGCATACTCGAAGCCAAGTACAAGCTCGGTCTCTTCGAAGATCCGTTCCGCTATCTGGATGCAGAAAGGTATGCAAACGCCGTATATACGGAGGAGAACCGCAAGGCATCCCGCGAAGCTGCCCGAGAGTGTCAGGTGCTGCTTAAGAATAACGGTGTCCTGCCGCTTTCCCGCGATGCCCGCATTGCTGTAGTAGGCCCGCTCGCAGACGACGCTGAATCGATGACAGGCTGCTGGTCGATGTCAAGCCACGGAAAGGAAAGCGTTACCATATGGCAGGGCATATCCGAGGTGGCCAAGGCCAGTCTGTCCGAGGGGTCCTGGCTTTTCAATGATGCCGAAATGGAGGAGAATGTCCTCTACAGCCTTGCCAAATCCTTTGTTCCCGGGTTCAAGGCTCCCGATGTCCACAGCGTCAGCCAGAAGAGCCTGATTGCGGATGCCGTAGCAAAGGCCCGCCAGGCGGATGTCGTGGTGGCGTGCGTGGGAGAACACGCAAATATGAACGGTGAGGGTTCATCCAGGTCGGATATTAGCCTTCCTGATGCCCAGAAAGAACTGCTCAGGGCGCTCAAGGCTACCGGCAAGCCTGTGGTGATGGTTCTTGTGACCGGCCGCCCTCTCGCACTTGTGGAGGAAGATGCCTCCATGGATGCCATACTGAATGTCTGGAGCCCTGGCTCCGAGGGTGGACACGCAGTAGCCGACATACTTTTCGGGGAGGTCTCCCCTTCAGCCAAACTGACTGCATCCTTCCCTCGCAGCGTGGGCCAGCTGCCTCTTTATTACAATCATAAGAACACAGGAAGGCCTCACCCTGACGATGCTGGGTATAAGAAGTTCGTCAGCTGCTACATGGATGAAATCAATGCCCCTCTGTATCCTTTCGGCTACGGTCTAAGCTACACGACTTTCGAATACGGCCCTGTCAGCCTGAGTTCTGCGGAAATGCCTTTGGACGGTTCTGTCATAGCGTCCGTACAGGTCAGCAACAGGGGTAAGTTCGACGCAGATGAGATAGTCCAGCTCTATATTCACGACATTTACGCCAGCTCCACCCGCCCTGTCAAGGAACTCAAGGGCTTCCGCAAGCTGCACATTCCGGCTGGGGAATCCGTTCAGGTGGATTTCACCATAACTGCTGAAGAGCTGTCGTTCTATAACCACGATCTTGAATGGGTGTGCGAGGCCGGTGATTTTGAAATCATGCTCGGACCGAACAGCCGAGACGTTCAGAAACTCACTTTGAAAATAATTGATTGACACCATTTTAATTAATCTCTATTTATGAAAAGAATCATTAGCTTACTTGTCGCATCAGTATTCGCGACAACAGCGCTCAACGCGCAGGAACTTGCCAACTTCGCTTTCGGAGGACGCAAGCCTATTGTGTCCCCTGAGGTGCAGAATGACAGTGTAACCTTCCGTCTGAAGGCTGACTATGCCACGGTGGTGAAGCTTTCCGCTTCCTGGCTGGGATACCAGAATATTGTAGAACTCACCAGGGGTGAGGGCAATGTCTGGTCAGTTACTCTTCCTGCACCTTCACCGGAGATCTATACCTACAACTTCATTGTTGACGGAACTTCCGTGAACGACCCTAGCAACGTGCTCGTGCAGAGGGATGGAACCCGCTACCTGAGCATGCTCCTCATCGACGGTGAGCTTTCGGAGAATTATAAGGAGGCAAACCAGAGAGGTTCTGTCACCCATATGTGGTATGACAGCGAGATACTCGGGATCAACCGCCGTCTCACCGTATATACCCCGTACGGCTATGAGGCCAACAAGAAGGCCAAGTATCCGGTGCTCTATCTTCTCCACGGTGCAGGCGGAGACGAGGAGGCCTGGACTTCCATGGGTCGCGCAGCCCAGATTCTCGACAATCTTATCGAGAAAGGTCTGGCAAAGCCTATGATTGTGGTTATGCCTAACGGCAACCCTAACCAGCAGGCGGCAGTTACCCTCAACCTCCCTACAAGCAAGATGAATTATCGTGATCCGGCTAATGCCAATGCATATGTAAGGAGCCTCTGCGAGGAAATCGTTCCATTCATCGAGAAGAATTTCCGCGCAATCCCTAAGCCTGAGTCACGCGCTATCGCCGGACTCTCGATGGGCGGCGGACACACCATCGCGGCTTCAACCCTCTATCCTCAGCTCTTCGACTATATTTGCCCGCTTTCAGCAGCAGGCAATATGACTGTGGAGCAGGCTCAGGCGCTGAAGAAGGCTGGCGTGAAACTCTACTGGATAGGTTGCGGACGTGAAGACTTCCTCTTCGAGGGCAACAATAAACTTGATGCAGTGCTCACTGAGGCCGGCCTGGAGCACACCTATTACGTGAATGGAGGCGGCCACGTCTGGTTCAACTGGAGACAGTATCTCAACATCTTCGCCCAGTTGCTTTTCAAATAGCAAATCAGAGAGGGTGATTGGTCAGCCAGTCACCCTTTTTTATTGCTTGGCAGCCTGTTCTATTAAGGCTGTGACTGATTGCGGCGTCCCGGCTTGAGTATCATAAAGATGACAGAGGCAATGCAGATTGCGATGCCGCAGCACATACGCGGCGTGAAAGGCTCTGCGAAGACGGTAGTGCCCACCAGAATGGCTGTGATAGGCTCGAATACTCCCAGCACGGAGGTTTTGGTTGGCCCTATGTACCGGGATGAAATCGCCAGAGCGAGCAGGGCAATAAGGGTAGGGAAGACGGCAAGTCCCAGGAGACGGGCGGCATCAGCCCACGAACCCAGACCCCGTATAAAGCAATCTCCTTCCCGCAGGCACTCGGCGGACCTGAGACAGGCGAACACCAGGGTGCCGAAAATCAGCACATAGAGGGTGAGCCTGTCCTCGGCAATGTTACGGAGACGCTTGCTCCGGTTGACGATGATCAGGTATGCTGAGTAGCTCAGGGCGGACAGGATGGCCAGAGCTATGCCGGGGAGTTTGATTTCTGCCCCGTCGGAGGGGCTGGACAGCAGGCATATGCCGCCAAAGGTGGTGACAATAGAGAGCCAGGTCTGCCAACTGGGGTAAAACCTCATCAGGGCCATGATAAGCGCCACGAATACGGGGTAGAGGTACACCAGAGTCGTGGCCAGTCCGGAGGGAATGAAAAGGTACGAGGCAAAGAGGAAAGCGCTGCTGCAGGCAAAGAGTACGCCGAGTGTGGCGAGTTGGGGCAGTTCCCTCCATTTCACGCGCAGTTTTTCCTTGCGTGCGGCCATCAGTACAATGATGAGAATGACGGAAAACAGATACCTGAACAAGAGCATCACCGTCACAGGCATCCCCTCGTCTATGAGAGGCTTTGCGAAAAGCGGATTGAGTCCATATGATGCCCCCGCTGCGATTCCTGCAGAATAACCTATGATTCTTCTGTCAATCAAGTTTGGCTTTTTTGAAAACCCTGTTTCTCTGAATTCTTATGAACAGTTCTGCCTTGTCCATGGATACATTGAAATTTCTCAAAATTACGAATTCTCTTCATAACTTGCAAATATTTCCGACAAAGATGGAGTGGAGCTGTCTTGTTTGTGGAAGAGTCAAATAATTGCTATATTTGTAGATAAGGCATATTGAACGGTACATGAACTTTGTTATGGCAGATGATATCAGGACCAGGCAGCGCACACGTGAAGAGGCTCAGGCTGCCGTGAAACAGCAGACTGAAGAGGGGACTCCCTTCGGAAAATGTCCCAAATGCGGAGCCCCTACGGTTCCGGACTTTGAGCTTTGCCCGAATTGCGGGGCGAAGCTGGTGGATTATTGTACCTTCTGCGGTGCCATGATGGGTCCTGATGATATGGACTGCCCGGAGTGCGGAATGCCGTCGGAGGGGATGGAGTGCCCCGATTGCAAGATAATCAATTACCGTCCTTTCTGCCGAGCCTGTGGAAGACCCCTTTCCCGGGCTGCCCGAAAAGCTGTGGAAAAAGCTAAGATGGATCCTAAGGTGCGTGAGGCGGCCAGGGCAATGGTGCGTATTTCCGAGCTTCAGGCAGAATTGGATTCAGCAGCTTGTAAAGAAGAATGTGCTGAAAATCAAGAACCTACGGAAGGGAAACTCCGCCTTGATGAACTTATGTCCAAGGTGGGATTCACGACGGCGGACATGCCATCTGCGAAGCGCAGGAAGATGGGCCGCAGCCGTGAGGAAGTGATGGCCGAGTACGCCAGGGCGGTGGAAGAAGCCAACAGGATTTTCGAGGAGATGCTGCCTCCGGCCGGAATGACACCCCAGGAGCAGCGCAATTATTACACTGCCAGAAAGGTGGCCGTGATGGAGACAATAGAAGAAAGCTGGTATGAAGTTACGGTGAGCGTGGGAATGTACTGGGAGTGCAACAAGTGCCATGTCAAACACAATAATCCATCCGAATGTTATGTGCGCGAGTTTGGAGGCAAATGGATTCAGGACAAGATTACCAGGGTGGTGCCGGAAGGAACCCCTGGGGCAGTTAAATATACCAAGGTTGTGGGAGAGAGAAAGGTATACAAAAGAGAGTAGATTATGGCACAGGAGGACAAAATTAAACAGATCCTGGAAG
This sequence comes from uncultured Bacteroidales bacterium, assembly GCA_945939695.1. Lineage (GTDB taxonomy): Bacteria > Bacteroidota > Bacteroidia > Bacteroidales > UBA932 > Cryptobacteroides. Next base: position 69,528 of record CAMEWE010000002.1, read on the forward strand.
GACTCCACAAAAAGGAGAATGGCACGACAGTCCCTCAGAAGACTGCTGCAACCCCTCAAAAGACTGCTGTGGCCCCTCAGAAGACTGCTGTAGCCCCTCAGAAGACCGATGCGGGACCGGGTGCCGTGTCCAAAGGCTCCTCCGATGTGAAATGTGCCTATAGCGAAGGCGCCAAAATCAGCGCCGGCAGCAGGGACTGCATCGTGGAGAAAGTCATAGGCAGCGGATCGGAAGGCGAACTCTATGTTGTGTCGGCTTCAGGCAGGCGCTATGCCCTGAAGCTTTATCGCAAGGGGCATCAGCCGAATTTCAAAGTGCTACCGTTTCTGGATAAGCTTGCCGGGAAAGGTTACCTCGTGGATACTGTCGACTACGGCCCCGACTATGAACTTCTGGAATATTTTCCTGAGGGCAATGCCGCAGCTGCCGGATTGAAGGGTAACGCGCAGGCCATACTTGCCATCGCTCTCAAGACCGCAATGGCTCTGGACAAGCTGCACAAGGAGGGCATACTGCATAAGGATGTCAAGCCTGCAAATATACTCATAAAAGACAGGGACAGTTGGGACACTGTCCTGTGCGACTTCGGAATTGCAGACATTATGGATGCTCAGGGGAAGTGCGCCACAACCCAGGTGCGTACTCCCATATATGCCGCTCCGGAAGTGTATTCGGACACTGTGACCATTTCGGGGGTAAGCTATACTGAACTGAGCGCCAAGGCTGACTTCTATTCCCTTGGTATGACCATACTCTCGCTATGGGCAGGGGAAAGCGCTTTCCTTGCAAAAGAGCACCAGATGGCTATTGACAAGGTAAAGGGTAGGATTGCCGTGCCTTCCGATATGCCGGACCCCCTGGCGAGGATATGCCGCGGACTGCTAATCAGGAACCCGGCCAAACGCTGGGACTGGGAGGAAATCGAGAAGACGGTAAACGGCCGGGATGTGCCGGTGGAGGAAGATGAACTGCTGGAGGATCTCAATATCACCTTCAGTGCTTCCAAACACCTGTTCGCCAATACCCCTGAGGAACTTGTCGGATGTATGGTTCAGGAACCTGAACTGGCAAGGAAGTATCTCTACCGCGGCACTGTGGAGAAGTGGTTGAGACCCTATCCTGAACTTGCCCTTGAGATTCAGGACATAGTGGAGAAACGCTATCCGAAAGACCAGGATACAGGACTTATGGCAGCGATTTACCTGTTGGATCCGACTGTCCCCCTGCGGCTCTCCGGCAGTTTGCGAAAGGACGGAAAGGCCGTCTGCCGTGATGCCGTGACCCTGAAGGACGTGGGCAATTTTTTCAACGACAGCTTACCGGATCCGGACACCGTCAATCTTTTGAATTCTGACACTTTTGTGGAATGGGTCCGTTCCAGAAGTGCGGATGTGGCTGCCAAACTGCCTGCCACAAAAGCCTGCTATCCGACATATATGCTTCGCGTGCAGACTGTGGACCCTATGTCGGACATAAATCTCATCAACGACAGCTCGGACCCGCTGTACGCTATGACTCAGCAGGGCATTGGCCTTGTACTCAATGAGATATACAATATTTTCTGGGGTAGGTACAGGGGCAATCTGGATACGCTGATCAGCGATTGGCCCAAGAAAGCCAACGCGCCGCTGAACAGGCGCATACCCCTGAGTACAATCAGCAATGTGGTGATGGGCCTTTATTATCCTGATGAATTCTGCTACCTTAAGACTTTCTTCAAGCTGAAAGGCGGCCGTTTCACCAAGCAGCTCAGCTGGTACGAGCACTGCGTGGACTATCACAGCTCCGACAATAAGAAGAAAGCCGGTCCCAAGGATGAGCGCTACCTCGTTCAGTGTGCCTGGATGAGGATAGTCAAGGGATTCGGTCGCACTCCGGAATACAACTTCCCGGGGAGTGGAATCAGCATAAGGGACAGGAAGGATCTTGCAGCGATAGGCAAGGATGAGTTGCAAGGCGAATATGTGAAGGGCGGTCTGGTCGGTTGGCTTGCCGTGCAGTACCACGAGGACCCTTTCGCAGACCTTTCTGCCAAGTATAGCTATGAGCGTCTTCTAGAGAGCTATCTCGAGGAAATCAGACTGATTGATGCGAAACTTGAACCCGTGAAGCGTTTTGACCTTGCTAAGAAAAAGGCTGCTGCCGCGCTGGCGGGAGGAAAAGCCAGAATCAATGGCCTGAACATCAGGACAGCCCTGCAATGGCTGTGTCTGTTCGTCCTCGCCATGGTTCCTTGTTTGATTCTGCTCACTATGCTGGTATGCTCCATCATCGAGCATCCGACCTTGGATGTGTCCGGTCTGCGCCTTGAATCCTTCTTCTGGCCTGTGGGTCTGGTGGTTTCCGTAATTATATTCTTTGCCAGCGATTCGGACGGCTGCCTCATTCCCATCATCGGAGGTGCCGTTTCTGCTGTTGCAGTTTTTTTCCTGATCAGGATTTTGGGTGCATATGTACTCTATATCTTTGCCGCAGTCGTGCTTGCTGTGCTCGGAATGCTTGTATTCTATGCTGTCAAATTTCTAAAGAGCGGCAATGCAGCCGTTGCGCGCAGGTTCTCCAAGCCGGGGTTTGAGGAAAACGTGTTGGAACCACTCTACTTTGCCTTCAGCGATGAGACCGATTTCGATTCCTCACTCAACGGGGCTTTCAACGACAGTGAGCTTCTCAGCTGGAAGCTGGAGCTTAAGAGCAGGCGGAAGTTCATAATCTCATTCGTGGTCGTGGTCTGGATCCTGATGGGGCTCAGTATGTTGATTCCGGGCAGCAGCCGATTCGACAATATGGCCAGGCCATTGCTGGAAAAAGTAATGCCGGCAGAGAAGCAGGAATAACGCTTTTGATTAAAACAATCATTTACTTGAGAAACCTGAGATAGATATGGTTTGCAATAAATGCGGAAAGGATAACAGGAAGGAGGCGAAGTACTGTCGATTCTGCGGAACTGAGTTCTCCCGGGCTTCTGTCCCTGGAGAGCTTATCTGCAAGGCAGGGATACTCCCTGAGCTGGAAAAGCTGGAAGATAAACTGAAGGTTGCGGGAATAATAGCCGAAGGAGGAGCCCGAATAGGTATGGACTGCCTGATATTGGGTGATTCCGGCAGCGGCAAGAACTTCATCGCCAATATGATCGCAGACAAAATGCTATCTTCAGGGGTGGTGAAGAAGAAGCCGATGGCAGTGGATGCCTCGGATTGGGATAAATTCTCTTCTGACTTCGACAAGAACATTTCGTCCATCAAGGACGGGATACTGCTCATTACCAATGCCCATAAACTCCTTCCGACGTCCAAAGCCTCCAACGTCAACCAGCTTGACAGGCTCTTCAACAGGATGCGCAGTACCGAAGGTGCTCCGGTAGTGCTGCTCTGCGGGCTTCTGAACGAGCTTTCCGTGTTCATGGAGTACAACAAGGACGTGCGGCGGCTCTTCGAATTCGAGTTCTCCCTGGAAGCCTTCGACATAAGCGGTCTGAGCGAACTGGCAATGACAATCTTCAGGGAAAGGTATGGAGCAGGCGTGGCCGAGGGGGTGGAAGAATGTCTGAGAAGCCATTTTTCATGGTATATGCGCCAGGCCGACCTGGGCTACACCAACGGGCATCTTGCCGAGAAGGTCGCGGAGGACATATATGTGAAGGCGGCTCTGCGCGGCAGCAGGATCATTGAAACGCAGGACATAGACCCTGACAGGTGCTTTGTACCCAAAAGTGAGGAAGATATTCTTGCCGACCTGGACGGATATGTCGGTCTTCAAAGTGTCAAGGACGAAATCAGGGCAATCATACGCAATGTCAAGAAACGCAAGGAGAAGGGTGTCAAATCCAAACTGCTTTGCGACCACTATATCTTCACCGGCAATCCAGGCACGGGCAAAACCACTTTTGCACGCAAGTTCGGGGAAGTCCTCAATGCCATTGGCGCCCTGCCTACGGGACAGTTCGTGGAGATTTCAGGCAAAGATTTCATAGGCCGCTTTCAGGGCGATTCCGAAGCCAATGTGAAGAATTACGTTGCCAAGGCAATGGGCGGCGTGCTCTTCATCGACGAGGCCTACGCTCTTTCGGGCAGCGGGGACGGAAAGGGAGGATACGGAATGGATGCGGTCAATACCCTGCTCAACCTTCTTGAAAACCGCAAGGGGGATTTTGTCTGCATTATGGCGGGTTACACCAGGGAAATGGGGAATTTCGTCCGCATGAATCCGGGCATCCCTTCCCGTTGCAATGTCACTATAGAATTCCCCGACTACAACGCCAGGGAACTGGAGCAGATATTCCGCAGACTGCTCGCAAACAATAATGAGAACACGGTTTTCACCCTTGATGATGAGGCCGGGAAGATGCTTCCGAAGATATTCGACAGGATGTACCTCAAGCGCGGGGATACTTTCGGCAACGCCCGTGAGGTCAGGAATCTCTTCGATCTGGCTGTGAAGCGCTTGCGTCTGCGAGAAGCTGCAGATGACACTTTGAGCTACGCGGATCTGGTGGGTGAGGATGCTACGGAGGACATAGCTGTCGAGGCAATAATGAAGGAACTTGACGGATTCGTAGGAATGCAGGGAGTCAAGAAGGCGGTACGGCTCATAGTGGAGGAGGCTGCGGTGCAGAAGAAACTGGTTGAGCTGGGCGATGCCGAGGAAGGACTGACAAGATTCAACATCATCCTGACAGGAAATCCCGGCACGGGAAAGACCAGTGTGGCGCGTACCTTCGGCAGAATATTCAAGGCTCTGGGAGTGACTGCGACAGACCGGGTGACAGAAAAGGTCCCGGACAATATCATAAGCAAGTACGTGAACGAGTCGGCGCAGAATATGGATGCCGCCGTCAACGAAGCGATGGGAGGCGTACTCTTCCTGGATGAGGCATATGACCTCAACCCTATGGATCCGGCAGGGCAGAGCAAGAACAAGGAGGGCGAAAATGCTGTGCGGACGCTGATGACGCGTATGGAGAACGATGCGGGAAAGTTCGTGGCGATACTCGCTGGTTATCCTAAGGAAATGGAAGATTTCCTGAACTCCAACAAGGGCTTGAAGCGGCGTTTCAGCCATTTCATACATATTGAAGACTATACGGCCGAGGAATTGCTGGAGATATACGAGCGTGCGGCAAAGGCAAAGAAAAACAATTTCACCCTTGCGGACGAGCAGGTCAGGATGAAGGCACTGAATATGTTCCGCAATATGGTGGCGATGAAGGACGACAAGTTCGGAAACGCCGGCGAAGCCATGAAGATGGTGGCGCAGACCAAAACCAATATCTACAAAAGGCTGGCTGCCGTTCCGCCAGAGCAATGGACCCCTGAGATGGCGCATACAGCCTATCTGGAGGACATTCCGTACGTGGAGCCTAAGAAGCTCTCGATAGACGGATGTCTCGCAGAGCTCAATGCGCTTGTAGGTCTTGATGGCGTGAAAAAGTCCCTGACAAAACTGGCGCACACTATCAATAACGAAATAGAGAGCGCCAGGCTGGAGCAGCGCCGTCCGGAGATACCTTTAGGACACTACCTCTTCCTTGGAAACCCAGGCACAGGAAAGACTACGGTAGCCCGACTTATGGGGAAGATACTGTACTCAATGGGAGCCTTGCCTTCTCCTAAGGTGGTTGAGGTGGGGAAGTCTGACCTTGTGGGGCGATACTTGGGTGATACAGAAGCAATTACCACCCATGTGATCAACTCCGCGATGGGCGGAATACTCTTCATCGACGAGGCCTACCAGCTCTCTGCGGACCAGTATGGAAAGACTGTGCTCGAGATTCTTGTGCCGAGGTTGGAGAATGACAGGGGTAAATTCGTGTGCATAGCTGCCGGCTACAGCTACGAAATGCAGGCTTTTCTGCAGGCAAACAGCGGATTCGAGTCCCGGTTCCCGGAGCGCAATCGCATTGTGTTTGAGGACTATACGCCCGATGAGCTCTACAGTATCTTCAAAATGCGCGCCGACAAGGAAGGGTACAAACTCGACCCTATGGCAGAGAATGCGGTCAGAGGCAGGCTTACGATGATGTATAACAAGCGTGGCCGCAGTTTCGGTAACGGACGCGACGCACGCAACCTCTTCGACGAGGTGAAGTCCAACCTCGCCGCACGCCTCGCTGAGGAAGTCGGGAGCGTGACCCCGGAACAGCGTAAAACCATAATGATGGAGGATGTGCTATGATACAGTGTCCCGATTGCAGAGCTATGATTCCTGACGACAGCGCATTTTGCGACCAGTGCGGCAGGGAGTTGAAATGGTGCCCGGAGTGCAAACGTCCGAAACGGGGACTTGAGTGCCCGGTGTGCGGCAGTGATCTTGTCACCGGGCGCAAGTACCTTGGCGGCACGCCGCCGCAGGCCTCGGAACTGGTCGGAAACGGCTGGAGGCTCGTCCTGAAACCCGGGGAATTCGGCCGGAGCGGAGGAATGTGGCCTGAACTGGGCAGCTGCCCCTATGTCTCGGGGCGCCACGGTTCCGTGGAAAAGGACGCGGACGGCTGGACCATAATTGATAATAAATCCACCAACGGCACTTTTGTCAACGGGCAGCGTATCAGCAGAGCCAAGTTGAAAAAAGGTGACCGCGTTACTATTGCAACCCTTGATTTTGTAGTGGAATGAAACTGGATATTCAGGCAATATGCCACAAAGGCCTCGTGCGTGAGAACAATGAGGATGCGCTCTCCATCGGAGGACTGCTGCTGCGCGACGATTCCACAACGCTCACGGTCAGCACCCCGGAGGACGGTTTCTTCTACCTGCTCGTCTCCGACGGTATGGGCGGACACGAGGATGGGGAAGAGGCGAGCCGCTTCGCCCTGGATGAGATAAAGGAGCAGCTCGTGTTGCATCAGATTTCCCCGGAACGCTTCGAGGATGAGCTGAGGGAGGCTGCCTCCTACATATCCTTCAAGCTGAACAGCGCTGCGGCTCAGCGAGGTCAGAGCAGGCCTATGGGCTGCACTCTTACGGGGGTGATATGGCATTACGGGCACATATGGCTCATCAATGCCGGAGACAGCCGCAGCTATCGCTTCAGGGAGGGAGTGCTGCGCCAACTCACTACGGATGACAACGAGCGTGGGCTTACAGGAAACCCGGAGGCCGGAAAACTGCTGCTGAACTGCCTTGGAGGGGGCTGTGAGGGCCGTTTGCAGGTGCAGAGCCTGGACGGGAAACTCCTGGAAGGGGACGCGCTTCTGATCTGCTCCGACGGCCTGAGCGATATGCTCTCAGACGAGGAAATCGAAGAGGCCCTTTGCGGCGGGGACTGCAGTGCAGAAAGCCTCTTCCGCAGTGCGTGCGAAAGAGGCGGTACTGATAACATCTCCGTAATCCTTGCGAGAATTGCGGGCTGATGAATTATTGCTGACTATCTGATCGAATATTCCTTTCCGTATTTGAGCATCTGCCCGAGGAAACTGTCGGCATACTCGAGCTTGTAGTCCACCACCTTGCCCTTCTTGACCACAGGCACGATGTCCGGGTTCACGAAACCTCCGTATGGCTTGAGCTGAAGAGCAGCATATCTTTCCAGCACCTCCTTGTGCAGTTCAGGGTCAATGTTGACTGCGTATGTCTCCACAAGGCGTTTCCCGGCCTCATAGTCGCCCTCGCTCTTGATGCGCTGCACTTCAGCCAGCAGCCTGGCGAACAGTCCCCTCAGGGCTTCGAAGTCATTGACCACGAAATAGGTCTTGCCGTCGCGCACTTTCTTTTCTATGACCTTGTCTGCCCTGCCCTGCTCGTAGCACCACTCGGCTATGAGCTTGCGGTTCTGCATATGGGCTTCGGTGTTCTTCGCTCCGAGTTCGACGCGGGTGAACTGGGTGAAGAGTCCGTTGCGTATGTATGAGGCATATTCGGCCTTGTATGCATCCTTGTCAGGCATTATGCCCAATTCGACCAGTTTCGGGTCTGCCGCATAGTAGAGGCCGAAGAGATCCGCCCGCGTCTCCTCGAGGGTGGAGGAATACTCTCCCATTGCCGTGGTAGCCACGCCCGGAAGCAGCTGGCCGGAACCGTGACCTAGACATTCGTGGAGATCGGTGTGGATTTCGCTTGCATAGGAACCGAACTTTCTCTCGAGTTCCTTCTCCTTCTCGTCCCAGGCGAACTCGTCGAGCATATTCTTCGGCGACTCGTTGGCGGCGTAGTCGTATGCGTGGGTGATGTTGGCTATGGTCACCGATTTGCTGCCGTATTCCTTCCTGATCCAGTCGGCATTAGGGAGATTGATGCCTATAGGCGTTGCAGGGTATGCATCTCCGGATATGCAGGCCACATTGATGACCTTTGCGGACACGCCCTTGACTTCGGACTTCCTGAATCTCGGGTCCACAGGGGAGTTGTCCTCAAACCACTGTGCGTTCGCGGAGAGGATTTCGCTCCGCTCCGATGCCTTGTGGTCTTTTATGTTGACGTTGGCCTCCCAGGCACCCTTGCGCCCAAGCGGGTCGTTGTAGTCCTCCACGAACCCGTTCACGAAGTCTATCGTGCCGTCCAACTCCTTGACCCACTTGATGTTGTACTCGTCCCATTTGCGCAGGTCGCCAGTCCTGTAATACTCCACAAGGGTTGCGATGTACTCGCGTTGCGCGTCATTCTCCGCCACTGCTGCAGCCTTTTCGAGTTCCTCGCAAATCTTGCTCAACTCCCTGGAATAGATGCCGCCCACGCACCACGGCAGCTCTGTGACCTTGCCGTCTATCTTCACCACCTTGGTGTTGAGGCCGTAGGATATGGGATGCGGGTCGTTCCTGTCCTCTATGCCTGCATAGTAATCCTCGACTTCTTTCCTGCTGACCCCTTCGTAAAAGTTTACTGCCGAAAGACTTACAATGTCGCCCTCGCTGCTGGTAGAACGGCGCTGGAGCCCGTTCTCCCTGTCATAGACAAAGTCAAGTACCTGACTGTCGTATGAGTCCACCGCCTTCATCAGGCTTGCGAAGTACTCCCTGCTGCAGGCCGGAAAGAACTTGTCCTCGGCGTAGTGATGGTGCACTCCGTTGGAGAAGAAGACCCGCTTTGCATATACTTCAAAATCCTTGTACCCGGCGCATTCCCTGTCTCCTGCGTACTCGCTGACTATTTTCTCCAGCACCCTCCTGAGCTCGAGGTTTCCGGCGCAGTTCTGGTCCCAGTAGATGTCGCGTCCCCATTTGGCCGCCTCGGCAAGGTGATATACATACTCCTTCTGCTGAAGGCTGAGCTCCTCCCATCCCGGGACGGTGTACCGAATCACCTTGATGTCTGCAAATTCATCAAGAAGATACCTGAAGCCTTCCACCTTGTCGTTCTGAAGTGACGAACAAGATGCTGCAAGCGTTCCGATTCCAAGCATTGCGAAAAATTTTAGATGGCTGTTCATTGTAATTTGAATTTCAATTTTACGCAAATATAGATATTAATTCCTTAAGTTCAGGAATATTTGGTGGTTTCGGAAATTATTCCTAAATTCGCGGTCCGAATGATTATGGCCGATGAGCTTGACAAGAGCTGCCCGGGTGGGCAGACGCTTACGGTCGAAACTTTATAAAAGAAGTTTTAATGTACGCAATCGTAGACATTGCAGGCCAGCAGTTCAAAGTTGAAGCTGGAAATGAGATCTTTGTGCAGAGGCTCGCTGATGCCAAAGGTGCTGACGTGGAGTTCAAGAAGGTCCTTCTCGTGGCTGACGATGCCAATGTGAAGGTGGGAGCTCCTTATGTGGACGGAGCAGTAGTGAAGGCTACCGTGCTCGATGATGATGTTAAAGCTGACAAGGTGCTTGTTTTCAAGAAGATCCGTCGCAAGGGCTTCCAGAAGCTCAACGGTCACCGTCAGAAACTTACCAAGATTAAGATTAACGAAATCGCTTAAGGATTATGGCACACAAGAAAGGTCAATCAAGTTCTAAGAACGGTCGTGAGTCACAAAGCAAACGCCTTGGTCTCAAGAAATTCGGCGGCGAAGTAGTTAAAGCCGGAAATATCATCGTACGTCAGAGAGGTACCGTGCACAATCCTGACAAGAACGTCGGAATGGGTAAGGACCACACTCTCTATGCGCTCGTAGACGGTACAGTGAAGTTCACCCGCAAGAGGGAGAACAAATCCTATGTATCGGTAATTCCTTTTGAGAACTAACTCGAAGGATCAGTAGATGACAAAGGGCTTGCACTTCGAGTTGAGTGTGGGTCCTTTGTTTTTTTGAGGATATAAGTCATACAATATAAATTTCAGAGTCATGTTGACACTCAAAATGCTTCGCGACGACCCTAAGGCCGTGATTGAGAAGCTCGCAATCAAAAATTTTGACGCCGCCCCTATTGTGGACAGGGTGCTCGAACTCGACGCTCTGCGCCGCAAGCTCCAGACCGAAAGCGATGCTCTGCTGGCCGAGCAGAACAGGAAGGCCGCAGAAATCGGAGGACTTATGAAGAAAGGCCTCAAGGAAGAGGCTGAACAGGTAAAGGCTGCTGTTGCAGAGCTCAAGGCAAAGTCGGGTGAACTTCTTGCCGGGATGGATGCTGCCGGAAAGGAACTCGAGGAAAAGCTCGTACTCCTACCTAATGTTCCTTGCTCGCTTGTGAAGCCGGGCAAGGGCGCTGAAGACAATGAGGTGGTCAAGATGGGTGGTCCCGAGGTCAAACTTCCTGATAATGCCCTCCCTCACTGGGAACTCGCCAAGAAATACGATATCATTGATTTCGACCTCGGCGTAAAGATTACCGGAGCAGGTTTTCCGGTTTACAAGGGAAAGGGCGCAAAGCTCCAGAGGGCATTGATCAACTTCTTCCTTGACTGCAATACCGCAGCCGGCTATAAGGAGGTTGAACCTCCTGTCATGGTGAACGCAGCTTCAGGTTTCGGTACCGGCCAGCTTCCTGACAAGGAAGGCCAGATGTACCACGCAAACCTTGATGATTTCTATATGGTACCTACGGCTGAAGTGCCTGTGACCAACATTTTCAGGGATGTGATCCTTGCCGTGGGAGAAATCCCTCAGAGGCTCACTGCCTACACACCTTGCTTCCGTCGCGAGGCCGGCTCTTATGGCAAGGACGTGCGCGGACTCAACCGCCTGCACCAGTTCGACAAGGTGGAGATCGTGCGCGTGGAGAAGCCTGAAGATTCATACAAGGCTCTGGACGATATGGTTGCACACGTGGAATCCCTGGTGAACAAGCTCGGTCTCAAGTACCGCATACTCCGTCTGTGCGGCGGCGACTTGAGTTTTACCTCTGCAATCACCTATGACTTCGAGCTCTGGTCAGCAGCTCAGCAGCGTTGGCTTGAGATTTCTTCTGTTTCCAACTTCGAAACCTACCAGGCCAACCGCCTGCACCTTCGTTATCGTGATGAGAACGGAAAGACTCAGCTCGCACACACTCTCAACGGCAGCTCACTTGCCCTCCCGCGCGTAGTGGCAGCCCTGCTTGAAGACAATCAGACCCCGGACGGCATCATCATCCCTGAAGTTCTCCGTCCATATACAGGATTTGACAAGATTGACTGACAAGAGCAGAACAATAATAGGCATTGATCCCGGAACCAATATTTTAGGTTTCGGGATTGTGCGTGTTGATGCCGCCGGGAAGCCGCATTACGTGGATATGGGTGTGGTGGACCTGAGGAAGATTGACTCGGCCTATGATAAACTTGAAATAATCTATGAAAAGGTAGGTGCGCTCTGCGACCTGTACCGCCCCGATGATATGGCAATCGAATCACCCTTTTACGCAAAGAATGCGCAAGTGATTTTCAAGCTCGGAAGAGCTCAGGGGGCAGCTATGATTTCCGCCCTTTCGAGAGGGGTCAAAGTGTATGAATATGCCCCACGAAAGGCGAAAATGGCCATATGCGGCAATGGTGCCGCTTCCAAGGAACAGGTCAGCCTTATGGTGCAGAAGACGCTTGGCACAAAAATTGAAAATAAATTCCTGGACGCTACAGACGCGCTGGCACTCGCTATGTGCCACTTCTATCAAGTTACAAGTCCGCTTGCTCAGTCAGGGCAGACTTCCGGCTCGTGGGAACAGTTCATAGCCTCCAATCCCGACAGGGCGAAATAACCAGACGATTATTATTATTGGTTAGAATATGAACAAGTTGAGATTATCCTCAATGCTGGGCTTTTTGTTTTTAAGCCTTAGCCTCTTTGCCCAGAACACTGTGAAATTGGTTCTGGTTGATGACTCGGACGGCAGCCCTGTGGGCTTCGCGACAGTCTCCCTTGTAAAGGACGGACAGTCCAAACCTTCAAACTATGCCCTTTCTGACAGCGAGGGAAACGTCAAGATTGAATCAGTCAAGAACGGATCATATACCCTGAAAGCGGAATTGATGGGATATGTCACCCATACCCAGAAAATCAAAATGGAATCCAAAGCTCTCGACCTGGGCACGATAAAGCTCAAGGTTGACGCCGAGGTGATTGATGCCGCTTCCGTGTCCGCTACCGGTAATGCAGTGATAATCAAGAAGGATACGGTGGAATATACGGCTTCAGCCTTCAAGACCACCGACAACGATATGCTGGAGGATCTCCTGAAAAAACTTCCTGGAGTGGAGGTCTCCGAAGACGGTTCCATCACAGCCAACGGCGAGACCATCACAAAAATTACCATCGATGGCAAGACCTTCTTTCTGGATGACCCGCAGCTCGCTTCGAAGAACATTCCCGCAAAGATGATCAACAAGCTTAAGGTCATACAGAAGAAGTCCGAGCAGGCCGAGTTTACCGGCATAGACGACGGCGAGGAGGAGACGGTGATCGACCTCTCCGTGCAGAAGGGTATGATGAGAGGTCTTTTCGGCCAGGTCAGCGCCGGTGCCGGTTCAGACGTGCCTTCACAGCCGGAAATAGAGCCTGAACTCAGGTACTTGGGCAACGCCTTCATAGGCAAGTTCAATGAGGATACCCAGATCAGCTTGATACTCAACGGCAACAATACCAACAACCGCGGTGCTACCAACCGTTCCGGCAATATGATGATGAATATGCGCGGAGGCGGAATGGGAGGCGGCCAGGGCGGCTGGGGCGGAGGCAACGGCATCACCACTTCCTATATGGGTGGTTTGAATGCGGCTTCCACCTTCTTCGACGGAAATATGCAACTTGGAGGCAACTATATTTACAATTACAACCGCAACGACGTGGAGGAGAGTTCAATGAAGACGACCTATCTTCAGGACAACAACCTCATCTATATGAGCGGCGGCAAGAGCACCACCAATTCCGGCGGCCACAATTTCGGCTTCCGTCTGGAGCACAAGTTCTCCGAGAATACTTCCATACTCTTCGAGCCTCAGATTACCATAGGCAACGGCAGCTATGTGCAGACCAGCCGTGACACCACCTACAACGACAACCTTATGGGCTCGGTGGACAAAATCAACACCTCATTCACCGATAACTTCGGGGACAACAAGAACGTTTCCGCGAGCGGCCGCTTCCTGCTCCGCCAGCGCCTCGGAATTCCGGGACGAACAATGACCCTGAACATGAATTTCAGAGCAACGGACAACAAGCTCACCGGTTACAACAAGAACGGCATCACCACTTACGGCGACAATGCTTCCGTGCAGAAGGTGACCCAGCAGTTCGACAATGACCAGAACTCATATTCCGTTGACGGACGCCTCACCTATACCGAACCTCTCGGCAACCGTTTCTATGTGGAAGCCAACTACTCCTATTCCTGGAGCAAGTCTGTCTCCGACAAACTCACATACGATATGGAGAACGGTGGGGCAATCGACTACAACTACACCAACAAGATCATCAATCAGACCGACCGTCAGCAGATAGGAGCCAACGTGCTCTACCAGAGCGACAAGCTTCGTGCCCAGGTGGGCTTCTCGGCAATACCTACCAAGACCTACAACAGTACCACCAAGTACGATGCTCTCAGCCAGAGTTACTCGCCTCAGGAATACACAGACTTCAGGTGGAACTTCTCCCCTCAGGCAATGGTGAGCTTCGAACCGAATGACAGCTACAGCGGCCGTCTCTTCTACAGGGGAACCTCAAGCCAGCCGTCCACCTCACAGCTCATGCCGGTGCCTGACAACTCTGACCCTCTTAACGTAAGTTTCGGTAACCCTTCGCTTACCCCGTATTTCAACCACAACATACGCCTTAATTTACGCTACTCCAACAGGCAGAAGTTTGCGTCAGCAAATGTGAGTCTCACGGGAGGTTTCACCCAGAACCCTATTGTAAGCTCAGTATGGTATGGCTCCAACGGCGCTCAGTACACTATGCCTTTCAATGGTCCTACCACCGCAAATGCAGGCGGAAACATGTTCTGCAACTTCCCTATCGGAAAGAGCAACTTCTCCGTCAACAATTCCCTTGGCCTCAACTGGAGGATGAGTGCGTCATATGTCGGTACGGACGTGGATATGAGCGTGTATGACGATAAGGGGTACTACGACTTCATGGAGTGGTTCATAGACAAGTTCAACGATCCGACCTACTACTCGAACCATATAGCCGAGAACATTACCAACACCGTTAGTGCCAACGAGCGCCTCAGGCTGAGGTACAGCGGCAAGTCCATCGAGGCATCGCTGGGTGCCAGCACCAGAATGAACAAGTCCTGGTATTCCATTTCCACGATGAAGGATCAGACTACAACCTGGAACAATCAGGTATCCATGGAACTCAACTGGGACCTCAGTTCCATCGGTATGACCCTTTCCGGAGAGGCCGATTACAACTGGTATAACGGATATTCCACTCCTCAGCCGTCCCAGTGCGTGCTGAATGCAGAAATCTCCAAACTCCTCTTCAACAACAACGTCACCCTCGCCCTGCGCGGCTATGACCTTCTCGGACAGTCCAAGAACCTTACCGTCACCGACAGTGCCAACTACCACAGCGAGGCCATCAACAACACTCTCGGAAGATACGTGGTGCTTTCTCTCTCCTGGAGGTTCGGTACTATGGGCCAGAGGGGTGGCAGACGTCATTCCGGCGGTCCTGCTGGCCCTGGAGCTCCTCCTGCAGGCGGTCCGGGTATGCCTCCACCGGGCGGCGGAATGCGAATGATGTAGAAATACAAAAAAATATGAGTATATTTGCCGTCTATGACGTTAGAGCTCGTAAAGGCATTGCTTGTGGGTATCATCGCCGCCCTTCCCGTTGGACCGGTACTGATGATGGTCATCCACAAAACCCTTGAGGGAGGAAAGACGGCAGGTATGATGACAGGATTCGGCTCGGCCGTGGGGGATTCATTCCTTGCCGCGGTCGGGCTGTTGACTTTGGGTGCGATAGAGGAATTCATACTCCGCTATTCGGGCCCGATAATGCTGGTGGGATCCGTGCTCCTTATGGCAGTGGGCCTGAGTATGGCTCTGACTGCCACGGTGCCTGACGTAAACAGCGTGCTTGCTCCGCGCAGCAAGAAGACCCTCGCCTCGTATTCGCTCCAGGCCATGTTGGCTGTGTTTTCGAATCCGGCTGCGTATGCGCTTATGTTCGGTCTGCTTGGCATTATGCATCTGGCATACTCGGACAGATTGTCTCCGTCCTGGGCCGTAGTGCTTTGTGTGGGTCTGGGTGAACTGCTCTACTGGGCTCTGGTGGTTTACGTGCTCGCCCGTTTCGTGAAGGTGAAGACCAGGACTATGAGGAGAATCAAGAAGGGTGCCGGGATAGTAGTATGCTGCTTTTCCGTGGCTTTGCTTGTCAAGGGTATAGTCACTTTTTTGTAGGAAACAATTTCAAAGATGAAGATAAAGGATATTTTTACCAACTGGATAGTGAAGAACGTGCTCCTGGCCGTTGCCTTCGTACTGGTGCTGGTGTTCTCCGTGAATGCGCTCCTGGCAGTGGGGACCAGGCACAACAAGGAAATCACTGTTCCTGATTTCAGCGGAATGAGCGTTGAAGAGGCTCAGACTGCGGCTTCTGCCGTGGGCGTAAGGGCCGTGGTCACAGATTCCGTTTACGTCAGGCGTATGACTCCGGGAGCAATTTACATGCAGACGCCCAAGGCCGGTTCGCACGTGAAGAAGGGACGCAAGATACGCCTCACCGCGAATACTATGGTGCCAAGCGAGGTGTATATGCCTTCTCTGATAGGCTGCTCGCTGCGCCAGGCGAAAGCGGAGCTCCAGCGCAACGGACTCGAGCTCGGCCGCCTGATCTATGTCAAGGACATTGCGACCAACTACGTGCTGAAGCAGCAGCGCTATGGGGTGGATGTCGCCCCCGGCACTCCTATGTCCAGCGGCACTGTAATCAATCTGGTTCTGGGCTTGAGCAGCGACAACCTCACCAATGTCCCAGACCTCAGCGGCAAGCAGTATCGCGCAGCAGTCGACATGGCCCAGGAGAACTCCCTGAACATAGGTCGTCTCCGCTTCGACAATACGGTGAAGAACTATGCCGATACCCTGAGTGCCGTAGTGTACAGGCAGAACCCTGCCGCAGATGCACCGGCAGTCACCAAAGGCAGTGAACTCACCCTTTACCTCACCCTGGATACGGAAAAGGTTCCGGCAGGCAAAACCCCAGCCGAAAAATGACGACAAACGAGGAGCTTTTTGAGCATTTCCGCTTCGAAGTGGACAAGGGGCAGACCCCGATGCGCATAGACAAGTATATGGCTACGCATATGGAGGATACCTCCCGCAGC
Source organism: uncultured Bacteroidales bacterium (assembly GCA_945939695.1). GTDB lineage: Bacteria > Bacteroidota > Bacteroidia > Bacteroidales > UBA932 > Cryptobacteroides. The sequence goes on from CAMEWE010000002.1 coordinate 86,151, forward strand.
CGTGTGCAACAGGCTTTCAAAGAGGGATACGTGCGCGTGGGCGACGAACTCGTTAAACCGAACTATATAGTGCGCCCGGGCGACGTGATACGCTTTGTGATGCCCTACCGAAGGCGCGGGCTGGAGATTCTTCCCCAGGACATACCTCTGAACATAGTGTACGAAGACGAGGATGTGCTGGTGGTGAACAAGCCTGCGGGGATGGTGGTACATCCGGGACACGGTCATTTCGAGGGTACCCTGATCAATGCGCTTTCCCACCACCTGGGCATATCCCAGGGACCGGAGGCCGAAGATGAGAGGATGGGGGTACTGGTCCACAGGATTGACAAGGATACCAGCGGTCTGCTGGCGGTGGCAAAGAACGAGGAATCCCAGCTCAAATTGGCGAAGCAGTTCTTCGACCACAGCATAGAGAGGCGCTACGTGGCCATAGTGTGGGGAGACATACGCGAGGATGAGGGCACAATCGAGGGCAACATAGGCCGCGACCCCAACGACCGTATGCGTTTCCGTGTGTTCGAGGAGGAAGACAAGGGAAAGCGTGCGGTCACCCATTACAGGGTGCTGGAACGTTTTGGCTTCGTGACCCTGGTGGAATGCAAACTGGAGACCGGCCGCACCCACCAGATACGCGTGCATATGTCCCGTCTCGGACATCCCATATTCAACGATGAGCGCTACGGCGGCAACGAAATCCGCAAAGGTACCATCTATTCCAAGTACAGACAGTTTATAAGCAACTGCTTCGAGCTCTGCCCGCGTCAGGCGCTGCACGCCAAGACCCTTGGTTTCGTGCACCCTCGCACCGGGGAGTGGCTTCAGTTCGATTCCGCCGTTCCGGAAGATATGACCGCGCTTCTGGACAAGTGGAGAAAGTATTGCGGCCAGATGCCTGAAGAATGAAGCGCCCCTCCTTATACCTCCTGCTTTTGAGCACGGTCTCTGCTGTGCTCCTGAGCCTGCCTTGGCTGGTGCCTCATGCCGGCGCACTTTCACTGGTCGCCTTCCTCCCTCTGCTCTGGGCTGATTATGCCGCCGATGAGTTGAAAATCAAGCACTTCTGGCTGTATCACTTCTATTGCTTCGTGCTTTGGAATGCCCTCACCACCTTCTGGGTATGCAATGCCACTCTGGGCGGCGGCGTTTTCGCCATACTTGCCAACGCTTTTCAGATGTCCCTGGTGTGGGCTTTGTTCCGTCTTGGGAAAAGGTATATGGGAGGCGCGGTGCCGTACATCTTCCTTGCCGTGATGTGGCTTGCCTGGGAAAGGCATTATTTCGATGTGGACATCTCCTGGCCTTGGCTGACCCTCGGGAACGCCTTTGCCGGCAGTACCCGCAGCGTGCAGTGGTATGAGTTCACCGGAACTCTGGGCGGCTCACTGTGGATCTGGGCGTGCAACCTTGCGTTCTTCGCTATGCTTCGCGCTTTCGCTTCGGGCTCCTGGAATGTCTGGAACCGCATTGCGCGCACATCTGCGGTTTTTGGCATAACACTGCTGATTTTCGGCCCTCTGGTGCTTTCCAAGGCTCTTTATGCCTCATACGAGGAAAAGGCGGAGTCCACTCTGGAAGTAGTGATTGCCCAGCCAAATCTGGATCCATACGAAAAGTTCGAAAGCCTAGACCAGAAGCAGCAGAATGCCAGGCTGCTGGGTATCTTCGACTCCGAACTCAAGCGCCTCGGGGACAGTTCGAAAACGCGACTGCTGCTCGCGCCTGAAACCTTTACCTCGGACATTTTCCTCAATGACGCGGAGGCTTCCGCGAGTGTGAAGGAATTCCGTGCTTTCCTCGGGAACTATCCCGGCTCGCAGCTGCTTTTCGGGGCAAGCACCATAGAGACCTACTCCTCTGCAGCGCCTCCGGATATACTTGCAAGGCCTTATGGCAGAGGATGGTATATGAGCCACAACACTGCTTTCCTGCTCGCCTGTGACCAGCCTTTGCAGAAATACCACAAGAGCAGGCTGGTGGTGGGTGTGGAATCCACTCCATATCCGCGCATCTTCGTGCCTCTGGACAACTATCTGTCAAAGCTTTTCCATGTCTCCGGCCTGATGGGACGGTGCAAGGCCCAGGACAATGCCGGCGTGCTCCGCTTCGATGAAGACAGGGCGCTTGGCTGCGCTATCTGCTATGAATCCGTCTATGGGGAATACTGCACGGAGTACGTGAAGGCAGGAGCAGGAGCCCTGACCGTCATCACCAACGATGCCTGGTGGGGAGACACTCCCGGCTACAGGCAGCATTTGAACTATTCGCGTCTGCGTGCGATTGAAACCCGCAGGGACATAGCCCGTTGCGGGAATACCGGCATCTCCTGCTTCATCGATCAGAGGGGAGAAATCAAGGCCAGTACGCAGTGGTGGACTCAGGAAAGCCTTTCCGGAAGCATTGCCTTCAATTCGGAGCAGACTTTCTTCGTGCGTTGCGGGGATATAGTGGGCAGGGTTTCCACTCTGATGTTCTTCCTTCTCGCTGCTCTGCTTCTGATGCGTCTGGTGATGCGAAAAAAAGTCTAGATTCTAGAGCTTCCAGTCTATAGGGGACTTGCCTTCGTATTCGAGGATTTCGTTGGCCCTGGAAAAATGCCTGCAGCCGAAAAAGGCTCCGCGGGCAAGCGGGGAGGGGTGAGCCGCTGCAAGTATATGGTGTCGGCTGATGTCTATAAGAGGCGCCTTGGTTTTGGCATAGTTGCCCCAGAGGAGAAATACGACTCCATCCTGAGTCTCGGAGATGATGCGAATGACCGCATCGGTGAATTCCTGCCATCCCAGTCCGCTGTGAGATGCGGCCGCTCCGGCCCTGACCGTGAGCACCGAGTTGAGCAACAGTACACCCTGCCTCGCCCAGGGAGTGAGGTCTGTGCTTCCGCTCATCCTTATTCCCAGGTCCGATTCGATTTCCTTGAAAATGTTCTTCAGCGAAGGAGGGGCGGCAACGCCTTCCGGGACGGAAAATGACAGGCCCATCGCCTGGCCGGGGTTGTGGTAGGGGTCCTGGCCCAGGATTACAACCTTGACCTTATCCAGAGGGCAGAGGTCAAAGGCCTTGAAGATGCTTCCACCGGGAGGGTAAACGGTGATCCCAGCTTGCTTTTCGCGGTGGAGTTCTGCCACCAGCTCCCTGAAATAGGGCTTGTCAAATTCTTCCGCAAGAGCCTTCTTCCAGCTCTGCTCTATTCTTACGTCCATGGTCTTCCGATAATTATACCGCTAATTTAATCAAAATATTGTATATTTGAGGTTATGAAACTGAAAGCGTTATTTCCGGGCTCTTTCGACCCGTTCACCGCAGGGCATCTCAACATACTCACGAGGGCCCTGGGGATGTTCGATGAAGTTACCGTAGCCATAGGTATCAACCAGGACAAAAGGGGCTTTTTCTCCAATGAGCAGAAGACGGAGATAATTGAGCAGGCCATTAGAGGCCTTGAGAATGTGGATGTGATTGAGTATGATGGACTTACGGTGGATATCTGCCGCCAGCTCGGGATCCGCCACATAGTCAGGGGAGTGAGGAATATGCTCGATTTTGAAAATGAGCGCGCCATAGCTGACGCTAACAGACGCATAGCCCCTGAAATCGAGACCATCATCATTCCGACTGCCCAGGAGTTCGCCCATATCTCATCCTCAGCCGTGCGCGACATACTCCGTCATCACGGGGATACCTCCCTCTTCCTCCCGGAAGGGGTAATACTTCCTGAAGTCAGATGAAAAGGCTGCTGCTCATATTGTTCATTTTTCTGGGCTTCTGCTGCTCAGTTAATGCGCAGGAGGAGGATTCACGGCGCTATGCAGGCCTTGACAGTCTGCTGACCCAGTTCTACCGGGCGCTCGAGCGCGAGAGCGTGGAAGTGAAGAATGCCGAGTTCGACAGTCTCATAGCTATGGTGGACGATTCCCTGGCCAGGCAGCACGTCACGCTCAGGGTGCTGAATCACTATATGCACGCGCGCGTCATGGGTGAGGAGGCGGTGGCAATTCATATCTTCGATACCTGGCTTGCCAGCGGCAAGGTGCAGGCAAGCAGCGAGTTCGAGTACCTGGAAGCGGAGATGTTCGCCAACTGCAACCGGCGTTCCCTGCTGGGTATGCAAGCCGAGAAAATCACGCTCCGCAAGCCTTGCGGAGGGAAGAAGACCATCCCCGAGGACGGGAAGGTGGCAGTGCTTTTCTTTTACGACACTTCCTGCTCAAAATGCAGACTTGAATCTATGGTCCTGCCGGGAGTGCTGGATGAGGTGGATTTCCCGATGAACCTGTATGCAGTATATGCATCCGACAACAAGCGCGACTGGAAGGCTTTCCGGCGTAACTTCAAGATACACAACAGAAACGTCAGCTTGATTCATCTCTGGGATCCGGAATTCGACTCCGACTACCAGCGCATCTACGGGGTAACCGGAACTCCGAGGATGTTCCTGATCTGGTCGGATGGAGAAATTCTGGGGCGTAGGCTGGAGGTGGAGAACCTGGCGCAAATGATCCAGCTAATAAAGTCAGTCAATGCCACGCAAAAAGAAAACTAGGAAGTACTCCGCCGTGGATCCCGAGTATCTGGACAGGCAGAAGGAGTCACTCAAAAGAAATTGCCGCAAGACCGTGCTTTTCAATGCGCAGGAACTCGCGGCAATAGATGAGTATTGCACCAGATTCAAGGTGTCTTCCCGTTCCGCCCTCATACGCAAGTCCGTTATGGAACACGTCCTGGAGGGACTTGAGAAGAATCACCCGACTCTTTTCTAGAAGATGTAGTCTATCACATCCTTGATGGTCTTGACGTAGTGGAACTCAAGGCCTTCTACGTATATTGCCTTGATGTCTTCCACGTCCTTGCGGTTGTCTTCGGAGATGACTATGGTCTTCACGCCCGCACGCTTGGCTGCGAGTATCTTCTCCTTGATGCCGCCCACCGGAAGCACCCTGCCTCTCAAAGTCATCTCTCCCGTCATAGCCACGTGTGGCTTTATGGATTCGCCACGCAGGGCGGACACCATTGAGCTGACCATGGTGATACCTGCGGACGGACCGTCCTTCGGAGTGGCTCCCTCAGGCACGTGCACGTGAATGTCCTTGCTAGAGAAGGTCTCGGAGTCCATCTTAGCCATCTCGGGATGAGCCTTGATGTACTGGTATGCGATGGTGGCGGATTCCTTCATCACGTCGCCGAGGTTGCCGGTCATTGTCATTACTCCCTTGCCGTTGGACACGGAACTCTCCACAAACAGGATTTCACCTCCCATCTGGGTCCAGGCCAGGCCTGTCACTACGCCAGGAGCCTCGTTGCCGGCCTGCTTGTCGTGGAAGGCTGTAGGGAGGCCGAGGTACTCCTTGAGTTTGTCCTTCTTAATCGTTACAGGCTGGTCGTCACCGGTCGCTACCTTCTTCGCCGTCACGCGGGCTATCTTGGCAATCTGCTTCTCCAGGCCGCGGACTCCGGATTCGTGGGTGTATTCGTCAATGATGGCCATAAGGGCAGCCTTGTCGATCTTGACCTGCTTCTTCTGGAGACCGTGTTCCTCGAGCTGCTTTGGTATGAGGAACTTCTTTGCGATTTCCATCTTCTCTTCAGCGAGGTAACCCGTCACATTGATGAGCTCCATTCGGTCGAGCAGGGCAGGCTGGATAGGGGAGATGCTGTTGGCAGTGGTGATGAAGAGCACGTTGCTCAGATCGTAGTCCAGATCCAGGTAGTTGTCGTGGAAAGCGGCATTCTGCTCCGGGTCGAGGGCTTCCAGCAGGGCGGATGAAGGGTCGCCCTTGAAGTCCGAGCTGAGCTTGTCGATCTCGTCGAGCACGATCACGGGGTTGGAGGTGCCTGCACGTGCGATGCCGTTGAGTATGCGTCCCGGAAGTGCGCCGACGTAGGTCTTGCGGTGGCCGCGTATCTCGGCTTCATCGTGCATGCCTCCCAGGGCGATGCGCACGTACTTGCGTCCCAAGGCCTTTGCCACTGACTTTCCCAGGGAGGTCTTGCCGACTCCCGGAGGGCCGTAGAGGCAGAGGATAGGGGATTTCATGTTCCCCTTGAGCTTGAGCACTGCAAGGTATTCTATGATTCTGTCCTTGACGCTCTCCAGACCGAAGTGGTCGTGGTCCAGCACCTTCTGGGCGTGGTTGAGGTCGAGGTTGTCCTCGCTCATCTCGCCCCACGGGAGCTGAAGCATGAATTCCAGGTAGTTGTACTGGACACTGTAGTCCGGGGAGGAAGGATTGTACTTCTCGAGCTTGGTGAGCTCTCGCTCGAAGGCCTTGGCAATTTCCTCAGGCCACTTCTTGGCGGCAGCCTTCTCGCGCAGACGGTCAAACTCCTCCGCATCGTCCATTCCGAGTTCCTCCTGAATGGTACGGAGCTGGTTGTTGAGGTAGTATTCCCTCTGCTGCTGGTCGATGTCGCTCTTTACCTTCTGGTTGATTTCCTGCTTGATTTTCATCAATTCTATCTGGGAGCCGAGCAGCGACAGGAGCTTGAGAGACCTGAACTTGACGTCGTCATATTCCAGAAGCTCTATGCGGGCCTGGAAATCCTCCAGCTCGATGGAAGTCGCAATGAAGTTCACCAGGAAGCGGAAGTCGTCTATGGCCTTGAGGGCGCCTATGGTGTCGCGGGTGCCGAGATTGGATGAGCGCATTATCTGAATGGCCTTATCCTTCAGGGACTCGCTTATCGCCTTTATGTCAGTGGCAGTAGCCGCCTCGTTGAGAATTTCGTCGTGGTATGCCACTTTGGCAGTGATATAAGGCTCATAGCCGAGGACTCCCTGGATTTCAAAGCGCTTGCAGGCGTGCAGGATGGCAGTTATGGTGCCGTCAGGCATCTCCAGAGTCTTGACGACGCGGCAGGCGGAGCCGAAGGCGAAGAGGTCGTCCTCCTGCGGTTCTTCCACCATTACGTCAAGCTGCGGCACGGCTCCTATGAAGAAAGACTCCTTCTCGGCGTCGTGTATAAGCTTCATGGATTTCTCCCTGCCTATGGTGACAGGGAATATGGCGCCGGGAAACAGCACGACGTTGCGGAGAGCCAGAACCGGCAGAACCTCAGGGAGTTCCGCCTCGTCAAACTTCATCATGGCGTCCCCCTGTACCACCGGAATGATGCTCACTTCAGCACCGGCCGGGAAAGTGAATTCTTTATCTTGTCTCATATTTTGTCAAAATGTCAGTAATTATCCTTAATAAAACCAAGTTGCGAATATAGTCAATCTCCGTGCCAATGCCAAATGTAGAAGATTGAAAAAACTGCAACAAATCATTTTGATTTATGAAATAATTAATCTAATTTTGCACCTCAATTTCGTTGGCTAGTAATTGAATATTAATTAACTAATAAAACATAGTAAAATGACTAAAGCAGAAATCGTAAATCAGGTTGCCAAGGCGACAGGTATTGAGAAGGTGACTGTACAGTCCGTTGTAGAGGCGACTATGGACAGCATTAAGGCTTCCCTCGTGAACGGTGAGCCTGTATATCTCCGTGGCTTCGGCAGCTTTATCATCAAGCACCGCGCTCAGAAGGCTGCTCGCAACATCACTCAGAAGACCACCCTTACCATTCCGGCACACGATATTCCGGCTTTCAAACCGGCAAAGTCCTTCGTTGAGGAAGTCAAGAGCAAATAATTAACACATTTTATAATATGCCAAACGGAAAGAAGCATAAGAGACACAAGATGTCTACACACAAGCGCAAGAAGCGTTTGCGTCTGAACAGACATAAGAAGAAATAGTCGAGAAAAGCCTGACGGGAGATCCGGCGGGCTTTTTCTTTCTGATATTGAACTTGCTAATAATGGAAACCACCGCGAAAACAGAAAAGGATCTTGTGGTCGATGTCTCGGCCTCTGAAGTCCGGATAGCCTTGATGGAGAACCACAGGCTAATCGAACTTGACAGGGAGTCAACCAAGGATCACGGCTTCTCGGTAGGGGATGTATATCTTGGAAGAGTCAAGAAACTGCTCCCTGCCCTGAACGCCGCTTTCGTGGACATAGGCGACAGCAAGGAGGCTTTCATCCATTATCTGGACCTCGGACTGTATTTTACGGCGTTCGACACCTTCGTGAAGGAGACCAACCCCAACAGGAATGCCGGAGAACTTTACTCCGGAATCAAGTTGGGCAAGATACTCGCCAAGGACGGACGTATTGAGGATCATCTCAAGCCGGGCCAGATGGTGATTGCCCAGATTATAAAGGAGCCTATTTCCACAAAGGGATCGAGGTTGACTGCGGAAATTTCATTGGCAGGACGCAACATTGTTTTGCTCCCCTTCGCAGAGAAGGTGAGCGTTTCCCAGAAAATCTCCTCAAGGGAGGAGAAAAAGAGGCTTGAGGCCCTCGTCAGGAGCATACTCCCCAAGAATTATGGAGCCATAATCCGAACTGCGGCAGAGAATAAGAACGCTGCCGTGCTGGTGGCTGAACTCCGTTCGCTCATAGAAAAGTGGGAGCAGTCCTGGAAGAAGCTTTCGGCATCCAAGGGAGTGGGGCTGCTGTTCACGGAAACGGACAGAACCACCGCAGTCATCAGAGATCTGCTGAACTCCTCGTTCACGAATGTGTACGTCAATGATGCAGCGACGTGCGAGGGTGTGCGCAGCTACGTATCGCAGATTTCTCCGGATCAGGAGAAGATAGTGAAACTCTATGATGGAAAGGAGCCGATTTTCGACCATTTCGAGGTCACGCGCCAGATCAAGAGCTCTTTCGGCAAGGTTGTTCCTATGAAACAGGGAGCATATCTGGTGATAGAGACTACCGAGGCCCTCAATGTCATCGACGTCAACAGCGGTACCCGTGCCAAAACGAATGATCAGGAGGAGAACACCTTCGAGGTCAACAAGATTGCGGCGGAGGAAATCGCACGTCAGCTTAGGCTCAGGGATATGGGCGGCATTGTCATAGTCGATTTTATCGATATGGAGAAAGCCGAACACCGTAACGAGCTTTTCAAGTATATGAAGGAGCTGATGGATGGCGACCGCGCCAAGCACAACGTGCTGCCGCTCACCAAATTCGGTCTGATGCAGCTGACCCGTCAGCGCATACGTCCGGTAACGGAGATAAACACGACCGAAAAATGTCCGCTATGCCACGGAACAGGCAAGATCGCTTCCACCCTCATCATTGATGAGGAGATAGAGCGCAAACTTGCCGACCTTGCAGAAAACGGACACAGGACATTTACGCTCACCGTAAGCCCGATTTTGGGTGCATACCTGAGCAGGGGATTGTTTTCCTACGTCTCCAAGTGGAAACGCAAATTCAAATGCAAGCTGAAACTTGTCGAAAAGACAGACCACAGCATCCTGCAGTATGAAATTCTGGATGAAAAGGGAAAGGCTCTCAATTGAGGGCCTTTTCTGTATCAGGGAAAGAAATATTTTTTACGTTTTTTATAGGTCTTATTGATATATTTGGGTATATTTGTAAGAACCAAACGGGCTGGATGGCCCTGCACTGATACTATAACCTTTTATTAAGCTGTCAATGAGGAAATCAATTGAGCTTTATGAATAAAATTATCCCTATCTCGCTGGGCCTCTTCGTCCTGGCTGCGCTTGCTTGTTCTCCGTCCAAGGAAGAGGGCAACAGAATCTACACCTTGAGAAACAGTAACGGAATGGAAGTCGGAGTCACCAATTTCGGCGGACGCATCACATCCATAGTTCTTGAAGATAAGGACGGGGTCAGGCGCGATGTCGTCCTGGGCTTCGACAATGTAGAGGACTATTACCCTGAGAACAATCAGAGCGATTTCGGCGCATCCATCGGACGCTACGCAAACCGCATCGACAAGGGCCGCTTCTCCATTGACGGCGTGGAGTACGATCTTCCGAAGAACAACTTCGGCCACTGCCTCCACGGAGGACCTTCAGGATGGCAATATCAGCCTTACAAGGTCGACGAAGTGAAGGAAAACAGCATCAGGCTGAGAATGGACTCTCCCGACGGAGACAACAATTTCCCGGGAGCGGTGACTGCATTCGTGACATATACCCTCACGGATGACAATGCCATCGAGATTGCATACGAGGCCACAAGCACTGCCCCGACCATCATCAATATGACCAACCACTCATATTTCAACCTCTCCGGCGACCCGGCGAACAATGACGTCTGCGACGATTACCTATATATCAACGCTTCAAATTTCACTCCTGTGGACAATACATATATGACCACAGGAGAAATTGTCCCTGTGGCCGGAACTCCTTTCGATTTCACCACTCTCCACAAGATAGGTGACAGAATAGGGGAGACGGACAACGAGCAGATAGCCAACGGCAACGGCTACGACCACAACTGGGTGCTTGACACCGGAGGAAACATGGATGAGCTTGCCGCAAGGCTCCATTGCGAAAAGACCGGCATTACCCTGGATCTTTATACCGATGAACCGGGTGTCCAGGTTTACAGCGGCAACTTCCTTGACGGAACGGTCAAGGGCAAGGGCGGTGTTGTTTATAAGCAGCGCACCGGCATCTGCCTCGAAACCCAGCACTATCCGGACAGCCCCAACAAGCCTCAGTGGCCTTCAGTTGTGCTCCGCCCCGGAGAGACTTACCGCAGCCACTGTACTTTCGCATTCTCAGTAACAAAATAAACAAGATATTCAATGACTATTTTTCAACAGATTGCGGCTTCAGGTTTCAGAACCGTCGACCTCATCATCGTCCTCGTCTACCTTGCCGTACTCATCTTCCTCGGGCTCTTCCTCGGCCGTAACAAAAAAGGTCAGGAAAAGAGCGCCAATGATTACTTCCTCGCAGGAAACAACCTTACCTGGTGGGCTGTCGGCGCTTCGCTGATTGCTGCCAACATTTCCGCCGAGCAGTTCATCGGAATGTCCGGAACCAGCTATGCTGACGGAATAGCCACCGCAGCCTACGAACTTATGGCTGCCGTAACCCTCATAGTCATAGGTAAATTCCTGCTTCCTGTGATGCTGAAGCGTAAGATTTTCACCATTCCCCAGTTCCTGCGCGAACGCTACAATGACGGTGTGGGACTCGCTTTTTCGGTGCTCTGGCTCTTCCTCTACGTATTCGTGAACCTGACTTCCGTTGCTTGGCTCGGTTCCCTTGCAATCGAACAGATTCTCGGTCTCCAGGGGGCCACGCTGGTAATCGGGGACTTCTCCGTGTCAATGAGGATGGTTATTGTCCTTGCCCTGTACGTCATTGCCGGAATCTATTCCATCTACGGCGGTCTTGCTTCCGTGGCGTGGACTGACGTGCTTCAGGTCGTGTTCCTGGTTGGCGGTGGCCTTGTCACCGCAATCTTCGCGCTAAGCGCTGTGGGCGGCGGTGAGGGTATTCTTGCCGGTCTGAACAATATTTTCAACGACCTTACTTCCGGAGAGCACCTCAATGACAGCCATCTTCACCTGGTAATCCAGCAGAGCCACGGCGAGAGCGCGTTTGCGAATGTGCCGGGTATTGCTGCCGTGGTCGGCGGCGTATGGCTGACAAACCTCGGTTACTGGGGCTTCAACCAGTACATCATACAGAAGGGCCTTGCTGCCAAGAGCATCAGCGAAGCCCAGAAGGGTCTCGTGTTCGCCGGCTTCCTGAAGATATTGGTCCCTTTCATCGTATGCCTTCCAGGCATCTGTGCCTACTACATATCTCTGCATCCTGAGTTAATGTCCGGTCTCCAGGGCTCCATCAACGTCTCCGATGACGCATATCCTTGGCTCGTGCGCAACTTCACCCCGGTGGGCGTGAAAGGCATTACCTTCGCTGCCCTTGCCGCAGCCGTCATATCTTCTCTCGCTTCCATGTTCAACAGTACTTCCACTCTCTTCACAATGGATATCTACAAGAAGTACATCAAGAAGAATGCTTCAGACAAGAGTCTCGTGAAAGTGGGACGCCTTACCTCCCTTTGCGCGCTCGTGATTGCTGCCATCGCAGTAGAGCCTCTGCTTGGCGGTCTCGACCAGGCCTTCCAGTACATTCAGGAATACTCAGGATTCATATATCCGGGTATCGTGGTGGTATTCGGTCTCGGTCTGCTCTGGAGGCGCGCTTCCAGCAGGGCAGCCGTATGGACTGCAATCATTACCATCCCTCTCGGAGTGCTCTTCAAGATATTCCTGGGCGGAGTGCCGTTCCAGCTTCGTGCTGGCTACATTTTCATCATACTCGTCGTCTTCTTCATTATCATGTCCCTGCTGGACAAGAAGTACGTTTCTTGCGAGCTGCCTGAGCAGAAGGACCGCGAGGCTATGGTGAAGTGGGCCAGGATACTTGGCGGAGCCGGTGCATTTTTCATCCTCGTTGCGGCTGTCGTGGTCATCTGGGGAGCCTGTCTTCCTGAATCTGCGACTCCGGAGAATCATTTCATCGCTTATCTGAACGATATAGGTTTCCAGGCCTTCTTCTTCTTCGGAGCCCTCGTCGGTTGCCAGGCCGTATGGCTATATAGCAATGCCAACGTTGCCAGAACCGATCCTAAGGGACTTCCTGTGGACCTCACCCTCTTCCATACTACCCGATCCTACGGAATCGGAGCCCTTGTTATCTGCGTTCTGGTAGGACTTTTGTATATCGTTCTCTGGTAATTGTTCAGCGATATGTTGGAAGAACTTAAGAATAAAGTCTGCCGTGCAAACCTTGACCTGGTCAAGCACGGCCTTGTGATCTTCACCTGGGGCAACGTGTCCGCCATTGACCGCGAAAGCGGCCTGGTGGTCATCAAGCCTTCGGGTGTCAGTTATGATGATATGAAAGCGGAGGATATGGTCGTGGTAGACCTCGACGGCAAAGTCATCGAGGGTTCGCTCAGACCGTCTTCCGATACTCCTACTCATCTTGTGCTATACAGGGCCTTCCCTGAGATTGGCGGAGTGGTGCATACGCACTCCACCTACGCTACCGCCTGGGCCCAGGCCGGCATTGATCTGCCGAACATAGGGACCACGCACGCGGACTATTTCCACGATGCCGTGCCTTGTACGGCCGATATGACGGAAGAGGAAGTGAAGGGACAGTACGAACTCGAGACGGGTAATGTAATCGTGAAGCGTTTTGAGGGACTGAACCCCGTACACACTCCTGCCGTGCTGGTGAAAAATCACGGTCCCTTCGCCTGGGGCAAGGATGCCGACGAGGCGGTGCACAATGCCGTGGTGCTTGAACAGGTGGCCAGGATGGCTTCCATAGCCTACAGCATAAATCCTTCACTCACAATGAATCCGTTGCTTATAGAGAAGCACTTCAACCGAAAGCACGGTCCCGGTGCATATTATGGACAGAAAAAGAAGTAAAACAATTATTAACCATTAACAGAATATGATAAAGGAATACGAAAATCTTGAAGTATGGTTCGTTACCGGCGCCCAACTCCTTTACGGTGGAGACGCTGTAGTTCAGGTGGACGGACATTCACAGCAGATGGTAGACGGAATGAACGCCTCCGGCGTGCTTCCGGTGAAACTTGTATATAAGGGGACCGCAAACTCTTCCGCCGAGGTGGCCGATGTTATGGGAAGGGCTGAGGCTGATCCTAAATGCATAGGTGTAATCACCTGGATGCACACCTTCTCACCGGCTAAGATGTGGATTCACGGAATGCAGAAACTCCGCAAGCCTCTGCTTCACCTCCATACCCAGTTCAATGAGGAGATTCCATGGGATTCCATCGATATGGATTTCATGAACCTCAACCAGAGTGCCCACGGTGACCGCGAGTTCGGCCACATCCTTGCCCGTATGCGCAAGGGCCACAAGACCGTGGTAGGCTACTGGAAGGACAGGACCACCCTCGAACATATAGCCGTATGGGAAAGGGTCGCAGCCGCTTGGGCTGATGCACAGGACTGTCGCATCATACGCTTTGGCGACCAGATGAACAACGTGGCCGTCACCGACGGAGACAAGGTGGAAGCTGAGATGCGTCTGGGATACCACGTGGATTATATGCCTTTCAGCTCTGTGATGCCTTATTTCGAGGCTGTCAAGGATGCCGATGTGGATGAGCTCGTGGCTGAATACTTCAGGGAATACGACCATTGCTCCTGCCTGGAGAACAGGGAGAGCTTGGAATATAAGAAGATATGGAACTCCGCCAAGGCTGAACTCACCCTCAGGGCTGTGCTCAAGGATACCGGAGCGAAGGGATTCACCACCAACTTCGATGATCTCGGCGACGTGAATGTCGAGACCACGGGCAAGGGCTTCGATCAGATTCCGGGTCTGGCTTCCCAGAGGCTGATGGCTGAAGGTTATGGCTTCGGCGCAGAGGGTGACTGGAAGACTGCCGCTCTCTACCGCACCGTATGGTTTATGTCTAGGGGACTCCCTAAGGGATGCTCTTTCCTCGAGGATTATACCCTCAATTTCGACGGCAAAACTTCGGCCATACTCCAGTCGCATATGCTTGAGGTCTGCCCTCTGATTGCCGCCGGCAAGCCTAAGCTTGAGGTTCATCAGCTCGGAATCGGTGTGCGCAAGACCCCTACTGCCCGTCTTGTATTCACCAGCAAGGAAGGCGAGGGCATCGCAGCCACCATCGTGGATATGGGCGGTCGCTTCCGCCTCATTGCCGCAGACGTGAACTGCATCAAGCCTAAGGACCTGCCGAAGCTTCCTGTGGCTTCTGCGCTCTGGATTCCTCAGCCTGATTTCGAGACCGGAGCCGCTGCCTGGATCATTGCCGGAGGTACCCATCACTCCGCCTTCTCCTACGATCTCACCCGCGAGTACTGGGAGGATTATGCTGAAATCGCCGACATTGAGATGCTCAGCATAAACAAGGATACTACAGTGGAGAATTTCAAGAGGGATATACGCATCAATGAGGTATATTACCTCCTCAACAAAGCTCTTAAATAGCAATGGCGGTGCAGGCAAAAGAACTTATCGAATCCGGGAAGGCGGTTCTCGGCATAGAACTGGGTTCTACCAGAATCAAGTCTGTCCTGATCGACGGGGAATGCAAATCCGTCGCCCAGGGCAGCTTCGAGTGGGAGAACCAGCTGGTGGACGGGCTTTGGACCTACAGCATAGACATAATATGGAAGGGGCTCCAGGCCTCGTACGCTGACCTTTGCGACAATGTCAGGGCCCGGTACGGAGTTGAAATAACAAAGCTTGCCGGAATTGGCGTGAGTGCAATGATGCACGGATATATGGCCTTTGACAGGAATCAGAACATACTGGTGCCTTTCAGGACCTGGAGAAACACCAATACGGGAAAGGCTGCCTCCGAGTTGTCAAGCCTCTTCAACTATAACATCCCTCTACGCTGGAGCATCTCTCACCTCTATCAGGCAATACTCGACGGCGAAGAGCATGTGGGAAGCATAGATTTCCTTACAACCCTTGCGGGATACATACACTGGCAGCTCAGCGGCAGGCGGGTCCTGGGAATAGGGGACGCCTCCGGAATGATTCCGGTGGATCCTCAGACCAGGGACTACTCTGCCGAAATGGTGGAGAAGTTCGATAAACTCGTGGCGCCGTACGGCTTCTCCTGGAAGCTTCGCGACATACTGCCCGAGGCATTGACGGCAGGTCAGGATGCCGGATGTCTTACTGCTGAAGGCGCTCTCAAACTGGATCCCAGCGGCAAGCTTCAGCCCGGCACTCCGCTCTGCCCTCCTGAAGGAGATGCCGGCACGGGTATGGTAGCGACCAATGCCGTGCGCCAGCGCACCGGAAATGTATCTGCCGGTACTTCATCCTTCTCAATGATAGTGCTGGAGAAGGAGCTCTCCCGGCCTTATGAGATGATTGACATGGTGACGACTCCTGACGGCAGCCCCGTGGCGATGGTACACTGCAACAACTGCACCTCCGAACTCAACGCCTGGGTTGGCCTATTCAAGGAGTACCAGGAGCTGCTCGGTGTGCCTGTGGATATGGGCCAGGTGTTCGGCAAACTCTACAACAATGCAATGGAAGGGGATGCCGACTGCGGCGGACTCGTGTCCTACAACTACGTTTCGGGCGAGCCTGTGACGGGTTTCGAACAGGGCAGGCCCCTGTTTGTGCGTTCTGCTTCCGACAGGTTCAACCTTGCAAACTTCTTCCGCTCCCAGCTCTACGCTTCCGTGGGCGTGTTGAAAATAGGCAACGACATACTCTTTAGGGAAGAGGGAGTAAAGGTGGACAGGATTACCGGACACGGTGGCCTTTTCAAGACCAGGGGAGTGGGTCAGAGGGTGCTCGCCGCTGCCCTGGATTCCCCGATATCCGTGATGGAGACTGCCGGAGAAGGCGGTGCGTGGGGCATCGCCCTGCTTGCCAAGTTCCTGGTGGACAATCCCGAGAAGCTGAGTCTGGAGGACTACCTCGACAAAAAGGTGTTCGCGGGCGAGAAGGGTGTGGAGATTGCTCCTGACCCTGAGGACGTCGAGGGTTTCAACCGTTATATCGCCAACTACAAGGCGGGCTTCCCTATCGAGGCCGCGGCTGTGAAGTGCAAGCGCTAATGGAACTTATCTGGGATCCTTTGCGTAAGAAAAATGTAGCTGCCACACCCGAGGAACGGGTGCGGCAGTGGTTTATTACGCAGTTGCGCGACCGCTTCAAAGTGCCTGTAACAATGATGATGAGCGAGGCGGGCTTCCTTTTCGGGGGCAAACGATACCGCGCGGACATAATTGTTTACGGTCGTGACGGCAAGCCGGTGGCAGTGGTGGAGTGCAAGAGGCCCGAAGTTGACCTTGATGCGTCTGTCGCAGAACAGGCGATGAAGTACAATTCCGTGCTTGGAGTAAAATTTTTGATACTGACAAACGGAAATTTGACCTATCTTTACACTTTGGAAAACGGGGTGTTCGTCCCTTGTGGCCGCATTCCCCTCTATGAAGAGATGATATGTCAACGGTAACAGCTCAGTTTTTGGACAGGCCGATATTCAGGATAATCGGAGAAGTTGCTGAAAGCAGAGGCGTAAGAGCCTTTGTGATAGGAGGTTATGTTAGAGATTGCTTCCTCGGTCGCAAGTGTAATGATATAGATGTAGTGGTGGAAGGGAGCGGAATAGACTTCGCTCGCGCAGTGGGGGAGAAGACTGGCAGGTACGTCTCCTATTTCAAGAACTTCGGCACGGCGATGATGCATTTCGGCGGAGACGAAATTGAGTTCGTAGGTGCCAGAAAGGAGTCTTACAGGCGCGAATCCCGAAAACCCATAGTGGAGGACGGGAGCCTGGAGGATGACCAGTGCCGGCGGGACTTCACCATCAATGCAATGGCGTTTTCCCTCCAGAAAGAAGACTTCGGTGCCCTGGTCGATCCTTTCGGTGGAATACGGGACCTTGCCGACGGTGTCATCAGAACCCCGTTGGACCCTGACACCACCTATTCCGACGATCCTCTGAGAATGTTGCGCGCGGTGCGTTTCGCTGCCAAGCTCTCCACCCCGGAGCGCCGTTTCCGCATAGTGCCGGAGTCCATGGCCTCTATGCGCCGTATGGCGGAACGCCTGAACATACTCTCAAAGGAAAGGATTGCGGACGAGTTGTGCAAGATGCTTGTGTGCCGTCAGCCTTCCATAGCTATTTCCCTGATGCAGGAGGCAGGATTGCTGCATTACATACTTCCCGAGATCGAAGCCCTGAAGGGGGTGGAGACCGTGGACGGGAAAGGTCACAAGGACAATTTTGAGCATACGTTGGCGGTACTCGACAATATACGCACCGAGGACGTGGAGCCCCAGAAGGAACGCGACCACCTGCTCTGGTTGCGTTGGGCTGCACTGCTGCACGATATAGGCAAGCCTGCAAGCAAACGTTTCGACCCGAGGCTCGGCTGGACTTTCCACGGCCACGATGTGATCGGAGCCAGGATGGTGCCCCGTATATTCAACCGGCTGCGCCTATCCCAGGATGAGATGAAGTACGTCAGTAAGCTGGTACGTCTGCACCTGCGCCCCATAGCCCTGGTGGATGATGAGGTCACGGACTCCGCCGTACGCAGACTGCTGTTTGACGCCGGCAATGACATCGACGACCTGATGCTGCTCTGCAACGCGGATATCACCTCCAAGAACGAGGCCAAGGTTGCCCGGATACGTTCCAACTTCCTTCTCGTATCGCGCAAACTCGTGGAAGTGGAGGAGAAGGACGCCATACGCAATTTCAAGAATCCTATTGACGGCGAATATGTTATGAAGGTGTACGGAATTGAGCCTTGCAGGGAGATAGGTCTGCTCAAGGATATGGTCAAGGAAGCCATACTGGATGGCCTGATAGGCAACAATTTCGAGGAGGCGGATGCCTATATGCGGCAGCGTGCCCCTGAACTTGGTCTAAAGGAAGCATAGATGCTCTCGGCCTACATAGACTATCTGAAGGGGGTCCGTCGTTATTCCGAAAGGACCTGCACGCTCTATGAAGGAATTTTGAAGGATTTCTTCATGTTTGCGGGCTGCCCGCCAGAAGGGGATATTTCTGTCCTTGACTACCAGCTTGTCAGGTCCTATGAAGTATACCTTATGGAAACGAAGGATGACGGGCCGCGCACAGTCAATCTTCACCTTTCTGCGCTCAGCAGTTTTTGCCGGTATCTGATGAAGGAAGGACTGCTGGATTCCAATCCCGTCCGTCTGCTCAAAAAACCGGCGCAGGCCAAAAGAATACCGGAGTTCTTCCGTGAGGATGCATTGAGGGCTTATTTCGAATCCACGAAGGGCGTGATGGAGTTCGGAGATTATAAGTCAAAGCTCAACAGGATGATTATCAGTATTCTATATAATACGGGAATACGTCGTTCCGAACTGATTGGCTTGACACGCGGCTCTGTGGATCTTTCCAGGAGGGTGCTGAGGGTAAGGGGAAAGGGAGATAAAATACGAGAAATTCCTCTGCTCCCTTCATTTTGTGAAGAAATTTCTTTATATTTACAATCGCAAGACTCTTTGAAATGTGCGGATTTGTCGCCTGACGCTCCGCTCTTGCAGACGGAGAAGGGAAACGCCCTATATCCTGTCTTTGTCGAGCGGGTGGTCAAGAAGGAGCTGGGAGACGTGGAGGGAATAGGCGGACGCAAGTCCCCGCACGTGCTCAGGCATACCCTGGCAACTGAACTTCTCGACAACGGGGTCGACCTCTTTTCCATAAAGGAGCTTCTCGGACACTCCTCGCTTGCCGCGACCCAGGTCTATACCCACAATTCGGCAGAGCGCTTGCGGAAAGTATATGAAAACGCCCACCCAAGGGCAAAAAACGGAGGTAAAAATGGAGATTAAAATCAAAGCTCTGAAATTCGACGCCGGCGAGAAGCTCGTTGCGTTTGTCGAGAAAAAGGTGGCTCGTCTGTCCAAATTCTTTGATGGCGTAGCCCAGGAAGCAGAGGTTTCCCTTGAGGACATCAAGGAAGGCAAGAAAGCCAAAATCCAGATCAACATTCCGGGCGATACGCTCATCATCGAGCGCGTGGCTGACACATTTGAAAACGCCATCACGGAATGTGTGGACGCGATGAAGGAAAAGCTGACCCGAGCAAAGGAAAAGAAATACGAGAAATAGTTTCTCAAACATTGAGAATTTTTGAGATGAGCTCTGGAAAGAGCTCATCTGTCGTTACGGGGCTGCCTCCCTTGCTGTAGTAGTCATATTCGCAGAGTAGGGATATTACCTGGCGGCACTTCTGGGGAGGATAGGCTCTGACGGCTCCCTCGTACTCCCTGTAGAAGTAAGGATTCACTCCCTGCAATGCCACGGCCTTCATTTCGGGGCTTACCGGACCCCTGGACAGCAGCACTCCGTATTTCAGTATGCGTTGGAAGTTGGTGAAGAGCATTGCCATCGCTGCCGGCATGGAAAACCTTGCGGCTGCGCTCATCCTCTCCGCTATGACCAGGGCGCGAGATGCCCTGTGCGCATTGAGCTCCTTTGTGAGCTCGAAGATGCTGAACTCCCTGGATATGCCCACGTTCCTGTCTATGTCCGCCGCGCTCACGCCGGTGCTGCCTTCCGGCAGGTTCCTGACCAGTTTGTCGGTTTCATCTGCAATCTTGGAAAGGTCGCTGCCCGCATATTCCGCGAGCAGTGCTGCCGCATCCGGGCTTATGTTGAGGGAACGGCTTCTGTAGTAGGCACTTATCCATCCCGGGACCTCATAATCCCTGAGCTGTGGTGAATCTACCACCTTGCCCTTTTTTGCAAAGCACTTGTAAAGGGCTCCGCGCTTGTCCAGCTTGCCTCCGTGCATCGCCACAACCAGCACCGTGCTTTCCAGCGGATTCTCGCAGTATGCCAGCAAATTGTCCACGTCTTTCATCAACTGGGCTTCCTTCAGCACCACGAGCTGCCTGTCTGACATCATAGGGTAGCGCCGCGCGCAGGAAATCACCTGCTCAGCGTTGCTCTCGGTGCCGTAAAGCACGGTCTGGTTGAAATCCCTGTCCTCTTCGGCTATGCAATTGTCAAGTATCGCCTGGCAAACCATATCCGGGTAGTAGGGCTCTTCGCCCATCAGAAGATACAGGGGGCTGAATTCGCCCTTCTTGATGTCTGCGATCAACTGCCGGCAGACCATATCCATATTTTCGGTGTTTTTGGCCATAGTTATGCGAAATTAGTCATTTTTTATTAAATTTGTCATACTGTAACACATATAACGCAATTACTGAAATAATCAATTAAAATTATGAACAAAATTATTTCATTTTTCTCAGCAGCCTGCCTGCTGCTCGGAGGCTCTTCACTTTTCGCCCAGGATGCCACTATCCGTATTCACGATGCAGGGACCGGAGTGACAATTCCTGCCGAGATCTACGGTCAGTTTTCCGAACACCTCGGACGCTGCATATACGGCGGCCTTTGGGTGGGCAAGGATTCCGGCGTGCCGAACGTGGACGGCTACCGCAAGGATGTATTCGACGCGCTCAAGGCATTGAAAGTGCCTGTCATGCGCTGGCCGGGCGGCTGTTTTGCGGATGATTACCATTGGATGGACGGCATAGGTCCTCAGGAAGGAAGGGCATACATTTCCAACAACAACTGGGGAGGTACACTCGAGGACAACAGCTTCGGCACCCACGAGTTCCTCAATCTTTGCGAAATGCTCGACATAGAGCCGTATATCAGCGGCAATGTGGGCAGTGGCAGCGTTGAGGAGATGGCCGACTGGGTTGAATATATGACCTCCGATGCAAAGAGCTCCATGGCAGACCTGCGCCGTGAGAACGGCCGTGAGAAACCTTGGCACGTGAAGTACTTCGGCATTGGCAATGAGGCCTGGGGATGCGGCGGAAATATGACTCCGGAGTAC
Organism: uncultured Bacteroidales bacterium; assembly: GCA_945939695.1. GTDB lineage: Bacteria > Bacteroidota > Bacteroidia > Bacteroidales > UBA932 > Cryptobacteroides. The sequence continues at coordinate 107,390 of CAMEWE010000002.1, forward strand.
TATTCTGACCTCTTCAGACGATATGGCACCTATCTGCGCGACTTCAGCGGAAACCGCCTCTACAAGATTGCGAGCGGTGCTTCCGACTATGATTACAACTGGACCAAGGTCCTGATGGAAAGACTCACCCGCAAGGGTATGGCCGGACTCTCCCTGCATTACTACACCGTCATCGACTGGGGCAAGAAGGGATCCGCTTTGAATTTCAGCGACAAGGAATACTATAACATCCTCTCCAAGTCCATCGAGATCGAGGAGGTGCTCAGGAAGCACATCGAGATCATGGATGAAATCGACCCTAAGAACAACGTTGACCTCCTGCTCGACGAGTGGGGCACCTGGTATGAAGTGGAACCAGGCACCAATCCGGGCCACCTCTATCAGCAGAACACAATGCGCGATGCCATCGTGGCGGCACTCAACTTCGATATTTTCCACAAGTACACCCGCCGTCTGAAGATGGCCAACATCGCCCAGGTCGTGAACGTGCTCCAGGCAATGATACTCACCAACGAGACCCAGATGGTGCTGACTCCGACCTACCACGTCTTCGAGATGTACAACGTGCATCAGGATGCCGAGTTCCTTGCTTCCGACATCATCACCGGCAAACGCGAGTGCGACCGCAAGGTCCCTGTCCCTGAGGTTGATGTGACCGCTTCCCGCAAGGACGGCGAGATGCATATCTCTCTTGTCAATACCGACCTCAAGGCCCCGAAGAAGGTGCTCGTGACCTTCGATGACGCAAAGGCAGTGGCCAAGGTGCTTTCCGCCAGAGTCCTCGCTTCCAAGGATGCCAGGGATTACAACGACTTCGACAAGCCCGAGGCCGTCAAACCTGTTGCCTTCAAGAACTATAAGCTCACCAATACCGGACTTGAAGTGACTCTGCCTCCATGCTCTGTTGTGGTTATTGCCGCAAACTGACACAAAATTGCACATTTATAAAAAGAATCGCCTCTACGGGGCGATTTTTTTGTATATTTGCGCGTATGTCAATAATCGAATGTAAACACGTCAGCAAATCTTTCGGTGAAAAGGTTGCTATTGAGGATATCAATCTGGATATTCCCGAGGGTAAGATTTTCGGTCTGCTGGGTCCCAACGGTGCAGGAAAAACCACGCTTATCCGCATTATAAACAGAATTACGATTCCGAATTCCGGCGAGGTGCTCTTCAAGGGGGCTCCCATCACTCAGTCGGATGTCGAGAAGATAGGTTATATGCCTGAGGAAAGAGGCCTTTACCGCAAGATGAAAGTAGGCGAACAGGCGGTTTACCTCGCCAGGCTCAAGGGAATGAGCACCGCCGATGCGCGAGTTGCCTTGAAGGACTGGTTCGTGCGCTTCGGCATAGAGAACTGGTGGGACAAAAAGGTGGAGGAACTTTCCAAGGGTATGGCCCAGAAACTCCAGTTCATCACCACCGTTGTCCATAAGCCATCCCTGATGATTCTGGACGAACCGTTTTCCGGTTTCGACCCGGTGAACGCGGAGCTCATACGAAAGGAAATACTCAGGCTCCGCGACGAGGGTGCCACAATCATACTCTCGACCCACAATATGGAATCTGTCGAGGAGTTGTGCGACAACATCGCCCTGATCAACAAGTCCCATCTGGTTATTACCGGGGGCGTGGAAGAGATACGGAGAAAGTACGGCAACGACAATGTGGAATTGGTGTACACTGATGAGGAAGGCCGTCACACCGAGGTGCTGCCAAGGCAGACAGACGGTGCATCGACTCTTGCCACATATATCGGAAAGGGCGTTCAGATCAATTCCTACAGGGAGTTGATGCCGCGTATGAACGACATATTCATCAAACTCGTAACCCAAGGGGAGGAATAGACAATGAATACACGTACTATAGGAATCATCATAGGACGCGAGTATATGACCCGCGTCAAGAAGAAGAGTTTCCTTCTTATCACTTTCCTGTCACCGATACTTTTTGCGGCGCTTTGCATCGTTCCCAGCCTCATTATGCTCGGAGCAAAGGAGGATGGAAAGAAAGTTGCTGTGGTGGACAATTCGGGAATAGTCTTCTCCCATCTTACTGACAGCGATGTGGTCAGCTACACTGACATGTCAGGTATGTGCCTGGATTCAGTGAAAGCAAACCTTTCCGCACTGGGCTATGACGCAGTCCTGAGCGTTTCTGCAATTGACGAGCAGACCCGCAACCTCAGCGCGGAAGTCTACTCCCTCAAGCCTTTGGGCATGGATCTCACCGAAAACATCAACAATCGTCTGAATTCCGCGGTACAGGACTACAGGATTGCCTCTTATGGCATCGAAGGACTGGAACAGATTATGCAGGAAATCAAGGCGGATGTAAAGCTCCGCTCATACACCCTGGGCGAAGACGGTGAGGAGAAGGTATCCGAAGCCGGAGTATATATGATGGTATCAATGGTGCTCGGCATCATCATCTATATGTTCATAGTGATGTTCGGTTCGATGGTGATGTCCTCTGTAATCGAGGAGAAGTCCAGCAGGGTAATCGAGGTTCTCATCAGTTCCGTCAAGGCGACTGAACTTATGTTCGGCAAGATTATCGGTATTGCGCTCGTCGCTTTGACCCAGTTCCTGCTGTGGATAGTGCTCACTGTAGCAATCGTTACCGTGGTGGGTGCTGTCGCCGGTCCTTCCCTGATGTCAGGTATGGATCCTGTGGAACTCGCTGCAATGGGCGGGGTAAGTGCCGAGCAGCTCTCTGCCGTCAGCGAGCCTTCCGAGATGTCGGTAATCATCTCGTCCCTTGCAAATATGCACCTCGGACAGATCCTGGTATGCTTCTTCATCTTCTTTGTGCTCGGCTATATGCTTTACGCATCGCTCTTTGCTGCCGTGGGCTCTGCCGTCGAGAATGAAGGTGATTCGTCCCAGCTTCAGATGCCTCTCACCATTCCGATTCTTCTGGGCTTCTTTATTGCCCTATACGCCTTCAAGGCACCTGACAGTGCACTGGTTTTCTGGGGATCGATCATTCCTTTCACCTCTCCGATCGTGATGCTCGCCAGACTTCCTTTCGGCGTGCCTGCGTGGGAAATCGTGCTCTCTGTAGTGCTCCTTGCACTCACTTTTGCTGCCTGTGCCTGGGTTTCTGCCAAAATATATAAGGTCGGAATCCTGATGTTCGGCAAGAAATCAACTTGGAAAGATCTTTTCAAATGGCTCAAACAGAAATAATTGCCTTATTCGCATCTGCCCTCCTTCTGGCTTCCTGCAACACTGCGCCCCGCTTCAGTTGGGAACGCTATGAGATAGATGCGCACAGAACAGGGGTTAGCGCTCCAAATGCGGAGAATGTGGCGGAAGCTCTGGGAACGGTTGAGGGAGACATATATACGGCTCCCAACGGCAGGACCTTCGCCAAAGGAAGCTGCACCTACGCTACCGCAGTGGACCTGATTGCAGTGCAGCCGGAGATGGCTGCCCTTAAGGAAGTAATAGGATATTCCAGCCGGGAAATGATACGCAAGGGGGCAAATTGTGAAATCACCAACTGGATCGTTGACCACATCAGGGAAGATGTTGCCCGTCTTACTCACCGCAAGGTGGATCTGGCAATAATCAATTCGGGCGGAATCCGCGTGGATTTGCCTCAGGGTGATGTGATTCTGGACGATATGGTCTCTATGCTCCCATTCAGAAACTATCTCTGCTATGTGGCGTTGAAGGGTTCAGATGTCATTGCTCTGTTCGAGGGAATGGCCCAAAGAAGCATTCAGCCGGTATCCGGAGTCAAAGTGGTGGTAAACGACCACAAACTGGACACCCTGTTGATAGGGGGTAAGCCTGTAGATCCTGATAAGGTGTACGGAGTGGGAACCATCGACTTCCTGCTCGACGGCGGAGACAAGTTGAACGTGGGCAAAAACGCAAAGGAACTCATCATCACCGACTGTTTGGTTATTGATTCAATGCTGCCTTATGCAAGAAGCTTTGCCCTGCAGGGCAAGCCCATCGAATACTTTGTGGATGACAGGGTCATAATAAAGGGAGGAGAGGAAGATGAAGACTAGAATTGCATTTCTTGTGCTTGCGCTCTGCCTTTTGAGCGCCTGCCAGAGGTCTCCGCGCCTCATAATACTTCACACCAACGACACCCATAGCCACTTTGAACCGCTGCGTGGAGGTGAGCAGGCCAGCAAGTGCGGAGTCATAGAGAGGGCTGCATTCATAGATTCCATACGCACGGTCTATGGGGAAGACAAGGTGCTCCTTCTCGATGCCGGCGATTTCAGCCAGGGAACTTCCTATTTTTCTGAATTGAACGGGCAGTTGGAGCCGCGGATCATAAATGATATGCGTTATGACTGTGTGACTCTGGGCAACCACGAGTTCGACAATGATATTGAGGCTCTGCACCAGAGACTTGCCATGCTTGAGAATACTAAGGTGGTTTCAGCCAATATAGATCTCTCCCAGTTTCCAATTTCGGAAATAGTCAAGCCTTGCACTGTCATCGAAAGGGCCGGGCTCAAGATAGGAATCATCGGACTTGAGTCAAATCTCTCCACCAACGTGAGCGCGTCGATTTCGTCCCGAATCCCTCAGCTTGACAATGTGGAGTCCATCAACAAGTGGTCCTCCTACCTTCACGATAGCGAAAAATGCGACCTGATCATACTTCTTTCGCATCTGGGTTACGATAAGGATCAGGATGTGATACCGTCCACACGACATATTGACATCGTTATCGGAGGTCATACGCATACCTTCGTGGATGATTTCTTATATGTGAAGGATCTTGACGGCAAAAAGGTCCCGATCATTACCGACGGATGCTGGGGTGAGCAGGTAGGCATGATTACTGTGTGGTAAGCTTCATTTCAGCTTCCTCAAAGAGATTCTGACATAGTCCGGCACAGTGTTGCGTCTGATGTCATAAATCTTGTCCTCGGACTTGAGGTAGCTGATGTCGAAACAGCTTAGCCTTATCCTCCCTCCCTTGATGCGCCGGCTTCCGGTTACATATTCCTCTTCGAACCCCAGGTCTTCCAGGAGTTCTATGGATGCGAAATTCGACTTGTCATACAGAAGGCTCTCCAGAATGTCATAGTTCGTGGAGAGCTTTCTTATTATGCCCTTCCTGTAGTGTTTCTGTTCCTTTACTCTTTTGTTGTTGAAGGCATTCTTGCAAGCCATACAGCAGAACTTCTTATCCCTGCGGCCGATGATTATTGTGCCACAATGCATGCAGTGACGTATTTCAGTGTTCTCGTCCATATAGATTTATTTACAGTCAAGGGCAAATGAAAGCCAATTTGCTTACAAAGTCAAGGATTAATAAGAAAGTTACTGAAAATATTGACAAATCTTTGTAGTTAAATTTTATTTTGCGTGCACATTAAAAAAGAATTTCAGAATTTGAGCATCAGTTTTGAAAATCGTCCTTTTATTTGTCCCCGGAACTTGAACGCGTTAGGTTCGGACTTTAAATTATTTAATGAAAAGCTTTATGGAACAATTGAACAGAATTGAAATCAGGGGGACTGTGGGAAACGTGAAACTTCAGACCTTCACTGATAATGAAGCCGCCTGGTTCTCGGTCGCAACGAACTATGCCTACAAAGACAAGAGCGGCAATGCGGTTATAGACACCTCCTGGCACAACGTGGTCGCCAGGGAGGGCCGCAACATCAAGGATCTCCGTCGCCTGGAGAAGGGCGCCAAAGTCTATGTGCAGGGCCGTCTCCGTTATCAGAAATATTCTTCTCAAGACGGTACGGAGCGCTGGTCATCCGAGATAATAGCCAGCAGGCTGGTGTTTATCGACAGTGAGGAACCTATGCAATATGAAATGCTCTAGGCTGATATCAGCCTTGGTGTTTCTGGCCGTGTTCGCAGCGGCGGTTTCGTGTTCCACTTCATCCAAGTTGTCCAGAATACGGAAGTCCGATCTGAGAATCGGGCTTGCCTTGCCCTCGGAAGAGGATCTGGAAACTTATGCCGGCATTGTGTCCGAGCGTGGAGACAGGAGGGATACGCTCGTAATCAAGGATCTTGAAGGAAGGGAAGTATATATTATGAGTGCGGTTCAGGATGAGATTACGGGAGAGATGGTCGCAACGGAGCAGCTCGCCGCCGCTGTTGTTACGGCAAGGTTCAGAAACGTGGCTGAAAGGAACGGTAAGGTGAATCTGGAGTTCCAGATAAGCGTACCGTCGGATCTGCAGGACTCGCGTTGGCAGCTGCGTTTCCATCCCCGCCTGTACTTTCTGGAAGACAGTCTGAAACTGGATGATGTGGTCATTACCGGAAGCGCATTCAGGGAAGGGCAGCTGAGGGGTTATGAGCAATATCACCGCTTTATGAGGAGGATGGTCACCGACTCCTTGAGGCTGACCGACGTCCGCAGCCTGGAAATATTCCTGAAAAGGAACTTTCCCCAGGTGTACGCATTCAGAAATGATACTTCCTATGTGTCTGATTCCCAATTTGAAAGCGCTTTCGGTCTGACCGCCGACGAGGCTTTGGAGCATTACAGGAGGCAATACCTCATAAGGAGGAACCGGAGAATAGGTTCAATGGCGGACCGAAAGTGGCGGCAATATGTAAGGAACCCCATTGAAACTGTAGGCATAAGGCTTGACACAGTCATAAGGGAGAACGGGGACTTCGTGTACAACTATACCCAAACCATCCCCGCCAACTCCCGCCTGAAGAAGGTGGTGCTCCATCTTGATGGGGATATAAGGGATTCTGAAAGAAGGATTTATCATATTCCCGAGTCGGAGCCTCTGAGCTTCTACATAAGTTCAGTCAGCACCCTGCTTGACGAAAAGGAAAGATATCTCACTATGGTTGTCTATAGGAACCTTGACCTCAGCCGCAGCGGGAAGATAGAGTTTCGCAGCGGCAGCGCAGAAATCGATGAGAGCCTGGAACAGAACAGGCTGGAACTGGACAGGGTGAAGGCGACGCTGAGGGAACTTGCAGAAACGGAAGAGTATGAAATCGATTCGATTATAGTGGCGGCGAATGCTTCTCCGGAGGGAAAGTTTTCAAGCAACCGGCGGCTGTCACAGCAACGCTCGGAATCAGCTGCAAGCTATATGAGAACATACATGGACAGGCTGCGTGATTCTCTGATGTTGGAAAGGGGAATACTGATAGAACTGGATGAGGATATGAAAGAGCGGACTGCCGTTCTTTCTCAAATCCGCGAGGTGGAATTCCTTCCCCGTCACGGAGGAGAGAACTGGGAAATGCTCGAAGAGCTTGTATCAGTGGACACCCTTTTGGGAACGTCAGCGAAAAATGACTTTTTCAAGATTTTGCAATACGAGGATCCCGACAGGCGCGAGGAAGCCCTGCGGAGGCAGGAGTCATACAAGTACATAAGGAAAAACCTTTATCCGCAGTTGCGTACCGTCGATTTCCGCTTCTACTATCATCGCAGCGGCATGCTCAAGGATACGGTACATACCAATGTGCTGGACAGCGTGTATATGCGCGGGGTGACTGCACTCAAGGACAGGGATTATCCCCTTGCTCTGGAATTGCTTCAGCAGTACGGAGACTTGAACTCGGCACTTGCAATGATCTCTATGGAAAGGAACAATTCTGCACTGGAAGTTCTGCTGACCCTGCCTGAAGATGCGCGCACGCACTATCTCCTCGCCCTTGTGTACTCCCGCCTGGAAGACGAACAGTCTGCGGTGGAACACTATCTGAAGTCCTGCAGCCTTGACCGCTCCTATGTGAACCGGGGCAATCTGGACCCTGAGATATCGGGACTGATAGCGAAATACTCTTTGGATTCAAGATTTCAATAAGCTAATACTTACAAACAATGAAAACATCAATCAAAACAATTCTGGCTGCCTTTGCAGCCATTTCAACAATGGCATCTTGCCAGAAAAACCTGACGGGCAATGAGGCCGAAGAAGCGGGTACGCCCTGTCAACTCACTGTCAGTCTCTCGGGACTCGGGACTCCGGGGACGAAGGTGGTTGGCGCCCAGCTTGCCAACGAGGAGAAAATCAAGTCCGTGCAAATTTTTGTATTCAAAAGCGAAAACGGCAAGCTGGACGGTTCGTTATATGTGGATGGGCTGAATGTTTCCAAAGAATGGACCGGAAATAGCAAAATCCAGTGCACCTATGGCAACAGGGAGGTCTTCGCCCTGGTGAATGCGCCTGCAAACTATGTTGAAGGAGCTTTTGCCATTACCAGCAAGGCGGCTTTGCTTAACCTGACGACATCCCTCGGAGACAATGCACCCGATGCCTTCGTGATGGCTGGCAATAATCCTGTCACCGAGTTCCGGCAGCCAGAGGTAAGCGTGACAATATCGGTGAAGAGAATATGCGCCGCGGTGGTGCTCAAAAGCGTGACGAACGATATCTATATGCCTGCATATCAGAAAACGGGTATGCTGAAGATTACCGGGGCATATCTGATGAATCTTCCTAACCTGCAGAACCTCAATTTCGCCCAGAACCAGAGGTCTGCAAGTTCTGTGGATGACTGGCTGGCAAAAAACGGCAAGGCGGTGGAGGATAAGGTCAAGGCCCTGACGGTGGACTCATATGATTCTGCTGTACAGACAGTTGCCTATGGGCAGAGCCTTAGCGTGGCAAGCAGCTTTTATGCCTATCCGAATGAGCTTGAAACCGAGTCGTCCGAGAATTGGGCAAAATGCTCCACTTACCTTGTGGTGGAAGCCAACATAGACGGAACTGACTGCGTCTATCCGATCAAGCTCAATAAACTGCAGTCCAATTGCAAGTACGAAGTGTCTTTGACTATCCACAGGCTTGGAAGCAAGCCTGATGAGCCTTGGAGGGAGGTGAAGTTCAGCGATGTTACACCGATAATCACAGTTACGGATTGGACTCCTGGCAACCCTGTAAACGCGGTTATCTAATTGAAATAGGAGGCGGAATTATGCATCCGAAAGTCAGAAAAGCCATACTGGCCATAGTACTTCCGCTCCTTGCTTCCTGCTCAGTCAAAGAGAACCGCGATGCCTGCCCGTGCTATGTCAATTATAATTTCGATGATTTGATAAGTGAAGGCTACGGGAGCGCCCTTGTGAGCGTTTCTTCAGATGTCAACCTCTACAGGGAGGATCTGGACCTGTTGTCCGTTGCCGGAACGGGGCTTGATATTCCTGTGCCAAAGACTTACTTGCGCTCCTCCGTAGTGCTGGGATTGGACAGAAGCTACAGAACTGGGGATACCCTTGCGGTAAGGGAAAATGTCGAGGCGGATGCGGTGTATGTATGGTCTGACTTGAGGCTGTGCCGGGAGGAACTGGTCAGCCTCAGGCCAAGACCGTGCAAGCAGTATTGCAAAGTGGACATAATCGTGACAGGTGTGCCTCCCGGTGACGAGTACCCTTATGATATGCAGGTAAGGGCCAACTGCAACGGCCTGGACCTCTTTGATCTGTTGCCTGTCGAAGGAAGCTATTCGACAGCGGTGAGGAAGAATAATACCTCCTCATATTCAGTCCGTATTCCACGACAGAAACAATCTGATATTAAGCTGGACTTCTTTGAGAAGGACGGGGAGGACGGTCCTGTCGGAGGCATTGACCTCGGCAACGAGATGGACAGGAAGGGCTATGACTGGACTAAGGAAAGCCTGGATGACATTTACATCATTCTGGATTTTGTGAGAATGGATTTCAGTCTGAAGATAGTGGAATGGAATCCTTATAAACTGGAGATTGAGATATGAAAGTTAATATACAAATATTGGCGTGTGCTTTGTTCTGTGCGTCTGCATGCTCGGGCTTGTTTGAGGGGAAGCCGGGTGGAGAAGAGGGTAGGGTGGAACTGAGCCTGCACTGCGTAGGAAGCGTGGAGCAGACAAAAAGTGCCTTGCTGGAAGGCAGTGAGAATGTTTTCAGCGGAGCCTCAGCGTATGTGTATTATGCTGACACCAAACTGATTGACTCAGTCCAGGACCTGAGTGGCCCGGACGCCGTGATTACGGTGCCGACGGGGCGCGCGGTGGAAGTCCACATTCTGGGTAATCTATGGGCAGTCCACGAAGGCAGTTCTTCCAAAGTCAATCTGCTTCAGGCATACGGGGTGAACTTCCCCTCCGATCTTGATGCGCTCAAAGCGTTTGAGTATCGTCTGGACGGAGGAAGCATCAGCCCGGGATACAGGCGGGAGTCGTTGTCGGATGTGAAGCTGTGGGGAATACCCTTCTCCGGCAGTACCGGAAAAATCACGGTAAACTCAAGTAGGGATCTCAGAGTCGATTGCCGTCGCCTGTTTACGAAGATCTCTCTCACGGTGGACCATGGCGGTCTTGACGGAGGCTTGAATCCTGACTATTTCAAGAATGTCAAATTGCATCTCAGACAGGCAAACGGACGGCTTTTGCCTTTCGGGGAACAGCCAATGAAGGCCATTTCGTCGGAAGATGTGATAGAAGGGGATTACGACCCTGATATGGTGAACGGATCGAGCCTGTGTTTTGATTTCTATGTGCCTGAGAATATGCAGGGCAATCTTCTGGCTGGGAATGACGACAGCAGTTTGAAATGTCGGGAAGAGGTGGTGCGCAAATATGGGGAAGGACTTGCCGGGCTGCTGACTTACATAGAATTTACGGGAGAGGTCAATGCCGATGCCGGGGGCTTTGGAGGGCAGGTGACATATAGATTCTACCCTGGAACTGATGCCCTGGCCAACTTTGACCTGGAGCGGAATTGCAGGTATGACATCAGGCTGGGTTTCAAAGTGAATTCCCTGTTCCATCCGAACTGGCAGGTGAATGCATCCCTGAGCGACAGCAGGAGCATAGGAATCTGCGCCGATGCAGGCCTCAGCCGCACTCTCCCGGAAGGGCAGATGGTAGCCGTCAGACCTGGACGACCGGGTCAGGTGTATGTGTGTGTCAATGCGGGAGCCTCGGGAAAGAGGACTCCGGACGGACTCTCCGATGCGGGCTACTCGCCTCAGCACCTCGGTGATTGTCGCTTCAGCACCGATTTTCTCAAGGCTGACGGGACGGTGACTTCTACGGCTCTTGAAGTGTTGGGCATCAAGCCTTCTTATGATGCATCCGCAGGAAAACTGCTTTTCTCAGTGGCTGATGTTTCAAAGTTCCGTACCGGGAAGGAGGTCCCTCTCCAGCTCAAACTGGAGCCTTCGGGCCAGAGTATCAGCTTGCTCATCAAGACCTTCGAGGACTTGTCCATAGTATTCGACAAGCCTCTGGACTCGGACTTTTATCCTGGTATGGCCAGGACGGCAAGGATAAAGGGATATACTGATGCCCTGAAGGTGAGGTGTACGGATGCACATATGCTGAAATATGAAGCCGTGAGCGGGATAGGCAGTAATCTGGAGGCGGATTATGACTCCAATCCTTTGGCAGACGGGGACAGCTATTCGGTTTACAATTACTACTACTGCAATGATGCGAGCTATCAGCTTCAATTTCAGCCGCTTGATACATTCAACGACGGTGGGGAGCTAAGTATCCCGTTCAAAAATACTATGCCGGAAATCAAGGTGTGTACCAGAATTCAGTCTTCGTCTGATTTCCCTGATTTCTCATTTAAATTGAGCGGAACCCCTTCAGTGTATCTGGATATATCAGGGGAGCCTTGGATCAGCCCCATATGGCTGGAACTCAGAAACAAGAAGAGTGGAGAACTCCTTGATTACAAGGATTTTGACCCTACGGTATTCACGCACGTATATACTCCGTCTCTGACGGTGTCAGGAGACCTTGTCCCAGTTGAGAAAGACGGTGATACCCTTTATGAGGGCAGTGGGGATGCGTACGTGGGTTTGAGGAGGCTGGCCCGCCTGGAAAACGGTTTTCCTTCGTATGAGGTGTTCAGACGCAGGATAGGTGATCTTTGGGATGAAAGGGGCACCCAGGAGGTGCGTCTGAGGATGAACAGCGTTTGCGTAATGCCTACGGTATCAAGCTATTACGGAAGCGATAGGATGTTCTGGCGTCGCGCGGGGTACCTTGACATCTATCTAAGGCCGCTGATGAGTATTGATACCAGGCTGAACTTTAAATCCCGCTATGATGACTATACCCTTTGGGAATCGGAAAATCTTGACGAGGAATACCGTAATTGCGCCAATAACTCGGTCGAAGACAGTGATGTGGGCAAGGTGCGTTTCAATGTCAGGAACCCGGATATGCTGGAACTGTATGCCAAGCCTCTTGCCCACTCGTCCTACGGCTGCACGGAAGGTGCCAGCGAAAGTTTCCTTCTGACGGCGGAACTTGCTGACGGCAATGACGGAAAGGTGGGCTATTACAAGCCTCTGAGCCTCAAATTCTCGGATGACGGCAGCACCAGACATTCAGCCGGTCCCCACGACATCATAGTGAAAGTGACAAACATACATTCAGGGGAAAGTGTCGAAGCCAGGCTAAACGAGAATCCCGTGTATGTGTACGTCCATTTTATCGTCGGGATAGACCTGTTTTCATCTTTCCAGGCAGGAAATGACTGGCAGCTCACAATCTGCTCGAAAATCATCTCGCCTATAGAAAGAACGAGTTTTGGCGACAACAGACTGAACAACGAACTGTCAAAGCAGGTATATGCCTATGCCCCTGTGACTTCGTCTGCGGTACTTAACCTGAACGGAACGAACTATGAAGTCAGGGACAACAGTTTTATGGAAGCCAGAGTGTTGTCATTCAGGGACGATGGACCTCTTGCTTCCAGCGGTTATCCTTTGCGCTCATATACTGTCAAGGGGAATGGGGATGGCAATCTGGACAACTTCTTCGGAAGCATCAAAAACGACGGTTCGACAGGCCAATATTTCCAGACTCTGGCTATGGCATTGAACCGCACCAACCTGAAGCTGGGATTTGCGAACCCGGCTCGTTGGGAGTATGGGGACAATGACGCGCCGAAATCAGTCAGTGTCTTGGATTATACAGGTTTCGGGGATTTGCGCTCTGATCCGGAAAACGCCAAAATAGGCTATTACGTTTTCCATCTTCTGGGAGACCTGAGCCGGGAGTCAAATCATTGGATTCCTTATTTCGAATGGCTCTATTGAAAAGAAAAGCCGGGTGAACCGGAGTCAATCATAATATTGGATTATTTAAAAGGAACAGGCCGGGAGTGATCTCCGCCTGTTTTTCAGTTTCCTGCAGGCGGAACACCCTGAATGGTTTCGAAGTCATACTCGGCTCTGAGCATTGCTCCGAGGATTTCGTAAGACCCATACTGCAGTATCTTCTTCGATGGGTCCGGCAATTTGCTGTCCTTGAGGATGAAAAAGCCGGAGAGCAGTCCCGGGCGCAGGACTGTGACCTTGCGACCCTGAACTTCAGACCAGTCGAGCCCGGTGAAGCCCTCGGAATTCTGCCAGCCTCCCTGAGGCCAGGGACCGAAATCCTCCCGGAGCACGCAGTTCACTCCGCCATTGTACCAATCTCCGCCGTCGTGCCTGGATATCCAGTTCACTACGTGGCGGAAGGAGGCATTCTCCGGTATGAGTTCCCCGATTTCCAGCACCTCGCCTTCCCAGGGCTTGTCACCGTCGTAGAGGGCGATCTCCTGCTTCCCATCATTGTACCATACATAGAATTGGAGGTTCTTGCCCAGCTTGATATGCTCGCTTGCCGGTTGCCCGTCGTAGATGTAGGGGTACTTGTGCCGCGGGTTGAAATCCAGATGAAGCTCCCTGCCTCCTATGCTCAGGCTTATGCCCTCAGGTTCTATTCTCTCCTTTGAAAACAGCTGAAAGCTATGCGTCTTGCTGCCCGCCTCTGCGTGGATGCTGATCCCCTCCGGACTGTCTGCGATGTACCGCAGATGGCAGCGGTAGCTGTCAATTTTTTCGATACGCACCTTTCCGGGGTCGGAGGATGAGAAATTCACTCCGTCAAAACCCTCTTCCAGACCCTCGGCGAGCAGCAGGCAATCGTTCCATCCGGTTACCCACAGTTCCCGGAGCCTCTGCTCTTCGCAAAACGGCTTCCCGTCCCGCATCTCCCAGATGAAATCCTTTCCCTGGCGCGTTTCGGTAAGGATGAGCCTGAATTCCGCATTCGTATGCTTCTCCGGAGCTGGGTTAAGGTCTTTGTTGCAAGAGTTGAAAAGAATCAGGCTGCAGGAAAGAAGAGCTGCAATCGTCCGCGTGCGTTCCGCAACAGCTGGACGGAAGTAATTTAAAAAGTCCATAGTTCATAAAGTTTTTAAGTCTTGTTCCCAAATATAATTATAATTCTCCAAATTTTGACTATATTTGAACGATAACTGATACAGATTATGAGAAAGTCTATATTGACCACATTGGCGCTTCTGGGCTGTATTATGCTCAATGCCAGGGAGGTGCTGAACACTGCCACCACCACAATGGTTCTCGACGCCGAGCCAGGCCGTGAACTTCAGATAGTTTATTACGGATCCCTCCTCAATCGGCAGGATGTGGACAATCTCCGTTTTGCGGGAGTAAGGCCGCAGAGGGCATACCCTGCCCACGGTTTGATAGGCAAGGAGGAAGAAGCGCTCAGCGTAATCTTCCCTGACGGCAACATGACCCTCAATTTGAAGGTGGTGTCCGTGGCCCGCGAGACCTGGGAGGATGGCGAAATCCTTTCCGTGACCAGTCGCGACAGCTACTATCCGTTCAGCGTGGTAGCCCATTTCAAGACCTACGCCAAGGAAGATATGATAAGTACCTGGACGGTGATAACAAACGAGGGAAAGAAGCCTGTCAAGCTCACACGCTTCGATTCCGGAAGCCTCCCGTTCCGCTACTCGGATGCCTGGGTATCATACCTTTACGGATCCTGGGCAAATGAAGGCCGCGTGGTCAGCGAGCCTATCAGCAGGGGAATGAAGGTCATCAAGAACAGGGATGGCGTGCGCAACTCCCACACCATGCACGGGGAGGTGATGATATCCCTCGACGGAGAGCCGCGCGAGGATGTGGGTCGCACCATCGGAGCCGCAATATGCTACAGCGGCAACTATGAGCTGCGCATCAATACCCTGGACAGCGATTACCATCGCCTCTTTGCCGGCATTTGTCCGGAAGACTCGAATTACGACCTTGCCGGAAAGGAGTCCTTTACCACACCTGAACTCGCATACACCTTCTCCGAGCAGGGATTGGGCGGCGTCAGCCGCAATTTCCACCGCTGGGGCAGGAACTGGAAGATAGCCAACGGAAACGTGGAGCGCCGCATACTGCTCAACAGCTGGGAAGGCGTTTACTTTGACATTAACGAGGAAGGGATGGACCGTATGATGGGAGACATTGCCTCTATGGGCGGCGAACTCTTCGTGATGGACGACGGCTGGTTTGGGGAGAAGTACCGCAGAGTCACCGACAACTCCTCGCTCGGAGACTGGAAAGTCGATAAGGTGAAGCTGCCAAATGGGATTGACGGACTCGTAAAGATGGCCGACAGGCACGGAATCAAATTCGGAATCTGGATCGAGCCTGAGATGACCAATACCGCGAGCGAACTCTACGAGCAGCATCCGGACTGGGTGCTCAAGGCGGATAACAGGAATCTGGTGACAGGTCGCGGCGGCACACAGCTCGTGCTCGACCTCTCCAACCCTGAAGTGCAGGATTTCGTAGTGGGCGTGGTTGACGGCATCATGGAGGAAAACCCGGACATTGCATATATCAAGTGGGATGCGAATATGGAAATCTCAGCCCACGGCTCCCCGTACCTCAAGAACCAGAACCACCTCTTCATCGAGTACCATCGCGGACTCGAAAAGGTGCTCAACAGGGTTCGCGCGAAGTATCCTGATCTCACCATACAGGCCTGCGCAAGCGGTGGCGGCCGTGCCAGCTATGGCATTCTGCCTTGGTTTGACGAATTCTGGGTAAGTGACGATACCGATGCCCTGCAGCGGCTCTATATGCAGTGGGGAACTTCATACTTCTACCCGGCAATCACAATGGCATCCCATATCAGCGCTGCCCCGAACCATCAGACCGGCAGGGTAGTGCCTATCAAGTTCCGCATCGACGTGGCAATGAGCGGCCGTTTGGGAATGGAAATTCAGCCTGCCAATATGAGTGAGGCTGAAAAGGAGCTCTGCCGTGAGGCCATCGAAGACTATAAAATGATACGCCCTGTGGTGCAGTTCGGCGACCTTTACAGGCTCAACAGCCCGTATGACAACGACGGCATCACTTCCCTGATGTACTGCAGCGAGGATAAGGAAAAGGCCGTGTTCTACTGGTGGAAACCTCTGACTTTCTGCGACGAACACCTTCCGGTAGTGAAGATGAACGGACTGGATCCTGACAAGTATTACAGAATCAAGGAATTGCACTCAATCGACCGCAATCCTCTGCCATGTGAGGGCAAGGTGTTCTCCGGACGTTTCCTGATGGAAAACGGCATATCCCTGCCATATACCCACAATGTAAGGAACCAGGAGTTCGCGAGCAGCTGGGCGAGCAGGATGCTCTATCTCGAAGCTGTGGACAGTCCACGGACATATGCTGGAAGTCGATGACGGTGACATACAGGTCATAGACGCAACAACGGAACACAAAGTGGACAGGCACCCCCTGTCCATTTTTATTGAAGAATTCAGCAGGGACGAAGGGAGTCCCCGGCACGAACCCGCAGTCGATGTCAGAAGAGGATGTGCTGGAAACGGTTTGCTATGACGCTTTTGGCAGTCTCGCTAAAAATGAATAACTTTGTAAATTGTAATAAATAGTCAAGAAATGTCACTTAAGATTTCAGATAAGACGAGCGGAATGCCGGCTTCGGCAATCAGGAAACTGGTCCCTCTCGCAGATGCAGCCAAAGAGCAGGGCGTCAAGGTGTATCACCTCAATGTGGGCGCTCCCGACATCAAGTCTCCGGATTGTGCAATCAACGCCGTCAAAGAGCGTTGTGAATCGATGCATCACCTGTCATATACAAACTCCGCAGGACTCATCGAGCTCCGCAAGGGACTCGTCGAGAAGTACTACAAGAAGATAGGCATCGACATCGATGTGTCCGAGCTGCTCGTGGAAGTAGCTGGAAGCGAAGCCTTTGCCTGTGCTATGCAGATTGCTGCCGACAGGGGAGACGAAATCATTGTAGTCGAGCCATACTACACCAATTATCAGACTTTTGCATATCTCAACGGTATCACTCTGAAGGCCGTTCCTACCAATATCGACGAAGATTTCAGAATTCCTGATATCTCCGAATTCGAGAAACTCCTCACTGACAGGACCAGGGCCGTGATGATCAGCAATCCTTGCAACCCTTCCGGAAAGCTCTTCTCCAGGGAGGAAATGATCGCTATGGGCGAGTTCTGCAAAAAGCACGACCTCTTCCTGATCAGCGACGAGGTGTATCGTGAATTCTGCTACACCCAGGAGCCTCATTTCTCCGCCATGAACATCCCCGGATGCGAGCAGAACGTTATCCTTGTCGATTCAGTTTCAAAGAGATATAACCTCTGCGGTGCGCGTATAGGCTGCATTATCTCCCACAACAAGGATGTGATGGCGGCAGCCCTCAAATTCGCCCAGTCAAGACTCTGCCCTCCTGTGCTCGGGCAGTATGCCGCAATAGGTGCTCTCGATACTCCTCAGAGCTACTTTGATGAGGTAAAGGAGGAATACATACGTCGCAGGGACTGTGCTGTCAGTATGCTCAACGCCATCCCCGGCGTAAAGGCATCCATGCCTCTGGGTGCATTCTATACCATTGCCGAGCTTCCTGTCGAAGATGCAGAGGATTTCGTGAAGTGGATGCTGACCGACTTCAGGGTCGATTCAGAGACCACGATGGTAACTCCTGCCGCCTCATTCTACAAGACTCCTGGAGTCGGCAGAAATCAGGTAAGAATTGCCTACGTGCTGGAAGTGCCTGAACTCCGCAAAGCCATATCCATACTTGAAGCCGGGCTTGCGGCGTATAAATCAAGCCATTCATAACCTGTAGAGTGTACTAAACCCATGAAACCATCATTCAACACCCTTGCTGAAGTCTATGATTACTCCACCGCCAAATTCGCAAAGAAAGTGGCGAACGAGTTCGTAGGCGGAGAGCAACGCTACACTTATGCCCAGTTCAGGGAAAAGGCTGACAATCTCTCCCGAGTGCTTTCCAATTTCGGAATAGGCTCCACTGAGAAGATTGCCATACTCTCCGAGAATATGCCGAACTGGACCGTCGCATTTTTCGCCATCACTGCTTTCGGAAGGATTGCGGTGCCTATGCTCCCTGAGCTTTCACACGATGAGGTGGAGAACATTCTCACCCATTCGGATTCAAAGGCCATATTCATCTCCAGAAAGCAGCTTCCGAAACTCGATCCACTGATGATAGACAGACTGAACCTGGTCATCGACATCGACGACTTCAGCTTCATCAAGTCGGACGGCAGGACCTATACCTGCGACGGAAAGGTGGGAAGCCCTACCTCCCTGGATACGGCGGCCATCATCTATACCTCCGGCACCACCGGCAAGGCCAAAGGCGTAATGCTCAGCCACAGGAACTTCTGCACCAACATTATGAGTTCCTGGCATTCCCACAAGATAGGAAAGAGGGACGTGATGCTCTCCATCCTCCCTATGGCACACACCTACGAGATGAGCATAGGAATGCTGTATCCTTTCGCGACCGGTGCCAGAGTCTGCTACATCCAGAAGGTCCCGACTCCTACCGTGCTCATCGCGGCGCTCAAGGAGGTACGCCCAACCGCAATGCTTTCAGTGCCTCTCATCATCGAGAAGATATACAAGAGCAGCGTGCTCCCTACCATACGCAAGAGCCGCTTCCTGCTCGCCCTCAAGCGCCATTTCCCCTGGCTCCTGTACCAGCTCGTGGGCATGAAGCTGATGAAGACCTTCGGCGGCAGAATACGTTTCTTCGGAATCGGTGGCGCGAAGCTCGACAGAAATGTCGAGAAGTTCCTCAAGCGCGCCGGTTTCCCGTATGCAATCGGCTACGGACTCACCGAGACCGCGCCGCTCATCTGCGCAGCATCGCCGCATAAGACCAGGGTAGGCAGCACAGGCAGGGCAGTGCCGGGAGTCGAGGTGAGACTCGACAACGTCAACCCTGAGACAGGGGAGGGTGAACTCATAGTCAAGGGACCGAACGTGATGCTCGGTTACTACAAGGATTACGAGCGCACGCTGCCGGTGCTCGGCCTGGATGGATGGTTCAGGACGGGAGACCTTGCAAGCGTGGACAAGAAAGGACGCTATTACATCAAGGGACGCATGGGCAATCTCATTCTGGGCTCTTCCGGAGAGAATATATACCCGGAGGAAATCGAGGCTGTCATAAACAGCTTCGAGGGAGTGGGTGAGTCGCTGGTCGTACAGCGCGACGGGAAGCTTGTAGCACTCGTGCAGATGAACGACAATATCCTGAACTGGAATCTCGAGGGCGAGGACAAGTTCGTCGAGGACATGGAAGAATTGCAGAAGTCCATCAAGGAATTCGTAAATGCGAGGGTCAGCAAATTCTCCAACATACGCCAGGTGGAGATCCAGCGCGAGCCTTTCGTGAAGACCGCAACCCACAAAATCAAGCGTTTCCTTTACGAAAAGGACAAAAACAGGCAGAAGGAGCAGAAAGACTAAAGCTCCTCGACTTTGACAATTCCGTCCCGAGTCATCGTGATACGGAAATTACTTCCAGTTCTTGTATGGATTCTTCAACAGCATGGAGTTGTAGTACTTCACGTCGCCGGTGACTTCCTCGCCAAGCCATTCAGGCTTTACGAAGGCCTCAGCTTCGTCGGAAAGTTCAACTTCTGCCACCACAAGCCCCTCGTTGTCGCCGTAGAACTCGTCCACCTCATAGGTGTGGTCTCCGGCATCCACAAGATAGCGGGTCTTGTCGATGACTCCGGGCTCGCAGATCTTGAGGAGCTCTTCAACCTCTGCGACCGGGATTTCCTTCTCCCACTCGTATCGGCTGGCGCCGCTCTGATTGCCTATGCCCTTGATGGTAATGAAGCCCTTCTCGCCCTTTACACGTACGCGTACGGTGCGCTCAGGCACTGAGCTGAGGTAACCCTGGATAATGCGGGTGGCCTTCTTTGCAAACGGTTTGAAATCGCCTGCAACCAAGAATTTCTTTTCGATTTCCTGTGCCATATCCTATTCGTTTGCCAGCGGTTTGTCAGACATTCTTGTCATTGAAAGGGTTCTGGCCTTGCAAATTAGTGTTTTGCAAATATATGCAAATTTTCCAATGTAGAGGTTTTATAGGGTTTGAATGAAAGCTGTTTCCAATAAGATTTGGTGCTTGACGCTATTATTCATATCTTTATAAAATTTTTTATTTATGTCAAAAACCATTTCATACGGGACTTTCTCATACAGGAACATTTTCAGGGTGTCCCTGCCTATCATGATCAGTCTGGTGATGGAACAACTGATAGGTATGACTGATACCGTCTTCCTTGGAAGAGTTGGTGAGGTGGAACTGGGCGCATCCGCCCTTGCCGGTGTCTTTTATATATCCATATATATGATAGGTTTCGGCTTCAGCCTCGGAGTGCAGATACTCATAGGACGGAGCAATGGAGAGGGTGACTACAAGGCTACCGGAAAGGCGTTTTGGCAAGGCTTATATTTCCTTCTTTTCCTTGCCATAGTAACTTGCTGCCTTTTCGAAATCCTGGCCGGCCCTATCATGAATCTGGCAGTGAGTTCCGAACATGTTCGTGAGGCTGCACTAAAATATGTACGCTGGAGGTTACCGAGTCTCCTGTTCTCTTACTGCACGGTAATGTACAGGTCATTCTATATAGGTACGACAAGGACTTCCTCCCTTACCCTGAATGGCATTGTGATGGTTCTCTCCAACGTTTTCTTCAACTGGACTCTCATTTTCGGCAAATTCGGTCTTCCTGCACTCGGAATAGAAGGCGCAGCCATAGGATCAACGCTCGCCGAGTTCGTGTCCCTGCTTTTCTTCTGCCTGCACACCAGATTCCGTTTCGATATCGACACCTACGGCATGCGTACCCCTGCTGCCTATGACCCAGCTCTGATGCGCAGCATAATGAAGATATCGTTCTGGACCATGATCCAGAGTTTTGTGTCCATCGCCACCTGGCTGCTCTTTTTCCTGTTTATCGAGCACACGGGAGAAAGGCCCCTCGCCATATCAAACATTATCAGAAGCACCTCAGGTCTGATATGGATGATTCTTTCCGCCTTTGCTTCGACTGCCTGTACCCTGGTCAGCAACCTGATTGGGGAGGGACGTCAGGATGCGGTGGTCTCTATCGTGAAGAGGATAGTAAAACTCAGCTACCTTGTCATAACTCCGCTTCTTATCCTTTTCTGCGTGTTCCCGGAGGCGATACTCTCAATTTATACCGATATGTCTGACCTGCGCCTTGCCTCGGTGCCTTCGCTACTGGTTATGTGCGCATCGTATATCCTTACCATTCCTGCTACGGTCTGCTTTCAGTCAGTGTCCGGAACAGGCAGGACCAAGACTGCATTCAGGCTGGAACTGGTGGCCCTCGTCATATACGTATTATTTTGCGTAGTGGTCATAGAGATACTTCGTTCAGACGTGGCTATATGCTGGTTGTCCGAGGCTGTCTATGCCATTGTAATCTTCACTTGCTCTGCGCTTTACCTTCGCACAGGCCGCTGGAAAGCCAATTGAGTCATTTATGTTACGCTGAAACAAATATTTGTTTCTGCAGGGTGTGAATTATTCGGAGGGCTGTGATAACTTTGCATCGGATGGTTAAATTGGTTAAATTATTTGTTGCTCTCGTTTTCCTGAGTTCAACTACAATAATGTCAGCTCAGGAAAACGGGAAATTTATCACCTTCGACACCATCGACTGGGACTTCGGAAAAATCAAAGAATCCGATGGACGAGTAGCTCACACTTTCCACTTCATCAACACTTCTTCATCGGCCCTTTCCCTGGCAAATCCCGTGGAAAGCTGCACCTGCGTACACGCGTTCCTGTCAAAGCGGACGCTTGAGCCGGGAGAAAAGGCTGAACTGGAATTCATTTTCGACCCCTCAGGTGCCAGGTCCTTCACTTACAGGACGGTAGATCTCTATGACAAGTCCGGAAACCATCTGGCAACGCTCAGCATAAGGGCGGAGGTCATTCCTATGGACACTTCTCCGGCTGCAACGTATCCAGTCATTGCAGGGGCCGGTCTGCGCACTGACCGTTATTCCGTCAATATGGGCTATTGCCGTTTCGGGCAGCGCACGCTCAGAAGTATTCCGATAGTAAACGAAGGAGAGAGGAAAATCAGGCTGGAAGTCTGGAGCTCAGGCGATTATCTGAAGCTCAATTGCCCGTCCGGGCTCGATCCCGGGGAGGAGTCCTCGATAGAGCTGGAGTGTGAATTGCCGGCAGAGGGCGAATGCGCC
This sequence comes from uncultured Bacteroidales bacterium, assembly GCA_945939695.1. GTDB lineage: Bacteria > Bacteroidota > Bacteroidia > Bacteroidales > UBA932 > Cryptobacteroides. The sequence continues at coordinate 129,726 of CAMEWE010000002.1, forward strand.
AGCCTCGTGGACACTCTGTATTTCAAGGTGGACGGTAAAGTACTCGAATTCCGTATGCCGGTGGAAAGAATATTTCTCCCGCTAATCCCGGAATCAGCTGATGTCCCGGCAATGCAAAGCTATCCCTCAGTGGGCAGGCTTGTCGAAACCCGGACCCTGCGCCGTAGCAGGAAGCCGGAATATGTGGGAGAGATGGAAATACGCAATGCGGGAAATGCCCCGTTGAAGATTATTCATGTCATCAGCTCAGGGGATTGCTCGCTCAAGAAAGGGCAGAGCCTTGCCCCGGGAGCCGGCCTGAAGGTCAAATTGCGCACGGAAAAGAGTGAGGATAGGGTGGAAATATTTACAAACGACCCTTCGAGACCATATAAAGAATTGATATTTAAATATTTATAACACTATTACGATGACGCGCATTTTAACCAGGATTGCAGCCTCGGCTGCCCTTGTCGTATCGCTGGCGGTGTCCTGCGGTCCGAAGCAGAGTTACGAATACCCCTATCAGAACCCGAAACTCACTATAGAGGAAAGGGTCGAGAACCTGATGTCGCTGCTCACCCCGGAAGAAAAGATCGGGCTGTTGATGAACAAGAACATCTCCATCGACAGGCTCGGCATCCCTTCCTACAACTGGTGGAGCGAGGCCTGCCACGGAGTGCGCCAGGACGGATACACCGTCTATCCCCAATACATAGGACTCTCCGCCACCTTCAACCCGGATCTTGTATTTGACGTATTCAACAGCGTTTCCGACGAGGCCCGTGCCAATTGGAACCGTTCTGAACGGGAGTACAACGTAGGTTTCGGTGCCAGATATTACCCGGGCAATCCCGAGCTCTCATTCTGGTGCCCCAACGTGAACATTGTCCGCGACCCGAGGTGGGGAAGGGGACAGGAAACGCCGGGTGAGGACCCGTATCTGTCCAGTGTGATGGGCGTGCAAACCGTAAAGGGAATGCAGGGGGATGACGACAGGTATTACAAGACTCACGCCTGCGCCAAGCACTATGCGGTGCACAGCGGTCCGGAGCCGCTCCGCCACAGCATGGATGTGAGCGTGTCCCAGCGCGACCTGTGGGAAACTTATCTTCCTGCTTTCAAGGCACTTGTAACAGAGGCGGACGTACGCGAAGTGATGTGTGCATACCATCGCTACGAGAGCATACCGTGCTGCTCCAACGAGCGTCTGCTCGTGGACATACTGCGCGAAAAATGGGGATACGAGTCAATTATCCTTACCGACTGCGATGCCATCAACAACTACTACACCAAGGGACAGCACGAGACCCAGCCCGACGCGAAGCACGCGTCTGCAGATGCCATACTGCACGGCACCGATCTGGAGTGCGGCATAAGCTTCATTGCACTCAAGGACGCCCTTAAGGAAGGCATGGTCAAGGAATCCGACATAGATGAGCATCTGCGCAGGGTGCTCACTGGACGCTTTGAACTTGGAATGTTCGATCCTGCAGAAATGCTGCCGTGGGCGGATCTCGGCCCGGAGACCATCAGCAGCGAGGAGAACGACAGGCTTGCCGTCCAGAGTGCCCGCGAGTCTATGGTGCTTCTCAAGAATGAGGGTGTCCTTCCTCTTTCCAAGGATATCAAAAAACTGCTGGTAGTCGGACCTAACGCAGACAATGTGGAAATGCTTAACGGCAACTACGGCGGCACCCCTTCCGAAGAGCACAAGCGCTCCCTTCTCGAAGGTATCAGACGCGCAGTTCCTGATGCGGAAATTGTATATGAAAAGGCCTGCGAACTCGAAGATGAGTACAACACAACTGACCTTATGGGAGAGTTCAACGGAGGAAAGGGCCTCCTTGCATCCTTCTACGGCGACAGGAAAATCTCCGGCAAGGCAAAGCTTGAGCGTTACTACGACTCCGACATAGAGTTCAGCACCTTCGGTGCCTGGGGCTTTGCGGAAGGCGTTGACTCAGATGACGTTGCCGTGAAGCTCAGCGGTCGCATCATTCCGGACTTCAACGGCAAGATATACTACAACGTCAGCTCCGATAACGGTTACGTTCTAAAGTTGAACGGAAAGGTGCTTGACAGGACCGCCCCTGGAGGACGAATGAGAAGATGGGGCGTGCCTGAGTACAAGAGTTTTGACGTGAGCGTCGGCAAGGCAGTGGATGTGGAGCTCGAATATGTGAGGGGAAAAGGCCCTTATGCTATGCTTTCAGCCATCTTCTGCAGGAGGGAACTTGCTAATTTCGAAAGTCTTGCGTCCAAGGCTTCCGACGCGGACGCCATACTTGTCATTGGAGGTATCACTGCCCGCCAGGAAGGCGAAGGCGGAGACCGTCCTGACATCGAACTGCCTAAGGTGCAGCAGAGATTGCTCAGTGCAATGCACGCCACGGGAAAGCCTGTAGTGTTCATCAACTGCTCGGGTTCCGCAATGGCCCTCGCCAGCGTGGAAGACAAGTACGACGCCCTTATCCAGGCGTGGTATGGCGGACAGGGAGCCGCCTATGCCCTTGCCGACCTTGTCTTTGGCGACTGCAACCCTTCGGGAAAGCTCCCTGTCACCTTCTATGCATCCACGGACCAGCTCCCTGACTTCCTCAATTATGATATGGACGGCAGGACATACCGCTATTTCGAAGGTACTCCTCTCTATCCTTTCGGATATGGCCTGAGTTACACCAGCTTCGAATACGGCAAGGCAAGGCTCTCAAAGCAATCTGTACGGGCAGGTTCCGGCGTGGACATCACCATTCCTGTGACCAACAGCGGTACTCTTGACGGAGAAGAGGTGGTGCAGGTCTATGTGAAGAGCCTCGACAACCCTGACGCTCCTATCAAGTCCCTCAAGGGCTTCAAGAAAGTAGGCATAGAGGCAGGCAGGACCGTCAAGGTAAGGATATCCCTTCGCCCTGACTCGTTTGCCTACTACGACCCTGCCGTTGACGGCTTGTCTGTCCGACCGGGAAACTATAAGATCCTTTATGGAAGTTCTTCTGCGGATAAGGACCTCCAGGAGCTTGATTTCCAAGTACTTAAATAGTACTGTTATATGAATGTAGCAAAATTGTCCATCGCAGCTGCGGCATTTCTTTTTGCCGCAGCCGCCTGTGCTCCCCAGAAAGAGGATATATCTCTGGTCTATGATGTGGAAAACACCGAAGTCCCAGTGGCCTGAGTGCGAGGCGTTTATCGACCGATTCCTGCTCGGAAAAGAAGACGTGAACACCAATGTCACCAAGGCCGAAAAGTTCGAAGGAACTACCGACCTTGACAAGTGGATCAAATTCTGAAGGAGATAATCAGTCTCTCTTGAAGATGTCTCTGGTGTAGACCTTTTCGGCTACATCATCCAAAGTGGCGTCGTAGCGATTGGCGATAATGCTGTCGCTGCGGCGTTTGAATTCTTCCAGGCTGCCCACCACTTCGCTTCCGAAGAATGTGGTGCCGGCTTCAAGTGTTGGCTCATAAATGATTACGGTTGCACCCTTGGCCTTGATGCGCTTCATTATGCCCTGGATGGCGCTCTGACGGAAGTTGTCCGAGTTGGACTTCATGGTAAGACGGTACACGCCTATGGTCACAGGGTGTTCCTTCTCCGAATTGTAGGCGCTGTTGGCGGAGTAGTATCCGGCACGCTCCAGCACCCTGTCGGCGATGAAATCCTTTCTGGTGCGGTTGCTCTCCACAATCGCTCCTATAAGGTTCTCGGGCACGTCGTTGTAGTTGGCGAGCAGCTGCTTGGTGTCCTTCGGCAGGCAGTATCCGCCGTAGCCGAAGGAAGGGTTGTTGTAGTGGGAGCCGATGCGCGGGTCGAGGCATACGCCGTCGATAATTGCCTTTGTGTCCAGACCTTTCATCTCCGCGTAGGTGTCCAGCTCGTTGAAGTAGCTGACGCGCAGGGCGAGGTAGGTGTTCGCGAACAGTTTCACCGCCTCGGCTTCGGTCGTGCCCATGAACAGCACCGGCACGTCCTCCTTGATGGCGCCCTCCTTGATGATGGAAGCGAACTTGTGCGCCGCCACCTCGAGCCTGCTGTTGCTGTGGTCATAACCCACGATGATGCGGCTCGGGTAAAGGTTGTCGTAGAGTGCCTTGGATTCGCGCAGGAACTCCGGTGCGAAGATGACGTTCGGTACCACCACCTTCATCGTGCCGTCGGCCTGACGCTCGCGGTAGGAGAGCTTTTCCCGCACGGCTTCGGTGTAACCCACAGGAATCGTGGACTTTATGACCATAATTGCATCCGGGTTCACCTCGAGCACCAGCTCGATGACCTCCTCCACGTGGGAGGTGTCGAAGAAATTCTTCTTGCTGTCGTAGTTGGTGGGTGCCGCTATCACCACGAAATCCGCATCCCTGTACGCCGCCCTGCCGTCGAGAGTCGCTGTCAGGTCAAGTTCCTTCTCTGAGAGGAACTTCTCTATGTACTCGTCCTGAATGGGAGAAATCTTCCTGTTGATTTTGTCCACCTTGTCCGCGATGACATCCACTGCCGTCACCGTATGGTGCTGTGCCAGGAGGGTGGCGATGCTTAAACCTACATAACCGGTACCCGCTACTGCTATTTTCATAATGTCAAGATATAGTTTCTGAAATATGCTTTCATTCGTTTGAATGAAGCAAAGTTAGTCATTATTTTCGTATTTGGAAAGCAAAGGCCTAAGACAGCTTTCCAGCGCAGCCGTCGTGCTGCGGTTCAGGGCTTCCGTCCCGGGAGTTCCGCCCTTTTCCGGACTCAGCCCTCCGCATATATCCGCGCCGAGCAGCCTGTGGCTCCCGGCTGCGCGCACGCAAATTTCCAGCAGCTGCTCCAGGCTCATCGTCCCCTGGTCCCAGTTGGTGCGGGCGTATTCCGGGTCGAGCACGTCCAGGTCTATGGACAGGTAAACGCTGCTTTCCACGCCTGCAAGCTTCCCGATGTCGGCGTAATCCCTGATCCACACGCTGCCGCGGCACAGGGGGAGCCTGCGTGCCTGCGCCACCCAGCTTCCGCAGCTGAGCAAGCCGTCCCCGAAGGCGCAGCTCTGGTCGTCGGGATGCTTGTCTATGAGGATGAGGGTAAAGGGCTCCGAAATGCGTTCGAGAAAGAAAAGACTCAGGTAGTGGTAGTCTCCCGTACCTATGCAATGCAGCTCATTCAGAGGCAGTTCTGTAATTCTCTGCCTGATCGTTCCGGCACTCTCGGGATCGCAGTAACAGTTCGTCCCTTCAAGGTATGAGAAATCGACGTCCATTGCTCCTTTAAAACTTTTATAATCTGCTTTTTTGCAAATATAGGCATAATCGCTTTTTTTTCTTATCTTTGCTGAAATCTTTGTGAAAGAATGATGTCAGAAGGACAGTTTGCTCTGGACCCGGAGAAGGTCTATTATTCAATGGACGAGCTGACGCTCGATACTGATCAGGGACCACAGACGCTCAAAATGGGCGTCTGGCTGAATGTAGACCCGGTAAGAATCCATAAGATGATAATCAAGGAAAAGGTCCTCCAGGTCGACCGTTTCGAGGTCCTGATGCCTCTTGAAAGCAAACTCAGGCGGGCTGATCCCGATTACTACAAACGTTTCATGGGCTTGAAGCTGACCATAGACTATCCGGGCTACGGCACGGGCATCACCGCAAAGATTCCTTTCGAGAACGATCCTGTCGGATTCTACAAATGGTGGCGCAAGGGGAAGCACGAGGACAAGGTGCACCTCTCGCTCGCCAACCAGATCATACTTTTCCAGAAGGTCAATATGATGGACTCCAGAATGCTCCTCAAGAAAGATCTGGAAATTCTCAAGCGATAAGATTCACTAATACGATAACTGAAATATGGAAGAACAGCTGAAGAAGACTTGTCTGCACGACCGGCACGTGGAGCTGGGTGCGAAGATGAGCCCCTTTGCGGGTTTCGATATGCCTATACAGTACAGCGGCATCATCGACGAGCACAAAGCGGTGAGGGAGCACGTTGGTATGTTCGACGTATCCCATATGGGCGAGGTTTTCGTGTCCGGAAAGGATGCCGAGCGCTTCGTCAACCACATCTTTACCAATGACGTTCGCGGTATGGCGGACGGAAAGGTGCTCTACGGAATGATGCTATACCCTGACGGGGGCACCGTGGATGACCTCCTTGTATATAAGGAATATGCTCCCGAGCACTATCTGCTCGTGATCAACGCCGCCAATATCGACAAGGACTTCGCCTGGATGCAGGAGAACGCTGCCGGATATGACGTGGTTCTCGAGAACGCTTCCGAAGCCTGGGGACAGATAGCTGTCCAGGGACCGGAAGCCGAGAAGGCGGTAGTGGAGGTGCTTGGATTTGCCGATGCCGCGGGTCTTGGATTCTACGAGTTCAAGGACGAGTGCGTGGACGGCCGGAGAGTGATTCTCAGCCGCACGGGATACACGGGTGAGGATGGATTCGAAGTATATGCGAGTCCTGAGCTTACGGTGAAATTCTGGGACAGGCTCCTTGCTGCCGGTGTGAAACCGTGTGCGCTCGGTTGCCGCGACACCCTCCGTTTCGAGGCAGGTCTTCCGCTGTACGGAGACGAGCTCAGTGCGGAAATCAGCCCTGTCATGGCGGGTCTGGGAATGTTCTGCAAGCTCGACAAGGAAGAGTTCATCGGCAAGGAGGCGCTCCTGGCCCAGAAGGCTGAAGGCGTGAAGAGCCGCATCATAGGCATAGAGCTCTCCGACAATGCTGTTCCGAGGGCCGGCTATCCTGTGGAAACCGCTGAAGGCGTGCAGGTCGGAGTCGTGACCACGGGTTACCATTCCATCAGCCTCGACAAGAGCATATGCTTCGCCCTCGTGGATTCGGCCTATGCTGCCCTGGGCACGGAACTTATGATACGCATACGCAAGAGAACCTTCCCGGGAGTCGTTGTGAAGAAGAGGTTTTATCAGACAAAATACAAAAAATAAAGAAATACGATTATGAGCAAGATTATTGAAGGACTCCTCTACAGCGAGTCTCACGAATGGGTAAAAGTTGACGGCAACGTGGCCATCATCGGTGTGTCTGACTTCGCGCAGAGCGAGATGGGAGACATTACTTACGTGGATATGCCGGATGTCGACGATGAATTCAATGCCGGAGACGACTTCGGTGCACTCGAAAGCGTGAAGACCTCCAGCGAGCTCATCACTCCGGTATCCGGAAAGGTTGTTGCACGCAACGAAGCCCTCGAGGACCAGCCGGAACTCATCAACGAGGATGCATACGGCGCCTGGATCATCAAGATAGAGATGAGCGACAGGGGAGAGCTTGATGCCCTTCTCAACGCCGCCGCCTACGCTGAAATCGCAAAATAAGCATTGCTGCAATATGTCAAAGTTCTGCTATTTTCCCCAGACGGAGGAAGATATCCGCGTGATGCTTGACAGGATAGGGGTCGGATCTTTGGACGACCTCTATTCGGATGTACCCGCAGACTGTCTCTACAAGGGAGAGTACGATCTTCCTGAGGCAATGAGCGAGCAGCAGGTCAGGGATTTCTTCGAGTCCCTCGCCGCGAAGAACAGCCGCCTCAAGGTGTTCGTGGGTCAGGGTGCATACGACCATTACGTGCCGTCCGTCATCCCGTACATCACTTCCCGCAGCGAGTTCCTCACCGCATATACCCCTTACCAATGCGAGATCTCCCAGGGTACCCTGAGATACATATTCGAGTGGCAGACAATGATCTGCCGACTCACTGGAATGGATGTCTCCAATGCTTCGATGTATGACGGACCTACCGCAGCGGCTGAGGCCGTGAGGATGTGCGTGGCCTGCACCAAGAAGAGGAATTCAGTCATCGTGGCCGCATCCCTGCTCCCGCAGGTTATCGAGGTCATCAGGACCTATGCCAAGTATTCAGGAGTCAACATAGTCGTGTCCGACAGCATAGCTGAAGATGTCGCTGAGGGAGTGCTTGACCTCGCCGGCGTCATCGTCCCTTCAGTAAACCGCTACGGAGTCATCGAGGACCACAGCGGCCTCGCGGATCTCGTGCACTCCAAGGGCGCCCTGCTCGTGGAGTATTGCGACCCCTCTGCCCTTGCAGTCGTGAAGACCCCTGCCGAATGGGGTGCCGACGTTGCTGTCGGTGACGGTCAGAGCCTGGGTATCCCTCTTTGCTACGGCGGCCCTTACGTGGGCTTTATGGCTTGCCGCAACGAATATATGCGCAAGCTGCCAGGACGTATTGTGGGACAGACCGAGGACGCGTCCGGAAAGCGTTGCTACGTGCTCACGCTCCAGGCCAGGGAGCAGCACATACGCCGCGAAAAGGCTACCTCCAACATCTGCTCCAACCAGTCCCTTATGGCACTCTGGTGCACCGTGTACCTCTCGCTCATGGGACCTGAAGGCCTGCGCCGAGTGAACGAACTCAGCTACGAAGGCGCGCACTACCTGCACGACGCCCTGCTCGCCACGGGCCGCTTCGAACAGGTTTACGACCAGGATTTCCTCAAGGAGTTTGTGCTCAAGCCTCTATGCGACGTGGAGAAACTCCAGCAGGCTCTTCTGGATGCCGGATATTTCGCTGCCCTCCAGACAGAGGAAGGCTACGTGACCTTCTGCGTCACCGAAAAGGCTGACAGGAAGGATCTCGACAGGATAGTTGAAATCGTTAAAGCTCTCTGAAGATGAAATACTACGACAAACTCATATTCGAGCTTTCCAAAGAGGGAAGGATAGGTTTTTCACTTCCTGAAAGCAAAGGCACCCTGCCTCGAGAGGGCAAGGTGTGGCGCCATACTCCGCTCGAGCTGCCCCAGGTCAGCGAACCGGATGTGGTGCGCCATTACACCAATCTCAGCCAGATGAACTTCGGCGTGGATACGGGCTTCTATCCGCTCGGCTCCTGCACGATGAAATACAATCCCAAGATCAATGAAGAGGTGGCCGCGATGCCGGGATTCAGCTCCCTGCATCCGCTCCAGCCCGATTTCACGGTCAAGGGTGCACGCGAGGTGATCGAAGGTCTCGACCGTTCCCTTGCAGCCATCACCGGAATGAAGCATTTCACCTTCCTTCCTTGCGCCGGTGCGCATGGTGAACTCACCGGACTTATGCTGATGCGCGAGTACCACCTCAGCAGGGGTGACAATGCCCGCGTGAAGGTCATAGTCCCGGATTCGGCCCACGGCACGAATCCCGCTTCCGCAGCGGTGTGCGGCCTGGAAATCGTGGTTGTGAAGTCCAGGGAAAACGGCCTCGTGGACGTGGAGTCGCTCAAGCCGCTCCTCGGACCGGACATCGCCGGAATCATGATGACCAATCCGAACACCCTCGGTCTGTTCGAGCACGAAATCAGGGAAATCGCTGCTCTGGTGCACGACTGCGGCGGACTGCTGTACTACGACGGCGCCAACATGAACCCGCTTCTGGGTATGGTGCGTCCCGGGGACATGGGCTTCGACATCATGCACCTCAACCTCCACAAAACCTTCTCCACCCCGCACGGCGGCGGTGGTCCGGGCAGCGGTCCAGTGGGCGTAGCCGAGAAACTTGTGCCTTTCCTGCACATCCCTAAGGTGAGCGGATTCCACGGCAACTTCGGCGTGATGCTCAGGGCCTATGCCTATATACTTATGCTCGGACGCGAGAACGTGAAGATGGCCGGCAAGCTCGCAACCCTGGGTGCCAACTACATCAAGGAGTCGCTCAAGGACTGCTACAAGCTCCCGATTGAAAGCGTATGCAAGCACGAATTCGTCTTCGACGGACTGCTTGAGAGCAACGGGGTCAGCACTCTCGACCTGGCCAAGCGCCTGCTCGACTACGGCTTCCATGCTCCGACCATATATTTCCCTCTCCTCTTCCACCAGGCGATAATGATCGAGCCTACGGAAACCGAGTCTCTGGAGACACTGGATGCCTTCATCGCGGTGATGCGCAAGATTGCCGAAGAGGCTGCAAACGATCCGGAACTCCTCCATTCCGCCCCGCACAATACGCCTATAGGCCGTCCTGACGAGACCAAGGCTGCCCGCCAGCCTATACTCAGGGCGTAGATGGAACAGATATGAAGAAATCCACAAAAGGTTTACTGTTACTTCTCATACAGTTCGCTATCGGATTCCTCTGCGGCTTCCTCCTGTGCAGATCCTGCACGAGGGAGCCGCGGGAGGCCGAGGTGGACATTGCAGTCTCAGCTCAGCCTGAGAGCCCTGTCCCATCCGCTGAAGCCGATGCCGCCGAACTCTCTTTGGAGGAGGAAACGCAGGCCGATTCGGACGATGACGTGGACGGAACAGGGGAGTCCGTAGCCAGGGAGGTAATATACTATGGACCCCGACTTGCCTACGCCAAGCTCTTTGCCGACCTCAATGATGCCCACGTATCTCTGGCGAAGCAGATAGGCCTCCCTTCCGTGCCACAGACCAGGGACGAGCTTTCCGGCCTTTCCGGATTGGTGGAGCTGAAGGACAACGACTACTACGTGGTGGATGAGTTGAGGTATTCAATGCCTTATCTCACCAATGGAGCCGCCCGCGAGCTGATGGATATAGCAATGGCTTTCAGCGATTCCCTGAAGTCCAAGAAACTGCTTGATTATAAGCTGGTTGTATCTTCTCTTCTGCGCACCGAGGAGGATGTGAAAAGGCTGCGTCGCAGCGGCAATCCCAATGCCAGCGACAATTCCGCCCACTGCTACGGCACCACCTTCGACATCACCTACACCCGCTACTTGCGGGAGGACGAGTCTGAGGAATTTATGCAGCCTTACGAACTCACCAAGGTTTTGGGCGAAGTGCTCCTGGAGCGGAAGAAAGCCGGAAAGTGTCTGGTGAAATATGAGAAGAAGGAACACTGCTTCCATATCACCGCGAACTATTAGGCAGCTTCCGCAATTTGCTTTTTTGAATCAGAATAATGCCGTATGGAACTTCTTCTCTCTTTTCTCGGAGGCCTTGCCCTCTCCGCCACAGTAGCTTTCTTCCTGGCAAGAAGCGTGATCAGAGCCCGTGATGCAGCCCACAAGGATGCGATGGATGCCCTGCAGAAGCGCTTTGATGAGACGGTGGCGAGAGTCAGCGCGCAGTTGAAGGAGGAGGCCGGAGAGATGCTAAAGGCGCGCCAGAAGGAGTTTTCCGAGTCCAGCAACCTGAGCCTGGGGCAGATAGTCAATCCGCTGAAGGAGAACATAGCCGAGTTGAAGAAGGCGATGGAGGACGGCAGCAAGGAGCAGGCTGAGCGCAACGGCGAGATGCGGGAGCGCATCAAGAGCCTGATGGAGCACAGCGATGCCGCCCGCAAGAGCGCCGACGAACTGGCGGCAGCATTCAAGCACGGCAACAAGATGCAGGGTGACTGGGGCGAAACCATACTCGAGGAACTGCTCTCATCGCAAGGCCTTACCAAGGGAGTGCATTTCGACACCCAGGCGGTGATACGCGACGCGGATGGGAGGACGGTACGCAACGAGGGCGGCAGCATCCTGCGCCCGGATGTCATACTCCACCTTGACGAGAGGCGCGAGGTGATCATAGACTCCAAGGTGTCGCTCAGTGCCTATGTGGACTATGTGAACGCGGAAAACGAGCTCGACCGCCAGAACTTCCTGAAGGCGCATCTGGACAGCATAAAGAAACACGTGAAGGAGCTTGCGACCAAGGATTATTCATCCTATGTCAAACTGCCCAAAGTGTCTGCAGGCTACGTGATAATGTTTGTCCCGAATATGGGAGCTCTCTGGTCTGCGCTCAACGCTGAGCCGGACCTCTGGCGCAAGGCGGCCGACCAGAATGTGTACATTGCCGATGAACAGAGTCTCTACGGGGCTTTGAAGATTGTGAGCATGACCTGGACCCAGGTGGCGCAGGCCCAGAACCACGAGAAGGTCTATGAGCTTGCAAATGAGATGATTGACCGCGTGGGACAGTTTATGGAGAAGTATGAGGCAGTGGGCAAGGCGCTGAAGAAGGCTTCCGACGAGTACGAGGCTGCGGAACGCAAACTCTCCCCTCAGGGGCAGAGCATCATCAACACTTCCAACAAGTTGATAAAGCTCGGAGCGAAGAACAGCGACAAGCATCCCATCAGGACTCTCGTGGACATAGACGAAATCCCGGCTCTGGAAGATGCTGATGCCTGTGCTTGCGACAAATGAAGCCTACATTCCCGCATCAACACATAACGAGGCTATGCTTTCTGGTGCCTGGACATCCATGTCGCAGTAGATATCCCGTTGCTTCGTAAGGATTTCACCGATATAAGGGGCTTTCAGCCGCGACGACGGCCATCGGTTTCAATCACATCACCAGTATTCGGGTCCAGACGTACAAAGCCTGTCAGATGGCTCATCAGATGGGGTTGATATAGATTCAACGATGTGGCCCTTTGAGATGTCCGGAGGTTAGAGTGACGGAGTGATGAGCACGCGCCAGTGGAGGAAGACGAGCTTGACCGCTTTCTATGGGGCGTCAGCTGAACTGTGTCAAGGTTGTTAGATAAATCCTGATTTGTCGGTTTAAGATTGAATGCGTGAAATCCAATTGATAATTGTTTCAAGCACTGCAGGTGATATGGTCTCTTCTATATCTCGATATTCAGTCACTGCTCCTGTCTTGCAGTGCTGGAAAAGGTGATTGACTCCATCAACGCTTTCAATCTGGTTCTTTGAGTTTGATGGGAGAGTATTGTGAAGAGCAGACAGATTGCTTTCATACTCCACTTGGACATCTTTTGTTCCATTGAGAGCAAGAACAGGGCAGGTTACATTACCAAGCAAAGGACGCATATCCAATCTGAGGAAATGTATCATATATGGCATCTGAATCTGTGCTACTACAGCCCAATAATTCTGCATCAGCACTTCGGGAACATCATAGTCATCAGGATCAGGCATTCTGCCTCCGTGCGCCCTTACATCAAATGCCTTTTCAAGCATTTTACAGTATGAATCAATCTGCTCATTTGTCAATCCTGATTCTTGTAGTGCGACTTTGTTCTGCCATACGAGAGTTTCTGCACCTGATATAACCATTCCAGCAAGGGAGACTACGAAATCAACTTTCTGTTCAGCTGCAAGCATCAATGCTATTGTGCCGCCTTCGCTGTGTCCTATTACACCGACCTTATCAAAGCGTGTTCTGAGAAGTTCAACACCGGCAAGTGCATCGTTCTTGAAATCTTCAGTCGTGCAGTCGTTGATATTTCCTTTATATCCGCTGAAGCCTCTATCGTCATATCTCAAGGTTGCGATTCCAGCTCTTGCAAGAGCATCGGCAATCACAGCGAATGGCTTATGCTCAAAGATTTCTTCATCACGGTTCTGCTGTCCGCTGCCTGTTACCATAATGAGAACTGGAGTAGTGCGGCTATATCCTTCAGGGAGCACGAGAGTACCATTGAGGGCAACATCTCCATTCATGAATGCGACTTCCTCTGTAGCATATGGGAACGGGCCCTGAGGTGTCTGGGGACGCTTCGGTTTATCTTCGCCTGGCATAAGAGTCAAAGGCAACGACATGCCAGATTGCTTGAAGGTTCCTACGACCTGCTGCACCATATATATGCCCTCGTAGCTGGCTCCCAACGATGGTATCTTGATCGCAAGTCCTCCATAACTCTTCCTTTCGATCTGAACAGGAATCCCTTTCGCTCCCTGATCCGGGGAATCCATGGTAGGATTATCACCATCCAGATGAAAGACAAGAGAGAGTTTTGTGCCTTGTACATCAAGTTTGCCGGACCAAGTGCCGGTCTGTGCGTTTGCCTGAAATACTGATAGCATTATAGCTGCAAATAAGGTCAAGATTCGTTTCATATCGTTATAGATAAATTGGAATTTAAAATCTTAATGCAAGACCTCCATTGAAGGTGAAGAACCACTTTATCGGTTTTACAGTAGTGCGGATAACTTCGTCTGAGCCTCTTAAGCCCTCCTGGATATGGTATCTGTAGTTGTTGGTGATGTTGTAATGGAAGGCAGGCATCAGCTTGAGGTCGAATCTCCATATGCGGAAACTGATATCGAATCCTGCATCTGCTGACAGTGAGAATGATGACGGCTTCTCTGTCCATGTCTTCTCCCAATATCCCAGACCGCTATAGTGATAAGACGGATATATCTCCCGGCTCTTTCCTGCAACATATCCCGGAGTCAGTCCGACATGGAATTCAAGTCTGTCGAATAGGTTCATCAGAAAGGAGGCAAAACCATACTTAAATGCGCTTCCTCCATCGAAATCTTGTGTTCTGACAGCACCGTATACAGCAGATGTGAGTTTGGCGGTTCTTGAGCGTGAGCCAGTTCTATATGTTATAGCCAATGGCACACTGAAGTTGTTGTCAATCTCAACAACAGTTGGAATGTATTGGAATCCAGTCCTGAATCCTATACCGTTCGGGTAATAATGACCGTAGTGAATCCCTACAACCACATCGCTTTCCATGTTCTTGTACATAGGGGTATTGACACCGATTGTGGCTATGATCTCATCGTTTTCGAGAGTCTTCTGTGCGCAAAGGGGAATTGTCACAAAGACTGCCAACATTAGTATTTGAATTCGTTTCATAGAAATGAGTTGTGTGTTTCAATATAGATGCAGAAAATGTCTGATACATGACACACCAATTCGAATTTACGGAATTCAACTGTTGCTCAGAGCATGAAGCTTGAAAGAGAACAATCCCTTACCGTCCAGATATGCAAGAGCATCGTGTAGGATTGCCGCCTTCCTGTCTTCGTCGAGGTCGGAA
>CAMEWE010000003.1:0-115193 GCA_945939695.1 uncultured Bacteroidales bacterium
TTATGGAAAAGAAGACCCACGAATTGCAGGATGAAACAATTTTCATTATCTTCGCGGAGTTGAAGCGCTTCAACAAGAGCGAGAAGGAGTGCGAGACGGCGCTGGACAAGTTGTTATACCTGTTCAAGAACATAGGCGAGATGGAGGACGATGAGAATTGGAACAAGGACAGTTTCTGGCAGCGCTTCTTCCGGGCTTGTGAGATTGCGGCATTCGATGAAAAGAAGAGGGCACAATACGAACAGGATATGTACGACGAAAGAAGATTTCAAGGACAGATGGCCGCCAGCTACAAGAACGGCCTTGAGGCGGGCATTGCAGAAGGTCGCGAGGCCGGACTGGCTGAGGGTCTGGAAAAGGGTCGTGAGGAGGAGAGGCTGGAGATGGCAAGAAAGATGCTCGCAGAGGGCATCCCTGTGGGTGTTGTCGTGAAGTGCTCCGGCTTGTCCGTAGAAGAGATTTCCTCTTTGGGGTAACCAACTTTTTTAGAGATAAACACAAATCCGAGTCAACTTAAATCCGGAAAGGACAAACCTACCAAAATTACAATTTCATCCACGAGAACCCACTGTTTTGTGGACGAAAGCGCCGTTCCCACTCCCGAACACCCCTTCGCGGCAGCACCTACAGCCTGACGGTACGGTTTTTGCCGCTGAGAATAGCGAACCATTAAAATTGATTTGTTATGAAGACCAAAATGACTATTCTTTTCTTGTGCACCGTGTTTATGATGGCAGGTGCTTGGTCTGCAGCGGCGCAGGGTCGCTATTCGTATGCGATAAGGTATGGCCGCGTCTATTTCGAGAACAATGAGCTTCATGGCGCCGATGCGCGCTCGTTCCGTGATCTGGGGTACGGCTACGGCAAGGACCGGTATCACGTGTATATGTATGGTCGCGTGCTTCCTTACGTTGACCCGTCAAGCTTCAGGGTGAGCAAGCGATACGAGCCTGATTATATACCCGGCAACCCGCATACGGGTCCGGGAAACGGCAACCGTCCGGGAAATGGTGGTCCGGTACATGGGGACCGTCCTGGCAACGGTGGTCCAGGGTACGGCGACCGACCGGGAAACGGTGGTCCGGGGTATGTCGATCGACCTGGCAGCGGACGTCCGGATGAGAGCGGGTATCGCGTGACCACGCACGACGTGCTGTACAACGGGCGTAAGGTTTCCGGCGCCAGCGCAAGTTCTTTCAGGGACCTGGGGTATGGTTACGGCAAGGACTCGTTCAGCGTGTTCTACTGCGGAAAGGAGCTGCGGGATGCTATGGCATCGACGTTCAAGGTGCTCGGCTGGGGTTACGCGAAGGACTCGTTCAACGTGTACTACGGTAGCAAGGTGCTGAAGGATGCGATGCCTTCCACCTTCCGCGTGCTGGACAATGGCTACGCCGAGGATGCGTTCAACACCTGGTACCGCGGTTCCAAGACCAGATAGGCTTGCATCCGGGAAGATATGCTCAAAAGATGCCTGTCTCGAATTGCCGGAGCGGGCTTCGAACAGAATGTCCACTACGCCAACAAAAAGGTTCCAATCCCGAACATACTAAAAACGCCCCTCACAATCGTGAGAGGCGTTTGGCGGTGCGGAAGGGGCTCGAACCCTCGACCTCCGGCGTGACAGGCCGGCGTTCTAACCAAGCTGAACTACCGCACCAAACTTGGTTGCTTTCTGTCGGAAGCGGATGCAAAGGTAAGCATAAAATTTGATTCTGCAAACTTTTTTGAAAAATTTTTATTTCTTCCGTGTCAGGGGAGGGGATTTGGGCGGCGCCTGATCCGAAGCCTGAGCTGAAGCCTGAGCCGAAGCCCTTATACTTTTGCAATAAACGCAATAATTAACTATATTTGTATGTTAAATTGGTATGTTGTGCGCGCGGCAAGCAACAAGCGACAAGCGGCATGTAAAAACAGCTAGCTGTAAGCAACATACAAGAAGCGCAAACAACAAACAAGCTTATAAACAAAAACAGATAGGACGATGAAGAAACTTTTAATCATTGCGGCGGCCATTCTGGCATTCGCCTCCCCGTTGGGGGCACAGATGACTGATGAGCAGGTCGTGCAATATGTGAAGAATGCGGCAGCCGAGGGCAAAAGCCAGACCCAGATCGGCAAGGAATTGCTTGCCAAGGGAGTGACCGAGGCTCAGGCCGAGAGAATCAAGGCCCAGTATGAGGGACAGCTGAATCCGGACAGTTCTTCAGCTTCAGGCCTGTCCTCCTCCGGACAGTACGGCAGAAGAGATAGCAGAAGTGAACAGGATACACAAATGTCTGTCTTGAACATGGGCCAGGGCATTGACCAGAATGCGGCATTGGGCATTGACCAGAATGCAGCATTCGGAATTGATCAGAATGTCGATCTCAACAATGTGCTTCAGTCTGTCATAGACAATAATTTCATCTTCGGCCATGACATCTTCGGGGCAAGGTCCAACGTGACTTTCGAGCCGAACGAGAACCAGGCAACCCCGACCAACTATGTGCTTGGTCCCGGCGATGAACTCATCATCGAGGTCTGGGGTATGAACGAGGCTACGATAGTTCAGACCATCAGTCCCGAAGGCCGTATAAGCATATCGCAGGTGGGCCCAATACAGCTCAGCGGCAAGACTATTGCCGAGGCAACGAAACTCATCAGGTCCAAGCTGGCGGCCAAGTATGCCGGCATCACTTCCGGTGCAAATTCAAACGTCAGCGTGAGTCTGGGCAAGATACGCACCATACAGGTCAACGTTATGGGTATGGTGAACACTCCGGGCACCTACCGCCTGTCCCCGTTCACCACCGTGTTCCACGCTCTCTACCGCGCAGGCGGCATTGAGGACAACGGTAGCCTCCGTTCCGTGAAGGTCGTACGCGCAGGTAAGACGGTAGCGGACGTGGATATTTACGAATACCTCTTCTCTGGCAACGCGAACATCGACATCGCCCTCAAGGAGGGTGACGTGGTTGTCGTGCCGCCGTACAGCGAACTGGTCAAGATTTCCGGGGGCGTGAAGAGGCCTATGACCTACGAGCTCAAGGGCGGCGAAAGTCTCGAGAAACTCGTGGAATACGCCGGAGGTTTTGCAAGCAACGCGTACCGCAAGGACGTGAACATCGTGCGCAATACCGGTTTCGAGAAGGAACTCATCACGGTGACGAGCGACAAGTTCGCGAGCTGCGTGCTCAATGACGGCGATGAGGTGACCGTGGGATCCAATCTGGAGCGTTATGCCAACAGGGTGGAGGTTCAGGGCTTCGTCTTCCGTCCGGGAGAGTATCAGCTCGGAGGTGGCATCGCTACCGTACGCCAGCTCGTAGAGGTGGCTGGCGGCTTTACGGAGGACGCATTCCTGGAAAGGGCCGTGTTGCTCAGAGAGCTTCCTGACCTCAGTCTGGAGACTGTTCCAGTGAATCTCAGGGCAATATTTGACGGCGTATGCGATGATGTGCTGCTCCGCAAGAATGACGTGCTCACGGTTTCCGGCATTCACGAACTCCAGAGCAGGGGAACCCTGACCATAAACGGACTGGTGTCCAACCCGGGCACCTTCGATTTCGCCGAAGGCACTACGCTCGAGGACCTCATTCTGAAGGCAGGCGGTCTCCAGGATGGCGCTTCTACCGCGAAAGTGGACATCGCCAGGAGAATTTATGACCCTAACAGCCTTACATACTCCGATACCCTCGGACTGGCATATTCTTTCCCTATCAGCGAGGGCCTGGCCATTCAGGGCGCTGACAGTTTCGTGCTCCAGCCTTACGATGTGGTGTCAGTGCGACGCAGTCCGGGATTCAGACCGCAGAAGTTCATTACCGTGGACGGTAGCGTGGTGTTCCCGGGACAGTATGTGATTGTAAATGAGAAAGAAAGGCTCTCTGATGTGATTGAACGTGCTGGCGGTATCACAGCTATGGCCAATCCTAAGGGAGTTATGATTGTGCGTCAGAGGAAGTCTGACGATGACAAGAAGATACTTTCAGAGTCCCTGGATAAGTTCGAGAACGAGCGCGACACCATCAAGGTTGAGGTGAAGGACTACTACAATATTGCGGTTGACCTCAACGAGGTACTTGCACACAAGGGTACGGACGCTGACCTGGTGCTCCAGGAGGATGACAGGATTGTGGTGCCTGAGTTAGTGAATACCGTGCAGATCACGGGAGAGGTGATGTCTCCTAATTCTGTAGTCTTCAAACCGGGCAGAACCGTGGCCTACTATATCAATGATGCCGGCGGTTATACGGAGAATGCAAGAAGATCGAAGGTCTATGTCATCTATCAGAACGGAAAGGCGGCCGTAAACAGGCTGAACAATGCGAAAGTGGAGCCAGGCTGTACCATAGTCGTGCCTACCAAGCCTGAGAAGAGGCCGCTTACCACTTCCGATGTGCTGGCTACGGCAAGTGTGGCTTCCTCGCTCACCTCCGTAGTGGCTATGCTTATACGTCTCTTCTAATACCGACTTGATATGGCAGAACAGAAATATACTGAGACTCAGAATGTTGCTCCATCCGCTCCTGTGGCAATGGAGGAAGAGTATGATGAAATAGACATAATGGAGCTGATAATGAAGCTCCTCGCCAATTGGAAAAAGCTTCTGATATGGTGCGGCATTGCTGCGGTGGTGGGAATCGTGGTTGCTTTCAGCATACCTAAGTCCTACACCATCGACTCCAAGCTTGCGCCGGAAATCGTCACGAAGACCAACAGCTCCGTGGCTTCCATAGCTTCGATGATGGGCGCGAACATCAGCAATATGACCACTAACGATGCCGTGTACCCGGATCTCTATCCTGAGATCGTGTCCTCGACTCCTTTCGTGATCGAGCTCTTCTCCACGCCTGTGGAGTTCAAGACCAAGAAGAAGGAAGTGGTCAGCACTGACCTTTACACATATCTCAAGGATTATACCCGTGCCCCTTGGTGGAGCGCTGTGATGGCTGCACCTTTCAAGGCTCTGAGCTGGTTTATGGGCCTGTTCAGGGAGAAGGTGGAGCCGGTGGAAGGCTATGCTGACATCAATCCTAACGCCCTTACCCTGGAGCAGACTAAGATTGCCAAGGCCATACGTGAATCAGTGATGGTTACCGTGGACAAGAAGACCCAGGTGATCTCCATTTCCGTGACCAGCCAGAACCCGTACGTGTCAAAGGCCGTGTCCGATGCGGTAATCGAGAAGATTCAGAACTATGTGACCGCATACCGTACCGAAAAGGCCCGCAAGGATATGGATTACTATCTCCAGCTCTATGACGAGGCGAAGGCGGATTACTACAAGGCTCAGCAGAAGTATGCAAGTTACGTGGATGCCAACCAGGGCGTTGTGCTCCAGAGGGTGAAGACCGAGCAGGAGAGACTGCAGAACGAAATGCAGCTCGCCTTCCAGCTCTACAACTCCTGCACCCAACAGCTTCAAATGGCACGGGCCAAGGTGCAGCAGGAAACTCCGGTCTGCGTGATTATGGAACCTCCTGTGCTTCCTATCAAGGCAAGCAAGCCTTCAAAGATGATGACTTTGGTGGCTTGCATATTCGTCGGATTCTGCCTTTGCGCAGTGTGGGTGCTTTGGGGCAAGGACTGGATAGTCAAATTCAAAAGTGAAAGGAAAAATTTCAATAAGGGGAGCGAGGGTCAACAATCTTAAGAACCTTAGCCTCGATATTCCGAGAAACAAACTCGTGGTTGTCACGGGAGTTTCCGGTTCCGGCAAATCATCTCTGGTCTTCGACACTTTATATGCCGAGGGCCAGAGGCGTTTTTCCGAGAGCCTTTCGTCTTATGCCCGCCAGTTTCTGGGCAGGATGAGCAAGCCGGACGTGGATTCCATAGAAGGCATACCTCCCGCCATTGCCATCGAACAGAAGGTGAGCACGCGCAATCCGCGTTCCACCGTGGCTACCACCACGGAGATATATGATTTCATACGCCTCATCTTTGCCAGGATAGGCCGAACCTATTCTCCGGTATCGGGAGAGGAGGTGCGATGCGACAGCGTCCAGGATGTACTCGCTTTCCTGGAAAGCCGTAAGGATGGGGTGTGCTATGTGCTCGCCGGCCTTGGCTGGGAGCAGCGTGAGGATAAGGTGGAGCTGCTTCTCTCCCTGAAAGAAGAGGGATACAACAGGACATATTCCCCAGGAAGGGTGCTCAAGATCGACGATGTGCTCCGAATGGACGGAGACTATCCCGAGACTCTGTACCTGCTTCTGGACAGGGTCCGTTGCAGCGGGAGTTTCGATCCCGACACGCGTACGCGTCTGCTCTCTTCAGTCGCGGATGCCTTCAACCGTGGGGCGGGATATGTGTATGTGGCTGATGACCAGGGGATTTTGAAATCTTTCTGCAACCGCTTCGAGCGTGACGGCATAGTGTTCCGCAAGCCGGATGACTATCTTTTCAGTTTCAACTCTCCGCTTGGCGCCTGCCCTCACTGCGGCGGACTTGGAAAAATCATAGGCGTGAGCGAGGACCTTGTCGTTCCCGACAAGACAAAGAGCATTTATGACGGGGCAATCGCCTGCTGGAGAGGGGATAAGATGGGATGGTTCAAGGACCAGCTCATCAAAGTTGCGTCCCGCTTCGGGATTCCCATTTTCGAGCCTTACTGCAAACTGAGCGACGAGCAGCGCAGGATAATATGGAAGCAGCGCTCCAATGATGACCTGGAGAACAGCTTCGTCGGTCTGGATGAGTTCTTCGAGTGGGTGGACAGCCAGAAATACAAGATTCAGTTCAAGTATATGATGTCTCGCTTCTGCGGACGTGCCACCTGTCCCGAGTGCGGGGGCAGCCGTCTGCGCAAGGAAGCGCTATGGGTGCGTGTCTGCGGCCGTACCATAGATGAGCTGCTTCAGATGAACATCAACGATGCTCTGGACTTCTTCAAGACGATGCAAATCACTGATACCGAGCGCGCTGTTGTTGCAGAACCGCTTTCGGAGACAATTTCGCGCCTGCAGTGCATCAAGGATGTGGGGCTCTCGTATCTCACGCTCAATCGCGCCTGCAATACCCTTTCCGGCGGAGAGAGCCAGAGAATCAATCTCGTGACCTCGCTGGGATCAAGTCTAGTGGGCTCGATGTACATACTGGATGAGCCGAGTATAGGTCTGCATCCCCGGGATACCGCAAGACTCATCGCCGTGCTCAAACGCCTGCGCGATCTTGGCAACACGGTGATAGTCGTGGAGCACGATGAGGATATCATGCGTGCGGCTGACCTGCTCATAGATATGGGACCCGGTGCCGGTGCTGCCGGGGGTGAAGTCGTGTACAACGCCTGCCTCGCCGGGAGCGGCAGCCTGCCTGAGGCCGGAGTATCGCTTACGCTGGATTATCTCTACGGACGCCGCAGCCGCTACACCCGACTCAAGCGCAGTTGGCAGTACTCCATCAGCGTCAAGGGTGCCATGGAGCACAATCTCAAGGACATAGATGTGCGCTTCCCGCTGGGCGTGCTGACCGTGGTTACAGGTGTGTCCGGTTCGGGAAAGTCTTCCCTGGTGGGAGATATACTCTACCCTGCGCTGAACCGGCGTCTCAATGATTCCGGTGACAGTCCCGGACTCTTCCGTGCCCTGGACGGCAATCTGGACCGCATCACGCGAGTGGAGTACGTTGACCAGAACCCGATAGGGCGCAGTTCGCGCTCGAATGCGGTGACCTATCTCAACATTTACGACGACATACGCAAACTGCTTGCAGCCCAGCAATATGCGAAGATCAACGGCTTCGGACCGAATTACTTCTCCTTCAACAAGGAGGGAGGACGCTGTCCGGAGTGCCAGGGGGAGGGCGTGGTGCGCATACCGATGCAGTTTATGGCAGATGTGGAAATGGTGTGCGAGACCTGCGGCGGAAAGCGTTTCAAGCCTGAAGTGCTGGAAGTGCGCTACAGGGAAAAGAACATAGACGATTTGCTGAATATGAGCGTGGATGAGGCGGTGGACTTCTTCTCGGCGGGGAAGGAGGAACTGGCGCAGTCCATTGCGGTGCAGCTGGAGAAGTTGCAGGCTGTAGGCCTGGGCTACATCAAGCTTGGCCAGAGCAGTTCCACGCTGTCCGGAGGCGAGAGCCAGCGCATCAAGCTGGCATATTACCTCTCACTGAGCGTGAAGAAGTCCGAAAGGATAATGTTCATCTTCGACGAGCCTACCACCGGTTTGCATTTCTACGATGTGGAGAAGTTGCTGAAAGCTTTCGACACCCTGCTTGCTGCCGGCCATTCGCTGGTAGTAGTGGAGCATAACCCTGACGTGATAAGGGCGGCGGACTGGGTTATCGACCTGGGACCCGATGCCGGAAATGCGGGCGGCGAGGTGGTATTCGAAGGCACGCCGGAGGAACTGGTGAAACAGGATACCTTTACTGCGAAGTATATATAAGGCGCTTACGGGTGCAGTGTATGCCCTGCGGCTTCAGTCTTTGGCGTAGCGCTTGATTTTCTTCTCCAGTTTGGCTCTGAACGGCACCATAAAGTTCTTTTCCCACAATTCCTTCTGCTTGGGGCCGGCGCTGAGGTAGGCCTTTTCTGCTGCTTCTATTGCGATTTTGAGGCTGTCGATGCGGTGCTGCTGACCGGCGCTCAGGATGTAGCTTTGCCTGTTGGGGTAGTAGAAATAGAGGGGGAGGTTGAGTATGGATGCCCTGCGTATGTGGAGCAAGACCTCGCCCCACCACGGTAAGTCTTCGTAATTGATGCCCCTGATGAACTTTATCCCTTTGATTGCGCTGTGTCTGTAAAGACATCTCCAGACCTGGCAGTGCTTGACGGCGAGTTTCCTGTTCCCTCCTGGTACGTCCCCGCTGCTGTATTCGGTCACCCAATCGAAAATGTCGTCGGTCGCGAAGGACTGTACGTTCTCAAAGTGCTTGAATTTTATCTTTACGGGGTCTTTCAGCCCCAGCAGATGACGTATCATATACCTTGTGCGATATGCTCTGTCGTAGGTGAAGGCGACAAGGTCTGAGCCGTCCTTCTCTGCGGCGGCTACACTGAGCTCAAGGGTCTGGGGATGGAGGAAGTCGTCGCTGTCCAGGAAGGCTATGTATTTCCCGCAGGCACATTCCAGACCGCTGTTCCTGGCGGCTGAAAGACCGCCATTGGCCTGGTGGACCACTTTTATCCTTGAGTCGCGTTTCGCAAAGTCATCTACCATTGCGGGACTCTTGTCCCTGCTTCCGTCATCCACGAAAATGGCCTCCCAGTCTTCGAAAGTCTGGGCCTTAAGGCTTGAGCAGCAGCGCTCGAGGAATTCGGAGGTGTTATAGACCGGAACTATGACGGATACTGTCGGCATACTAGTCAAGTTTGAACATTCTGTATCTGTGTCCGTTTCTGTCCTTCAGGGCAGGAGGTGTCATATAGTCCCCATAGACCATGGTGAGGTAGCTGTCGGTGTCTGCCACCGTTCTGAAACTCCGTCCGGCAAATTCTATGTCCTTGAGATTGTCGAGCCAGGTCTTTGGAAAGACGGTGCGGTAGTTGCAGGTGCCGACTATGTGGGCGACGAGAGGGCTGTCGTTGTATGTGCCCTTGTGGACGAGGCTGTCCACCTTGTTCCACCACCAGTCCACGGAATGCAGGAAAACGGGTATGGTGCGTATGTAGTTGCTGCCCAGGAAGCGCTTCTGCCTGAAGTAGAGACGGTTGTGGAGCCGCATCACCTGGTGCATATAGCTGTGCCTGAGCTTTGGGTCTTCGGGGACGCTGTCCAAAGGGAAGATGTCCACGTTGACTCCGTATCTGCATTTTGACTTCTTCTCGGCTGCGTTCGCTGTGCCCGGATCGCTGATTTTGGCGTAGGCTGCTGCAAAGAACTCTTTTTCATTCCTGGTATTGTACAGGAGGTGGTACTTCCGCCCTTTGTAGATTTTTACGAACCTGTCGAAATCTTCCCTCGGCATAAACATGTCTGCGTCATCATCCCATGGAATGAAACCCTTGTGCCTCACTGCTCCCAGCAAAGTCCCTGAACTGATGATGTATCTGATATTGTTCTCCCGACAGAAGCTGTCAATGTCTGTCATTATGTCCAGAAGAATACCTTGGATTTCCTCAAGCTTCAATTCTCTCATTTCCTGACGATAGGTAATTGATTAAACGTCTGTACATCTGCTCCAGTCCCAGGGCCGGTTTCCACCCCAGTTCCTTCAACGGACCGCAGTCCAAATCAAGATGCGTGTCCGGGGGATAAATGTTGCTTGAAGGGACTTCTTTTTTGACTTTTATTGTCCTGTCCCCCATACTTGCCAGCATTTCAGCCATCTCGCTTATGCTGCAGTAGCTGTCTTCGTTAGCCACATTGTACGCTCGCCCCGGCTCAGCCTTGAACAGGAGGGTGAAGAGAGCGCTGACGGCGTCAGTGGTGTATATGTAGGATTTGGATGACTTGCCTTCCGTATGGAGTATTATGTCCCTGCCTTCAACCACGCTTCTGGCGAATTGGGCGAAGACCCTTCCGTCCTCGGCCGAGATGCCGGCTCCGAAGGTCTGGGTGAGCCTCGCTATGACGACCGGCACTCCGTATTCTGCATGATATGAGCAGCACAGGCATTCTGCCATCCTCTTTCCTAGGGAATAGGAACTCCTGACGCTGAGAGGATCTATGTAGCCCTGATAGTCCTCTCTGATCCTGATCCTTTCCTCTACCTTGCCATATACCTCGCAGGATGAGAGGTAAACCATCTTCTTGAGTTTCCTGTTCCCGGCGCAATGCTTGAGCACGGCTGAGGTGCCGGAGCAGATGGCAGCTATGGTCTCGACCGGATTTGTGCAGAAGTATGAGGAGGCGGTAGGGGAGGCGCAGTGGAAGATGTAATCTGTCTCCGGACAAGGGTCAAGTCCTTGGCTGATGTCCCGTATCAGGTAAGTGAGCGTGCTGTCCTCAGGGCCGATGGCTTCCTCGAGTTTTTTTCTGTTTCTTGCAAGGGCGAGAACCTTCACTCCCCGGGTAAGGCCCTCCTTCTCAGCTAGGACAAGGGCTCTTACGATCAGGCTTCCGATAAGCCCGGACGCCCCTGTCACCAGTACGGCGCAGTTTTCCAGACTGCCGGCCTGGGCAATGGCGCAGGCGGCAGCTCTGATGTCTTCTTCCAATGTGATGCTGCGCATAAGTCTAGAGCTTGAAACCGAATATCTGGTAGTTCTCGTGAATCTCCAGCATGGTCTTCATAATGAAGAAGTCGGCAGGAGTGGTAATCTTGATGTTCTTGACAGGGCCGGGGACCATTTCGAGCTTGTGGCCGTAGTGATTCATCATAGAGCAGGAGTCGATGTAATCGTGCTTCCCTTCCGCCCTTGCCATTTCGTGGGCTGAAAGTATGTCTTTGAGCACAAAGCTCTGAGGGGCTCTGGCGATGAAGGAATTATTTCTGGAAGGGATTCTCATCCTGCCTTCTTCATCGTAAACGACGAAGGTCTCGCTGGCAGGGATGCAGGTGATTGCACTTCCGTGCTCTTTGACCGAGCGTATGTTGTCGGATATCGTCTTGGCATCTATCAGCGGTCTTACCCCGTCGTGAATCAGGACAACGCTGTCTTCAGGGCAATGGGAAGCCGCACTTTTCAGTCCGTTGTAGATGGAATCCTGTCCCGTCTCTCCGCCGGGGACTATGTCAATGACCTTGCGGAGCCTGTAGTCCTGCACCAGCTCCTTGAGATAAGGAATCCAGGCTTCGAGACAGGCTACGACTATGCCGTCAATCTCCTTGTGGCTGTCAAAGAGTTCAAGGGTATAGATGATGATAGGTTTCCCATTCAGCTTCAGGAATTGCTTGGGGCAGGATTCGGTATTCATCCTCTGACCCGAGCCTCCTGCGAAAATGACGGCTATATTCATTGCATTTATCTTTCTTATCCACAAATATACTACTTGGATGCCTAATTAGCAAGATATAGCGCTGCCGGGCCGGAGAAAAGGCAGTCTGCACTGCTCTCCGAATAGACCGTGATTTCAGCTTCCATGACGGTGTTCCTCGGGATGCGGGGACAAGGCATCAGATAGCTGCAGAGCTTCCCATCTACCAGGGCTTCCAGCTCCAGTACGGTCCTGTCTGGGGCATATTCACTGTCTTCCGAGTCGTTGGGATAGCAGAAAAGATCTATGTCCGTCTCCTCCTTGAACATACCCACATCATAGGGAAGAGCCATCCATTCTCCCTTGTCCACGAACTCTGACGGGAGGTATTCTGTCTTTCCGAAGAGTTGTGCGGAGGCATTCATGTTTCTGAGGCGCACCCGAGGATTCTCAAGCAGGACATAGTCATCCATAGTGTTGGATACGGATTTGACCTTTATTTTGCTAAACAGGGGCAGAGCCCTGAGTGTGTCGCTCTCCTCGGCAATGGCACCCATCACTGGACAG
Organism: uncultured Bacteroidales bacterium; assembly: GCA_945939695.1. Classification (GTDB taxonomy): domain Bacteria; phylum Bacteroidota; class Bacteroidia; order Bacteroidales; family UBA932; genus Cryptobacteroides. The sequence goes on from CAMEWE010000003.1 coordinate 12,360, forward strand.
CCGGGATTGTCATCCTCGAAGGAATAGCTGATCAAAGCGCATTTCTCGAAACTTTCCAGAGCTTTGATGTTGAAGTCCCGCGGGCTGTTGAAAACGGCCACGGCAGTCTTCGGCCCTGTAGGGAGATTGAGTTCCAATCCTTTGCTGAAGTCCAATGACAGGTCCGAAACCATATTCAGACAGTGTACCATTTCCTTTTTTCCATTGTATATGAAGAGATCGAGCCTCCTTGCCTCTATTCCGTCCGGCAGTGCGAAAGACCATTTATAGAATGTGCTGTCGACAGGGACTTCTTCCTGTGGCGGCGGACTGTTCAACAGCTCGGCCTTGTCGCAGGAACTTAACGAAAATACCGGGACCAGCGCAAATAACGAAAGCAAACAAATTGATAGCAAGAAGATTAATTGATTCGACAGGGCCCGACGGCAGGACAGAATGCCCTTTGCCTGAAATCGGAATTGATTGATCGTGCGACGATCCCGGTTCTCGAAGTTTTTCATAAAGACTATTTTAACAAAAACAAGTTCAGGTGCAAAGCTATCGGCTCTGTTTTCAACTTGCAAGGATTGTTAAAATAATTGCCTGAGAAATGTAAGAATCTTATGAGAGTTGACGAATCAGGGGATGTCTGGAAGAAATTGAGCAAAAAAAGAGAGTGAGCCGGAGTCACAAAGACTGAAGCTCACCCTCTCAAGGCTATGATAGCGGAAGATTAACCTCCGAAATTGTCGTAAAGAATATTCTCCGGCGGAACTCCGAGGGAGTCGAGGAGCTTGTTTACGGAAGCGACCATCATAGGAGGACCGCACATGAAGTACTTGATGTCCTCAGGAGTCTCGTGATTCTTGAGGTAGGTCTCATACATGACGTTGTGTACGAAGCCCGCAGTGTACTTGACGCCGGCAGCATCAGCTGCAGGGTCAGGACGGTCAAGGGCAAGGTAGAACTTGAAGTTCGGGAACTCCTTCTCGATTTCGGCGAAGTCTTCGAGGTAGAAGGCTTCGACAAGGGCGCGCGCGCCGTAGAAGAAGCTGACCTTGCGTCCGGTCTTGAGGGTCTTGAAGAGCTGCATGATGTGGCTGCGAAGCGGAGCCATACCGGCGCCACCGCCCACGAAGATGTACTCTACATTGTCCGGATCGTCCTTCGGAAGGAGGAACTCTCCGTAAGGGCCGCTGATGGTAACCTTGTCGCCCGGCTTACGTGTGAAGACGTAAGAAGAGGCTATACCAGGGTTGACAGGCAGAAGCTTAGGTCCGAGTTCGCGCGGCACGCTGCGGTCGAACGGAGGTGTGGCGATGCGGACGTTGAGCTTGATGATACCCTTCTCTCCAGGATAAGAGGCCATGGAGTATGCCCTGATGGTTGCTTCAGGGTTGACGGATTCAAGATTGAAGAAGCCGTACTTCTCCCAGTCTGCCCTGTACTCCGGCTCGACTTCGATGTCTTTGAAGTAGAGGTGGTATGCAGGGATGTCGATCTGGATGTACTGACCGCTCTTGAATTCGATGTGCTCGCCCTCAGGGAGCTTGACGGTGAATTCCTTGATGAAGGTGGCGACGTTGTGGTTGGAGATGACTTCGCACTCGAGCTTCTTGACTGAGAGTGCGGACTCGTCCATCTGGATCTTGAGATTCTCCTTTACCTTGACCTGACAGCCGAGTCTCCAGCCTTCCTTGATCTGCTTGCGGTTGAAGAAGCCTACTTCGGTAGGGAGTATTTCTCCGCCGCCTTCAAGCACCTGCACCTTGCACTGGCCGCAGTTGGCCTTTCCGCCGCAGGCTGAAGGGAGGAATATCTTCTCGGAAGCCAGGGAAGCCATAAGGGAGTTGCCCGGGGTTACGTCGATTACCTTTTTGCCCTCGTTGATGTCAATCTTTACCTTTCCCTTAGGAGTGATCGCATCCTTTACTACAAGCAGGAGCACCACGAGGATTACCGTGACGATAAGAAGTGCAACTGCTGCTGAAATGATTGTTGATGTCATATCTCTGTCCTCCTAAAGCTGAATTCCCATAAAGATCATGAACGCGAGACCCATCAGACCTACGGTGATGAAGGTGATTCCCGTACCCTTGAGCGGCTTTGGCACGTTGCTGTAGGCAAGCTTCTCGCGTATGGCTGCGAGGCAGACGATTGCGAGATACCAGCCTATGCCTGAACCGAGGGCATATACGACGGATTCACCTACGTTCACGAAGTCCTTCTGCTGCATGAAGAGGGAACCGCCGAGAATGGCGCAGTTCACCGCAATCAGAGGCAGGAAGATACCCAGTGAAGAGTAGAGCGACGGGAGGAACTTCTCCACGATCATTTCGACGAGCTGCACGAAGGCGGCAATCACCGCGATGAAGATGATGAAGCTCAGGAAGCTGAGGTCAACGTCCGCAAAGCCCTCGCCGAGCCAGCTCAGTGCGCCCGGCTGAAGCACGAAGCGGTTGAGCAGGTAGTTGAGCGGGAGTGTGCAGACGAGCACGAAGATTACAGCAAGGCCAAGGCCGTTGGCTGTCTTGACATTCTTTGATACTGCCAGGTATGAGCACATACCGAGGAAGTATGCAAAGATCATATTGTCAACGAATATCGATTTGATAAATAAGCTGATGTATTCCATAAGGCGATGCTGTTATTTTTCCTGAAGGTCCTTGTCGAAAGCCCTGTGTACCCAGATGATGCATCCGAGGAGGATGAGGGCGAACGGAGGAAGGATTACGAGGTTGTTAGGAACGTAGCCTGCCGGGAGTACCTGGAGCCCGAAGATAGTGCCGCTTCCGAGGAGTTCACGGAAGAATGCGACAATCACCAGGATCATACCGTAGCCGAAGCCGTTGGCAAGACCGTCGAGCAGTGAAGGGATAGGCTTGTTGCCGAGGGCAAATGCCTCGATGCGTCCCATCACGATACAGTTGGTGATGATCAGACCGATATATACGGAGAGCTGCTTGTCCACGTCATATGCGAAGGCCTTGAGGATCTGGTCCACCAGAATTACCATCATTGCGACAACCACGAGCTGCACGATGATGCGGACGCGGTTTGGAATGGTGTTGCGGAGGAGGGAAACCACGAGGCTGGAGAGTCCGGTCACGGCGATTACTGACAAAGCCATGACGCATGCACCCTTGAGCTGTACGGTGACAGCGAGAGAAGAGCAGATACCGAGCACGAGGACGGTAATCGGGTTGCCCTTCAGAATAGGATTGAGTATTGTTTCTTTAAGATTTGCCATAGCTTATTCCTCCACATTTTCTGCGGCTGCGGCGGCAGCCTTGTTGAAATAGTTGGCGTATGCACCGATCCAGATGTCGATGGCCTTGTTCAAACCGTTGCAGGTCATGGTAGCGCCGGAGATTGCGTCAATCTTGTCGGTGGATCCTGCAGGAGCGCCGCCCTTCACGATGTCGAAAGGATTGGCTGCGTCCTCGAGATTGAAGATCTTGCCTACGAACTGGGCCTTGAATGAAGGCTCGTCCTTGATCTTGGCACCGAGGCCAGGGGTCTCGCTGTCATGGTCGAAGTATGCGCCTGCAATGGTCTTGAGGTCACCCTCGAGGGCGATGTAGCCCCAGATAGGTCCCCAGAGACCGGCTCCATAAACCGGAACTACGGTCACGCCTGACTTGAACCTGTAAACCGGAAGCTGCGGCTCGCCGCCTGCGATGATGGCCTTGTTCTGAGGCTTGAGGTTGTCGATGAGCTCGATTTCGTCCTTTGCGGTCTTGAGCTCTCCGGTCCTCTCACCCTTGAGGTTGACGGTGAAAGCTTCCTCTATGTTCTTGGCGTAGGTTTCGAGTACGCCGTTGTTGCCCATCTTGCTGAACTCTTCCTTGCTTCCGAGTCCTGCTGCCGTCATCATCTGGGAAAGGGTTTCCGCCTTGATGTTGGCTGTCTGCATAGGCTTGAGGCTGGATGCTGCGAATGCGAGCACCGCCGCAACTACCACTACGATTACGGTAGTGTAGATGATAGTGTAAACATTGCTGTTGGTATTCATGGCTATGCTGCTTTAAGTTTCTTGGACTTGCGTGAGAGGTGCAGGCTGATGACACAGTGGTCGATGAGCGGTGCGAAGGTGTTGGCGAGCAGGATTGCGAGCATCATGCCTTCGGCGTATCCAGGGTTGAACAGGCGTACAACCACGCAGAGGGCGCCGATGAAGATGCCGTAGATCCACTTGCCGCACTCGGTCTGGGCTGAGGTCACAGGGTCGGTGGCCATGAATACGGTACCGAATGCGAAGCCGCCGTAGAGGAGCTGCATGTAGCAAGGGATGTTGCTGACGCCTGCGAGGTCGCCGATGAGGCCGACTGCCAGGGCGCCGGCGATGCTGCCGACCATGATCTTCCAGCTGGCGACACCCGTCCAGATGAGGATGATGGCGCCGAGGAGGATGGCGATGACTGAAGTTTCACCCACGGATCCCGGTACGGTACCGATGAAAAGGTCCCAGAAGCCCGTGCCGTACTGGGCGGATGCGCCGTCCAGCGCGAGAGGGGTGGCTCCGGTGAATCCGTCCACTACCTTGTCGGCGCTCCTGAGGGAAATCCAGCAGTTGGAGCCTGACATATAGTTAGGGTAGGAGAAGAATAGGAATGCACGGGTGAGCAGGGCAGGGTTCCAGATGTTCATGCCGGTGCCGCCGAATACCTCCTTGCCGAAGATTACGGCGAAGGCAACTGCGATTGCGAGCATCCAGAGAGGGATGTCCACAGGCACGATGAGCGGAATGAAGAATCCGGATACGAGATAACCCTCGCTGACTTCCTCTCCGCGGATCTGGCTGGAGGCGAACTCGATGCCCAGACCTACGATGTAGGATACCAGGTAGAGAGGGAGAACCTTGAGGAAACCGTACCAGAAGTTGCCCAGAATGTTGATTCCGGTCTCGCCGATGGCGAGGGAGTGCTGATAGCCGACGTTCCACATGCCGAAGAGGGCTGCCGGAGCTGCGGCGATGAGCACGATGATGAGAATGCGCTTGAGATCGATCGCGTCACGCACGTGGGAACCCTTGCGGGTAACCGTTCCCGGAACGTGAAGGAATGTCTCAAAAGCGTCCACTGTTGAGTGCAGCCAGTAAAGTTTGCCGCCTTTTTCGAAAATCTTGTTCATACTTTTAAGCCATTTCCTTGAGCATAAGGTCTATGCCTTGTGCGATGATATCCTGAATGTTGTTTTTGCTAGGGTCGATGAACTCGCAGGTGGCGAGGTCCTCTGGAAGCACTTCATAAATGCCGAAACGTTCCATCTTGTCTATGTCGGAGGCAAGGCAGGCCTTGGCGAGGTAGACAGGGTAGATGTCCATAGGAAGCACCTTGGAGTAGTAGCCGTCGTTCATCAGGAAAGCGCGCGGACCGCCGTGGAGGTTGGTGTCCATCTCGTATTTCCTCCAAGGGGTGAGCCAGGAGAAGTAGCTGTGGTCGCGGCTGTACTGCTTGCAGCGCAGAGGCCTTGCCCAGCCGAGGAGCTCCTTGTCCACGCCTTCGCGGATGAGGGTGATCTGGTCGTCGAAGAATCCCAGGTAACCGGCTTCGCCAACGTTGCGTCCGCTCAGGACGTCGCCGCTGATGAAACGTATTCCCTCAGGAAGATTGCCGTAGAACGGGGCAAGTGTCTTCATAGGCATGCCCGGAACGGTCTGGATGTAGGACGGCTCTATTGCCATAGGTCCGCAGACGGCAACCTTGCGGCTTACGTCGTATCTTCCCTTTACGAAGAGCTTGCCTATCGCTGCAAGTCCGGCAAGGGATACGGTCCATACGGTCTCACCCTTCTGTATAGGCTTGATGTTGGCTATCTGTATGCCTACGTTGCCTGCAGGGTGCTTTCCTTTGAAGAAATGGATTTCGGCATTCTGGAGCCTTGCGAGCGGGGAGTGCTCCCTTCCCGCCTCGAGCGAGAGGTGTACCTTGCCTGCGCTCAGTTTGGCGAGGGCGCTGACACCTGCCTGGATGGCTTTCGCCTCAGAGTCGTAGCAGAATTCGCTGTCTGCGGCCAGCGGGGCGCTGTTGAATGCAGACACGAAGATGTCGCGAGGGGTTTCCAGAGGATTGGCGAGAATGCCGTAAGGGCGCTGTACGAGCCAAGGCCAGAGACCAGCCTGGAGAATCGCGCTGCGCACTGCGTCGGCGTCAAGCCCGTCCACATCCTTTTTACCGAAATCTACGCACTTCTGCTCGTCGTCGGCCTCGATGAGGACCGCGAGCAATTTGCGCTTGTCGCCTCTGACGAGTTCCTTTACGGTTCCGCTTACAGGGGACGCAAGGAGAATGTCAGGGTTCTTTTTGTCCGCAATGACGGGGGAGCCGCAGAGCACGGAGTCACCTTCCTTGACAAGAAGTCTTGGAAGGAGCCCCTTGAAGTCGGTCGGACAGACCGCCACGATGCCTGGAGCTATCGCCTTGGAGACACGAAGTTCTGCTTCACCCGCTATTGGGATGTTCAGACCCTTTTTCAAAACGATGTTTTTAGACATTGAGTATAACGTTATAATGATTTGCCAAAATTGCGTTGCGAAGTTAGTCATTTTTTTCGTAATTTCGCGCCGTTATGACGGATAAAGTGAGTACTATTGTCGAGGGACTGAACGAAGAGCAGAAAAAAGCTGTCAGTTGCATCGAGGGACCCGTTCTGATTGTGGCGGGAGCAGGGTCTGGAAAAACCAGGGTTTTAACCAGCAGAATAGCATACATATTGTCCCAGGGCGTGGAACCGTCCAGGGTGCTTGCGCTTACCTTCACCAAGAAGGCGGCCGGGGAGATGAAGGAGAGGATAGGCAATATGGTGGGCTACAAGGCTGCAAGGCAGCTGGTGATGGGCACCTTCCACTCCGTTTTCATCCGTTTCCTAAGGGAATATGCCGAGTTCCTGGGCTATCCGGCCAACTTTACCATCTATGACACCTCCGATTCCCAGAGTGCCATCAAAGCCTGCGTCAAGGAACTGTCCCTGGACGACAAGGTGTACAAGCCCAAGGAGGTGCTCTCGCGCATCTCCATGGCGAAGAACAACCTCGTGACCGTCAACGGCTACCGCAACAACCGCGAACTGCTGACCGCCGACCTGCATTCCAAGCGTCCGCGCCTGGTCGATATCTATGATCTCTACCAGAAGAAGATGAAGCAGAGCGGGGTGATGGATTTCGACGACATACTCCTGAACATGAACTATCTCTTCAAGGACAACAAGGATGCCCTTATGGCGATAGCCGACCGCTTCTCCTATATACTTGTGGACGAGTACCAGGATACCAATCGCAGTCAGTACTTGATACTCAAGAAGTTGGCCCAGTTCCACCACAATATCTGCGTGGTCGGGGACGACAGCCAGTCCATATATGCCTTCCGCGGCGCGAAAATCGAGAACATTCTCAACTTCAAGAAGGATTACCCTGAGTGCAAGCTCTTCCGCCTGGAACGCAACTACCGCTCCACCCGCAATATCGTGGAGGCGGCAAACTCCCTGATAGCCCACAATGACGGACGCATTCCGAAGAACTGCTACTCCGAGGGCGACGCAGGCGAGAAGATAAAGATTCTCCACAGCTATTCGGAGACCGAGGAGGCAGTGTCCGTGGTGGGGGAGATAATGTCCAGGGTGCGCAACGACCACGCTCAGTATCAGGACTTTGCAGTGCTCTACCGCACCAATGCGCAGTCCCGTGCCATAGAGGAGCAGCTGCGCAGGCGCAACATCCCGTACATGATTTATTCCGGCAACTCTTTCTACGAGCGGGCGGAAATCAAGGATATGATGGCGTACTTCAAGCTGTGCGTGAACCCCTACGACGACGAGTCCTTCAAGCGCACGGTGAACAAACCGGCAAGGGGCATAGGCGCCACCACTCTGCAGTCTCTGGAACTTATGGCGCGGGAGAAGCAGCTGCCCCTGTTCAGGGCGGGCTTCGAGATCCCTAAGGTGAAACCCTTCTGCGAGATGATAGAGAAGCTGGCACTGTTGGTGAAGACCACGGACGCATACGAGCTGGCCAGGAAGATTGCCGACGACAGCGGCCTGTACGCGTTCTTCAAGTCCGACAATTCGGTCGAGGGCCAGAGCCGCACGTCCAATATAGAGGAACTGGTGGATTCGGTGGCGGTATTCGTGGAGGAAAGACGGGCCGAGGCGGAGTCATCGGGTGAGGCGGATACGGAAAGCATACTTTTCACCCTGGACGACTACCTCGAGAACGTGGCCTTGCTCAGCAACGCCGACACCAGGGATGACGAGGAGAACGCGAGCAACAAGGTGTCCCTGATGACCGTGCACTCGGCGAAGGGCCTGGAGTACCCGTATGTGCTTATCACCGGTCTGGAGGAGAACCTTTTCCCGAGCCTTTCGATGCTCAGCTCGAGGCAGGACGTGGAGGAGGAGAGGCGGCTTTTCTACGTCGCCGTGACCAGGGCGCAGAAGGCGGTGACCCTGTCATATTCGAGTTCTCGTATGCGCAACGGCAAGCACGAGAGCAATTCTCCGTCGCGCTTCATCAAGGAGATCGATTCCAGGTACATCCTTAACCCTCTGAGCGAGGAGGACTTCGCAGCGGCGGAGTCGGGGTGGGGAGGCTTCGGCGGTTTCGGGGGATTCAGCGAGCGCAGCTACGGCAGCAGTTCAAGCCCTCGCAGCTATGGCAGCAGTTCGCGCCCACGCAGCGAAGTCCGCAGTTTCGGGTCGCGACCGTCACCGGGGCCGGAGAATTCAAGCCGCGTGGTGCGCAAAGCCAACACCGCCGCCCTGCCGGTGGACCCGGATTTCAAGGCGGTGCCTATGAATGAGCTCTATGCGGGCGAGAGAGTGGTGCACAACCGTTTCGGCGCCGGACTCATAAAGAGCATCAGCGGAGGCTACCCTGACCTCAAGGCGGTAATCGACTTCGACGAACACGGGGAGAAACTTCTGCTTCTGCGTTATGCCAAGCTGAGGCCTGAGCAGGAATAACGGTCCAATTTGCTATCTTTGCTGAAAACGACTTGTATGGAAAAGAGAATAGCTGTGATCACGGTGGTCAGGAATGACGATTTCTATCTCAGAAAATGGGTGGAATACTACGGCCGCGAGCTTGGCCGCGAGAATCTGTATGTCTATTTTGACGGCAAGGACCAGAAGATTCCGGACTTCTGCGAAGGCGTGCATTGCAGCCTGGAGGAAAAAATCCCCGGGAAGGTGGTGGAGATGGACAGGCGACGCAGCGCCTTTGTGTCGGACAAGGCTGAGGAGCTTTTCAATGCCGGCTACGAACTGGTCATAGGTGTGGATGCGGACGAGTATCTTGTGGCGGATCCTGCAAGCGGAAAAAGCCTGGCCGGTTTTCTCTCGGAGGCCAGCATTGACGGCTCGATTTCCGGACTGGGAGTGGATGTGGGACAGCTCCTGGGTGAGGAACCTGACATAGACGAGAGCCGCCCTTTCCTTGAGCAGCGTCACTATGCCCGTCTGGGTACCAGATACACCAAGGCAAGCGTTATATCCCGGCCTCTGCGCTGGGGTAGCGGCTTTCATCGCATCAAAGGGCATAACTTCCATATAGCCAAAGGTTTGTATCTATTCCACCTGGGCTATTTCGATATGGGACGCATCCAGGCTCGTTTCGCGGACGTCTCCCGCAGGGAGTCCGGATGGACCAAACATCTCGAGAGGCGGTCCGAGACGATACGTCTGGTCACCGAACATAAAAAACGCGACTGGGACCTGTGGACCCGTCGCGCGCGTATCATTCAGACTTGCATCAGACCTCCTTATGCCTGGAACAAGCCTGCCATGTTCGAAGCCGTCATAATAGTTGAGATTCCCGCCCGATTCCGCAACATTCTTTAGCGATAAGTCGGGAGAGCATATCCCCGGATTAAGCGAAGACAAGCTTTTCGATGAAGACCTGGTGCTCGGCAGTGCTGCCGTCGCCAAGGGTCTGGCTCGCACGGCCTTCGATGATGTGGGCTCCGTCGATTTCTGCGTGGTAGAGAATGACTTCTTCGCCTGGCAGGGCTTCACGGTTGAAGTTGATGACAAGTTCCTTCACCGGGTGGTTCATCACCAGGTCCTGAGGGAGATTGTCCAGGGCCCAGACGGTGTACTTCACATTGTTGGCGTGGCCGTTCTTGTCTATGTCCGAGTACCTTACGATGTGGCTCCCCATAGCCTTGAGCTCCGTGTCTCTTGGAACCATGACCTTGGGGCAAGGAGTCTCTATGGCGTGGTCCGGGCTCTGGGCAGACACTTCGAGGAGTTTCATCACCGCCTCGTCGCGGGAAATCCTGCGGCTTTCCATATTCATTACTATCCAGGAACTCGTGGATCTGACCACTTCCTCCCCATCCTGTTCGAGACTGTAGTCGCGCAGGAAGTATGGACCGCACTGTCCCTTGTGCCAGGTTTTTAGCGTGACGAGCTTGTCGAAAGGCACAGGCTTTTCAAAAATGACCTGCATTCTTGCAAGTACCCATACGCAGCCAAGGGCCTTGAGGGCTTCATCGTTGAAACTCAGGAGTTGGGCTCCCTTTACGGCAATCTGCTGCGCCATGTCGAGAAAAGACTCGGGACGCATTTCCCAGTGTGAGTCCGACCTGTAGCAGCCTATTCTATGTTGTTCTATGTATTTTTCCATTGTCAGAGATATTGTATTGGATTGGTGTTGATTTGGCTAAGGCGTACCTCAGCGTCCGGGAAAGCCTCGCCGATGATGGATGCAAGCAGGTCTTTGGTGTACTGCTCGCTTTGGTAGTGACCGAGTTCGCAGAGGAGCACCCCAGAGTTCTCGAAGTAGTCGTGGTAGTGGAATTCTCCGCAGACGAAGCAGTCTGCACCCTTTCTTATGGCTTCAGGGAGCAGGAAGGCTCCTGCCCCTCCGCATACCGCCACTTTGCGTATCAGGCGGCCTTCAGGCCTGGAGCATCGGAGGGCATCCACGCCGAAGGCTTCCTTGGTCCTGAGGAAGAAGTCCCTGTCGATGAGGGGCTTTTCCAGCATTCCTATCAATCCTGAGCCGCTTTCGCTGTCGGCGGGGGAGCCCAGCCACTCGGTCTCGGCGAGACCGAGTATCACCGCGATGCGGTGATTGACACCGCCGAAGGCGTTATCCAGGCTGGTGTGGGCCGAATATATGCAGATGTCATTTTTTACGGCCTTGACCACGCAACGCTGCTGATATGTGGAGAGCCCGACCTGCTTAAGCGCCTTGAAAATCAGAGGATGGTGCGAGACTATGAGATTGCAGCCCTTTGCAATGGCCTCGTCCACAATCTCTTCCGTGATGTCAAGAGTGATGAGTATGCCTTTGGCCTCCGCCTCGGGGTCTCCCACCTGCAGCCCTGAATTGTCGAATCCTTCCTGCCAGCGCAGAGCTGCCCTGCGCTCTATGGCATCTATGATTTCCCTGATTCTCATCCCTTAGCGAAGCCATCTGTCCAACCAATCATATACCTCCCTGTGCCAGAAGAGCGAGTTCTGAGGCTGGAGTATCCAGTGGTTCTCCTCAGGGAAGATGACAAGTTTGGAAGGCACTCCCATCATCTGGGCGGCGTTGAAGGCTGCCATACCCTGCTCGTATGGGATGCGGAAGTCCATCATACCGTGGATGCAGAGTATAGGGGTGTGCCATTTGGTAACCATCGAAGAAGGGGAGTTGGCGTAGTGGCGCTGGGCTTTCGGGGTGCTGGCGTAAGGCGCGCCTGCCTGCTGCATTCCGCCGAAGGTGATTCCATCGCCCTTAGGGCCTGTCTGGCCAGGGGTATAGGCATATTCAGTGAGTCCGCCGTTGTCCCAGTTGGCGAACCACATCTCTTCGGTGGTGAACCAGAGCTGCTTCTCGTCGAAGATGCCGGCGTGGGCGATGAAGCAGTCGTACAGGTCGCCGTGGAGGCCTTCGAGCATATATGCTGAATAACCGCCGTAGGAAGCGCCCACACATGCGAGCTTGCCGACGTAAGGCTTGCTCTTGATGTAGCGCCCTGCGCTGAGGTAGTCCTGCATGTTGAGTCCGCAGTAGTCTCCGGAAATCTGCTCCTTCCACTCCTGTCCGAAGGCGGTGGTGCCGCGGCGGTTAGGGAGTATGACTATGTAGCCCTGCTGGGCCATAAGGCGGTAGCACCACCTGTAGCTCCAGTCCTGGGAATTGCTGCCCTGAGGGCCACCGAGCACTATCTCTATTGCAGGGTAAACCTTGTTCTCGTCGAACTCCGGAGGATAGACCACCCAGCATTGCATCTGCTTTTTGTCTACGGTCTCCACGAGCACGCTCTCCTCGCGTATAGGCTTGAGCTGGCTGAAGATGTGGCCGTTCTCGTCGCTGATCTGCCTGTATGAGGTGCCTGCGGCAGTGATGTCGACTGCAACCAGCTCCACCGGGAACTCCAGACTGTAGTAGGTGCAGAGGAGCTTCACGCCTTCAGCCTGCTCGAGTACTGCGAACGGGGAGAAGAAGTCGAACCACCAGTCCTTGTGGGTGATACGCTGAATGTCACCATTGAGGTCGGCGCAGAAAAGTCCCTGTATGCCTTCGGAGACGAGGGCGTTGAAGAAGATTTCGTCACCGTGCCATACCGGTCCGGCAACGTCGAAGTCGAAATTGATGCTGAGGTCGCGGATGTTGTATGCATTGAGCCCGTTGTCCGTATCTATGTCGCAGACCATAAGTCTCTGCTGGTCAGCCTCATATCCGTCTCTTGCCATAGAAATCCAGGCGATGTGCCTGCCGTTTCCGCTCCATACGGGATCGGTGTCATAGCCGCCGCCACTGCTGACCTGGATAGTGCTGCCGCCCTCGACATCATAGATGTAGATGTCGGTGTTGGTGCTGAAGGCGTATTCCTTACCCGTCTTTTTGCGGCAGGAGTATACTATGTAGCGTCCGTCCGGCGACCAGTCGAGCTGCTCTATGCCGCTGAGAGGTTCGGTTGGGAGCTCGTAAGGTTCGTCTCCGAGTATGTCCACGGAGTTCTCCTTGCCGATAAGCTCCTTGCCCAGAGATGCCACATAGCTGCGGGGAGTTTCGGTAACCCAGTGGTCCCAGTGACGGTACATCAGGTCCTCTGTGGTGTAGGCACTGGCCTTGTCGAGGGCAGGATCGCTGTCCGAAGGGGTACGTACTGCCTTGTTTTTGATGGTACTGGTGTAGATGATGCGGCTCTGGTCAGGGGAAAGCTTGAACTCAGAGATGCCATCCGGCACATCGCTGAGTTTCACCTTCCTGCCAAGCTTGCCTGACTTGTAGGCTGCCTTCCAGAGCTGACCGCCCTGGAGGAAGTAGATTTCGCTGCCGTCATTGGACCAGCGTGCGTTGGATACGCTCTTGGCATAGCGTGTGAGCTGGGTCCTGCCTGAGCCGTCCACATTGCAAATGAACAGGTTGCGGCAGCTGCGGTTGTCTTCGATGGAGTTGTAGGACACTCCGTAGAGGATTTTGCTACCGTCAGGGGAAAGCTGAGGGTCGGACAGGCGTCCGAGCGCCAGCAGGGTCTCCGGGGTCATTACCCCGTTCTCAATCTGGATGTCGGACACTCCCACGTATCCGCTTTCGCTGTTCTGGCTGCAACTCATAACCAATGCTGCGGCTAATGCGCAGAATATAAATTTCTTCATAATTTTCCTGATTATATCCGGCAAAGATACAAAATTAACTTATCTTGCTGAAATCTTTTATTGCCAGGCTGTCCTTCCTGAGCTCGCGGAGCAAGGGCCGGTTCTCCCCGGAACTGAGGTCCGGGTCCCTCTCAAGGACGTAGGACGCGTATCTGCGGGCTTCGGAGAGCGTCTCCGAGTCCTTGGCGAGGGATGCTATGTTGAGCTTAATCGGAAGTCCGCTCTGCTGGGTGCCTTCCAGGTCGCCCGGCCCCCGCATCCTGAGGTCCTGTTCGGAGAGTTCGAAACCGTCTTCCGTGGCGCACATCAAGTCCAGACGCGCCTGGGCTTCCTTGCCTGTCTTGTCGTCCTTGACCAGTATGCAGTATGAGGCTTCCGCCCCTCGTCCCACGCGTCCACGGAGCTGGTGGAGCTGGCTCAGACCGAAGCGCTGGGCGCTCTCGATCACCATCACGGATGCGTTCGGCACATCCACGCCGACCTCGATCACCGTGGTGGACACGAGTATGTTCGCCCTGCCTGCGACAAAGGCCTGCATATTGAAATTCTTTTCCTCCGGGCTCTGCTGACCGTGCACTATCGCCACCTTGTATTCCGGCAGCGGGAAGGCCTCCACGATCTCTTCGTAACCCTTTTCCAGGTTCTTGAGGTCCATTTTCTCGCTCTCGAAGATGAGAGGGTAGACCACGAACACCTGGCGTCCGCGGGCTATTTCCTCGCGCATGAACTTGAAGAGTGCGGACTTGCGCCTCTGGCTTATGCACATGGTTTTGACCGGCTTGCGTCCCGGGGGCATCTCGTCGATCACCGACACGTCGAGGTCGCCGTAGAGGGTCATTGCCAGGGTGCGCGGGATAGGGGTTGCAGTCATCACGAGTATGTGCGGTGCTATGCTGTTCTTGCTCCAGAGCCTGGCGCGCTGCTCCACCCCGAAACGGTGCTGCTCGTCTATCACCGCGAGTCCGAGATTATGGAAACGCACCTCGTCTTCCAGCAGGGCGTGAGTGCCTACGATGATGCCTATGCTGCCATCCTCAAGCCCTGAGTGGATTTCACGGCGCTCCTTGCGGCTGCTGTTGCCCGTGAGTATGGCGCAGCGCACGCGGGTAGGTGCGAGGTATTTGGAGATATTTGCAAAATGTTGGCGTGCAAGCACTTCCGTGGGTGCCATAAGGCAAGCCTGGAAACCGTTGCCTATGGCGAGCAGGCAGCTGAGCACGGCAACCATGGTCTTGCCGGAGCCTACGTCGCCCTGGAGGAGGCGGTTCATCTGACGTCCGCTCATCAGGTCGCTGCGGATTTCCTTGATGACGCGCTGCTGGGCACCGGTGAGCTTGTAGGGGAGGGCGTTGTAGCAGGAGTGGAAGTCCTCACCCACCTTGGGCATAGGAAAACCCTGTACCGAGCGGGAACGGACGTATTTCTGCTTGAGCAGGGAGAGCTGGAGGAAGAAGAGTTCCTCGAACTTGAGGCGGCGCCTGGCTCTTTGCAGGGCTTCGCCGTCCTTCGGAAAGTGTATGTTTACCAGTGCGTAACGTTTGCTCACGAGGGCGTTGTCACGCATCACGTATTCGGGCAGGGTCTCGGGGATCGTGTCGAGGTAGCTGTCCAGCGCGGAGGCTATGATCTTGCTCATCACCTTCCCCGTGATGCCTGCGTTCCTGAGCTTCTCGCTGCTCGGATATACGGCGCTGAAGCTGGTTTGGCCCTGTTTCATCTCGGCGGGAGCGTCAATTTCAGGATGGACCATATTGATGCGATTGCCGAAACTTTGCGGCTTGCCGAAGAATATGAAGCGGCTGCCCGGACTGAGGCGTTCGAAATTCCAGCGTATGCCTTTGAAAAACACGATTTCCATAGTGCCGCTGGCATCTTCCACCATAACGCTCATCCTCTTGCACTTTCCTGTGCGTATGGAACTCTCATCCTGTGGTATTGCTGAGGACCCGGGCCCGTAAAGAGTCCGGGACACCACGCTTGCCAGTATCTGTACCGAAGCAAGGTCAGGGGTGATTTCGGCAATGGGAGTGATGCCGTTGCGGTCGACATAACGGAAGGGAAAGAAGCTGATGAGATCTTCAACTGTCTCAATATCAAGCTCCTGCTTGAGCAGGGCGGCCCTTTTCGGACCTACTCCGCTCAGGTATTGTATACTGGTGTCCCTTCCTGTCATAGGCTATCTGCTTCCTCCTCCGAAGCCGCCTCCGCTGAAGCCGCCTCCTCCTCCGAACGAAGTCCCTCCTCCGAAACCGCCCTTGGTCTGGGCGCTTGCGGCGTGAGCCGCGTTGGAGTTGGTTATAGCCCGGGAGAGATAATGGGTGCGGAGTATGAGATCGCCCAAAGTGTCGCTGTCATAGCCTGTGGCCTGCTCGAAGACCTTGGGGTCAATGTCCTTGAGCTGTTTTGCCACCTTCTCCGCCATGCCGTAGAGGGCGCCGAATACGAGGTATTCCTTCCACAGGGTGACTTCTACAGTCTCGCGCTCGTCAATGAGGGTGAAGTCGGAAAGGAACTTCTTGAATCCCAGCAGATTGCGTGCCTGCTGCTGCCCTTCCGGAGTAAACTTCAGTCCTCGGGTGTATGCGTTTGCGGAGAGCTGTCGCGTGCCCTCGCTCTCGCAGAGTTTCACCCATTCCGCCACCTCGGAATCGTGTCTCTTTGACCATCTGGAGAACTCCTTGTCCTGGAGTATGCGGTCGCTGCCGCTGGCTTTGAGCATCATCGAGTAAAGCCCGGATTCTACCCTGTCGAGCCCGCTGTCTCCCCTTTCGGAGAAGGCGATTTCCACTTTCCCGTCAGCATCTTTGAACACGCTCAGTGTGCCTTTGTATATCATTCTGAGTATCAGGGCGGAAGCTATTGAATTCTCGAGCTTGGACTCTCCGAGCTGCTTGAGCACCCAGTTGGATTGGGTCAGTTCGCCTCCGAAAGGGATGTCGCGGCACCAGCCGACTTCTGAAGGCTTCATTCCGAGAATCTGCTTCTTTCTCGCCTTCACGGCTAGAGTTGCCAACCCCACGCTTCCTGCCAAGATTGTCACGAACATCAGGATTACGAAAAGCACCTCATCGTCTTCTTCCTGATCTTCGTAGTCTGATCCTTGGACGGCTATGGAATAAACATCCTCGAAACTGCGGGCCTGACGGCTCGGGGAATCGAAGATACCCTTGTCGAAGCGGAGCAGAACGATGACGGAACTGTTGGAGCGGAAGCGCTCGGTGCTCTGGTAGATTACGCGCCCGTCCGAGAAATGGCAACTGCCCACGAAGCCGAAGCCCCAGGCGCGGGTCCAGCTGGTGTCAATCTGTGCGACGGGGGAGGATATGCTTACGCTTACATTTTCCGGACGCGAACTAAGTCCTGGGGAGACGAGCTGCAGGTGGAGCATGTCGTAGTCGTCGAGCGACTTGACTGCGTTGCTCATAGTGTAGCTTACGTTGAATACGTGGTCGCCGTAAGAACCTACGCCCCAGCAGATTTCCACACCCTTGCCGGTCTGCACAATTCCGCACTTGCCTTCTTTCTGGCGCAGGCTTCGGTCCACGTCCCAGACACCTATGTCGGTGAATTCCCTTCCGCTCTCATCGCTGACCTTGAGATCGCTTACCCGTATGTCGCCGAGATTCTGGCGCACCAGATACCATTCGGTCCCGTCAGCCACGCTCACGTCCCATCGTTCGCTGATGCGTGCGCTGCCGTCCTTCTGCAACTCGAGCTTGATGCTTATGTCCCTGATGGCCTGTTCATATGCATTGGCGGCAATGGAAAAGCCCAATGCCGCCATAAAGATAGTCAGAAGCCTTCGCATCGTCTAGATGTTGATTTCAGGCATTTCCTTCTTGGACTCGACTTCCTTCAGGTATTCCTTGACAGCGAACTTGAGGATGCTAGCGACGAAGGAGTCAGGGAACTGGCGCACGAGGCGGTTGTACTTGGTGACACTGTCATTGAATACCATCCTGCTCATACGCACCTGGTTCTCATAGGTGTTGAGGCTGTCCATCGTCTTGGTGTAGGTGGCATCGGCCTTGAGCTGAGGGTACTGCTCCGCAACCAACTTGATGCGGGCTGAGGCTGAGCTGAGGATTTCTTCCTGGGCGTTGACATCCTCGGCGCTACTGGTCCTGGTGATGTCGCGGCGCTGCTTGATGACGTCCACGAGGGTGTTGTACTCGTGCTCATTGTATGACTTGGTGAGCTTCACCAGGGAACTTATTGCATCCCAGCGGCTCTGCTGCTGCACGCCTATCTGGCTCATTGAATTCTGACACATTTCATCGGCTGACACGAGCTTGCGCTGCACACCGATAAACCAGAGAATAAGAATTGCCACAATGGCAATGATGACGATTACTGTAATCATAAGCGTAAATAGCTAAATAATGCGTTAATTCCCTCAAATATAGCAAAAAATTGCCGACTCGCAAACAAAAGGGAGGCCAAGCCCAAGGGCCTGGCCTCCTTTGTCAAATCTTGTCAGTCGAAGACTAGAGCTTCGGACCGGCTGCTACGAGAGCCTTGCCGGCTTCGTTGTCCTCGTACTTGTGGAAGTTCTTGATGAAACGTCCGGCGAGGTCCTTTGCCTTCTCCTCCCAGATGGAAGCGTCAGCGTAGGTGTCGCGAGGATCGAGGATGCCGGTGTCAACACCCTTGAGCTCGGTAGGAACCTCGAAGTTGAAGTAAGGGATGTTCTTGGTAGGAGCCTTGTCGATGGAACCGTCGAGGATGGCATCGATGATACCGCGGGTGTCACGGATGGAGATACGCTTTCCGGTACCGTTCCAGCCGGTGTTTACGAGGTATGCCTTGGCGCCGCTCTTCTCCATTCTCTTCACGAGTTCCTCAGCGTACTTGGTAGGGTGCAGCTCGAGGAAGGCCTGGCCGAAGCATGCGGAGAAGGTAGGAGTTGGCTCTGTGATGCCGCGCTCGGTACCTGCAAGCTTTGCGGTGAATCCTGAGAGGAAGTAGTACTTGGTCTGCTCAGGGGTGAGGATGGATACCGGAGGAAGAACTCCGAATGCGTCTGCGGACAGGAAGATGACCTGCTTTGCTGCAGGGCCCTGGGAAGCAGGACGGACAATCTTGTTGATGTGGTAGATTGGGTAGGATACGCGGGTATTCTCGGTCACGCTCTTGTCGTTGAAGTCGATCTTGCCGTTCTCGTCAACGGTTACGTTCTCGAGAAGTGCATCGCGACGGATGGCGTTGTAGATATCCGGCTCGGACTCCTTGTCGAGCTTGATTACCTTTGCGTAGCAACCGCCCTCGAAGTTGAACACGCCCTCATCGTCCCAGCCGTGCTCGTCGTCACCGATGAGCAGACGCTTAGGGTCGGTGGAAAGGGTGGTCTTGCCGGTTCCGGAGAGACCGAAGAAGATGGCGGTGTTCTCACCGTTCATATCAGTGTTGGCAGAGCAGTGCATTGAAGCGATGCCCTTGAGAGGGAGGTAGTAGTTCATCATTGAGAACAGACCCTTCTTCATCTCGCCGCCGTACCAGGTGTTGAGGATAACCTGCTCCTTGCTGGTAACGTTGAATGCAACAGCGGTGTCGGAACGGAGACCGAGCTCCTCGTAGTTCTCAACCCTTGCCTTGGAAGCGCAGTAAACAACGAAATCAGGCTCCTGGTCGAACTCTGCCTGGTTCTGAGGACGGATGAACATATTGGTCACGAAGTGGGCCTGCCAAGCAACTTCCATAATGAAGCGAACCTTCATGCGGGTGTCCTTGTGGGTGCCGCAGAAACCGTCCACAACGAAGAGCCTCTTGCCTGAGAGCTCCTTGGTGGCGAAGTTCTTGAGCTCCTTCCAAGCCTTCTCGGAGAGCTCGTGGTTGTCGTTAGGATACTCCGGAGTGTTCCACCATACGGTGTCCTTGGAGTTTTTGTCCATAACGATGTATTTGTCCTTAGGAGAACGTCCGGTGTAAACGCCGGTCATTACGTTGATAGCACCCAGCTCGGTCACCTGGCCCTTGTCGTAGCCTTCAAGACCTGGCTTGGTCTCCTCATTGTAGAGGACTTCGTAGGTCGGATTGTAAAGGATTTCAGTGGTTCCTTTGATTCCGTACTTGCTTAAATCAATCTTAGCCATAATTAAAATATAATGTAATTTGTTTTTATCTCTGCATACGGTTTATGCCTTGCAAAAATCGCGCGCAAATATAGTTATTTTCCAGGAAAAGAGCAATAATTGCCAAATTGTCATTTTACCTTGGAGTCGCAGTACCAGCAGCGGGTGCTGCCTCCCAGACCTGGATGGAAGCGCGGCTGCACTTTCTCGTGGTTGCAGATGCACTTCGGGTTGCTGCAGTGAAGGGTGCTGTCGAGTATCGGTTCCTCCTGCTCCGGCATCTTGTGCTCAGGGTCGTCCTTCCACTCGAGAAGCTTGGTAATCAATGCCATACGCACAAATTTGCCGTTCTCTACCTGACGGAAGTAGGCCGCTCTCGGGTCATCGTCAACTTCGGTGAGGATTTCGTTCACGCGCGGAAGCGGGTGGAGTACGGCCATCTTTTCCTTGGCGAGCGCCATACGCCTGGAGTCGAGCACGAAGCTGTCCTTCACGCGGTCGAACTCGTCCTCGTCCAGGAACCTCTCCTTCTGCACACGGGTCATATAGAGCACGTCGAGTTCCGGCATCGCCTCGTCCAGGTTGTCGGTTTCACGGTACTGTATTCCCATCTTGTCGCATACGTCCTGCTTGATGTAGTCCGGAAGCCTGAGTTCGTGCGGGGCTATGAGCACCACCTTGATGCCTTCGTAGCGGGAAAGCGCCTTGATGAGGGAGTGCACGGTGCGTCCGAAACGCAGGTCGCCGCAGAAACCTATGGTCATATTGCCTATGTGGCCGAGCTCGCGCTTGATGGTGAGCAGGTCGGTGAGGGTTTGGGTCGGGTGGCTGTGGCTGCCGTCACCGGCATTGATTATCGGTACCTTTGCAACTTCGGCAGCGGCCAGAGGCGCGCCTTCGATATAGTGCCTCATCGCGATGACGTCAGCGAAGCAGCCCACGACGCGTATGGTGTCCTGCACCGTCTCGCCCTTGCTTACGGAAGAGCTCTTCGCGTCGGAGAAGCCCAGCACGTTTCCGCCAAGCTCCATCATTGCCGAGGTGAAGCTCAGGCGCGTGCGGGTACTCGGCTCATAAAAGAGAGTCGCGAGCTTCCTGTGGGCCATCAGGTCCTGGTATTTCTCCCTGTTTGCGATGATGTCCTCAGCCATCGCCACAATCTGATCGGTCTCTTCCCTGGTGAGATCCGTAGGGTCAATCAAATGCTTCATATCACAAGTTTCTTTTTGCTGTCGGCCAAAAGCCTCATATTCATAATGAATTCCTGAATTCTATGATTTTTTCTTTCCATTCAGGCGCGATGTAGCCCTCTTCGGCAGCCACTTCCACGAGGGTGTCGAGATTGCTGAGGGAGAAGTTGCGGGTGCCTGCGGCGGCGATGCGCTCGAGACCCTTCTTCATTCCGTAGGTGAAGATGCTGACTATTCCCAGCACTTCGGCTCCGGCTTCTCGAAGGGCTTCCACCACGTCGATGGCGCTTCCGCCCGTGGATATCAGGTCTTCCACTACCACGACCTTGGTGCCGGGTTCCATACGGCCTTCGATGCGGTTGTTGCGTCCGTGGCTCTTGCTCTCGCCCCTGACGTAGCCCATGGGAAGTCCGAGCAGGGTGGCAGTGATGGCGGCGTGTGCGATGCCGGCGGTAGAGGTGCCCATAAGCATCTCACATTCAGGGTAATGCTCTTTTACGAGCTGGGCGAGTCCGTGCTCCACCTTATCCCTTGTGGCAGGGGCGGAGAGGGTGAGACGGTTGTCGCAGTAGATAGGGCTCTTGATGCCGCTGGCCCAGGTGAACGGTTCCTCAGGTCTGAGGAAAACTGCTCCGATGGAGAGGAGTTCTTTTGCGATTAGACGGTCCATTGCTACTATAGTTCCGTAAATATGATATTGTTATATGTTCAAAAATTCGTGTACGCAGCGCATATAGGCGGCGAGAGGATCGGCTGCGGCGGTGACGGGACGTCCTACCACTATGTAGTCGGAACCGATCTCCCTGGCGCGGGCGGGGGTGGTGATGCGCACCTGGTCATCCTTGCCGGATTCGGCGAAACGTATGCCCGGGGTTACGGTGATGAAGGCGCTGCCGCAGGCTTCCTTTACCATACCGGCTTCGAGAGGGGAGCATACGACCCCGTCCAGACCTGCCTCGCGGGCGTTGGAGGCATATTTCACTATGGTCTCATTGATCCCGGCGCCTATGAGCAGTTCCTTCTGCATCCTCTCCTCGCTGGTGGAGGTGAGCTGGGTCACGGCGATGAGCAGTGGACGGCTGCCGTCTTCTGCGGTGAGACCTTCGAGGGCAGCCTTCATCATCTCAATGGTGCCGGCTGCGTGGACGTTGCACATGTCGACCCCCAGGCCGGCGAGCACGCGCATGGCCTTCTTCACCGTGTTGGGGATGTCGTGGAGCTTGAGGTCGAGGAAGACCTTGTGTCCGGCGGCCTTGATGTCCCTTATTATTTCCGGACCTTCGCTGTAGTAGAGTTCCATTCCCACCTTGAGGAAAGGCTTCCTCCCGCAGTCCTTGAAGAGCGAAAGGAAATCGTTCATCTGCTGCCTGCCGTTGAAGTCGCAGGCTATGATCACGTCTTTTGCCATATCTATTCTATGATACCTGTTATTTCTTTCAGACTTTCTATGCCCAGCTCTTCCATCAGGGATGGGAGCTGCCCGACTATTTCCTTGCATGCAAAAGGGTTGCGCAGATTCTCTGCACCCACCTGCACCGCCGAGGCTCCTGCCATCATCATCTCGATGACGTCCTCGGCCCCCGCGACTCCTCCACAACCCATCACAGGGATGCGGCAGGCCCTGCTCACCTGATATACCATCCTCAGCGCGAGCGGGAATACGGCCCTTCCGGAGAAGCCTCCCATCTTGTTGGCTATCACCGGCTTGCGCTTCCTGATGTCTATCCTCATACCGAGCAGGGTGTTGATGAGCACCAGTCCGTCGGCGCCGGCATCTTCGCAGGCGCGGGCTATTGCCACAATGTCACTGACATTCGGGCTGAGCTTGATGAAAAGAGGCTTGCCGCAGGCTTTGCGTGCCGCCCGTGTGACCGCGGCCGCAGCCCCGGGGTCAGTCCCGAAGGCCATTCCTCCGTTGTGCACGTTGGGGCAGGAGATGTTCACCTCTATCATATCTATGCCTTCGCAGGCTGATGCCTTTTCGCAGCAGCAGGCATATTCGTCAATGCTGAATCCGCTGATGTTGGCTATCACGCAGCCGTCGTAAACCTTTCTGAGCTGAGGAACCTTTTCGTTCACGAGCACGTCTATCCCCGGGTTCTGCAGACCCACGGAATTGATCATGCCTCCCGGACATTCGGCGATGCGCGGAGTGGGATTGCCGAAGCGGGCTTCCCTGGTCGTGCCCTTGAGGCTGATGCCTCCGAGGCAGTTGAGGTCGAAGCTGTCGGCGAGCTCCAGTCCGAATCCGAAGGTGCCGCTGGCCGGGATCACCGGGTTTTTGAGCTTGATGCCGCAGAGCTCGATCTGCATGTCCTTTACTGCCATATAATGTCCTCCTTGTCAAATACCGGTCCGTCCTTGCATATTCTTTTTGTGCCGGTGAGAGTGTGGCAGCTGCAGCCGTAGCAGAAGCCTGCGCCGCAACCCATCCTCTCCTCCAGGCTGGCTTCCCCGCCACATTCCAGAGCCGTGCATACCGCCTTCATCATGGGAAGGGGACCGCAGGTGTAGAAGCGGTCGAATTCAGGGACTTTGGCGGCAATGGCGTCGGTCACGAAGCCCTTGATGCCTTCGCTCCCGTCCATGGTGGCAATTACGGGCTCAATGCCGAGCTGGCGGAACTCCTCGCGCAGCACGATTTCGCAGGCGCGGTTGAAGCCGAGCACCACGCTGAGCTTCTTCCCGCGGGCGAGCAGGGCTTTGGCAAGGAAGTACATCGGGGCACTGCCAAGACCGCCTCCGACAAGCAGGGCTGAATCGCGGACGGCATCCGGGTCGAAGCCGTGGCCCAGAGGGAGCAGCAGCTCCAGCTCCTGGCCGGGGCGGAAGCCTGAGAGCTCCTTTGTGCCGGCACCTACGGTCTTGTAAATCAGGGTGATGTGCCTGTCATCGGCATCGCAGACCGAAATGGGACGGCGCAGGTAATAGCCGGGGATGGCTATGTCGACGAACTGTCCCGCAGCGGGAACCTGGCCGCAGCAGTCACCGATGAGCTCCAAACGATAGCTCCTGAAGGCTATCTCTTCGTTGCTCACTATGGTAAAAACTGATTTCAGCATATTGTGGATTATTGTTTATCTTCCCAGACTATGCGCCCGTCCCTGATGGTCATCATAACCCGGCCGCGTACTCTCAGTCCGTCAAACGGGGTGGAATGGCCTTTGGACAGGAAATGGCTGCTGTCGATGGTGAATTCCTTACTGGTGTCAATGATGGTGATGTCGGCGCGTGAGCCCTCCTGCATAACTTCCGGGAGGCGGAATATGCGCCTCGGGGAGTCGGTCAGGGCTTCGAGCACCCTTTCCAGGGAAAGCTTTCCGTCAAGCACGAGCTTGGTGTAGAGCACAGGGAAGGCGGTTTCCAGTCCTGTGATGCCCATTGCGCTGTGAGCCAGGCCGCGCGACTTCTCCTCCGCCGAATGCGGGGCGTGGTCGGTGGCGATGGCGTCTATGGTGCCGTCCCTGAGTCCTTCGATGAGCGCGTCACGGTCGCGTGAGGAGCGCAGCGGCGGGTTCATCTTGAAACGTCCGTCCTCCCGGAGATCCCCGTCGCAGAGGGCGAGGTAATGAGGTCCGGTCTCGCAAGTGACCCTGATCCCGCGGTCCTTCGCCCTGCGTATCAGGTCCACGCTCTCCGCTGTGGAGATGTGGCATACGTGGTAGCGGCAGCCGGTGAGCCGGCTGAGCTCCAGGTCGCGCTTTATCTGGCCCCATTCGCTCTCGGAACATATTCCCTTGTGGCCGTGGGCCTTGCAGTATGCGCCGTCGTGTATGTATCCTCCGCGAAGCAGCCTGTTGTCCTCGCAGTGCGCCGCGATGATGCAGTCCTCAGCCGCCGCGGCTTCCATTGCCTTGAGCATCATATCGGCACTCTGTACTCCGCTGCCGTCATCGGAAAAGGCCACGCAGCTGCCCTTGAGCGCCGCGAAGTCCACGAGCTCCAGGCCCTTGCGGCCCTTGGTGATGGATGCGTACGGGAGCACCTCCACCACGGCATCGCGGTCTATGATTTCCTGCTCTACGGCCAGGGTCTGAGGGCTGTCGGGAACCGGGTTGAGGTTGGGCATCGTGCACACGGTGGTGTATCCTCCGCGCGCTGCGGCCATGCTGCCGCTGAGTATTGTTTCCTTGTATGAATAGCCGGGCTCCCTGAAATGGACGTGAAGGTCGGCGAAGCCTCCGCTGACTATGCATCCCGCGGTGTCGATGACGCGGGCATCCGGACCGGCCTCGAGATTGAAGCCCTTCCGGCTGATTACGCCGTCCCTGATCAGAATGTCGGGACCGCTACCTTTTAACAACAGGTCCTGAGCCATAACGATTTCTTACAAAGATAGGAACAATAGTCGGGAAAACAGCAAAAATTTTATCAACATTGGAAAAAACAAAATTGTCGATAACTTCTTTTGGTCTGACTGAAGTAAAATTGTAACTTTGCACTTTCATTGGAGTGAACAAGTTCCGCTATATAATGAAAGTTAGTGTAATAATGGGTTCAAAAAGCGACTGGGATGTAATGTCAGCCGCTTGTCAGACTCTCGAAGAGTTCGGAGTCCCCTACGAAAAGAAGGTTATCAGTGCCCACCGCACCCCGGAGTTCTTCTGCAACTATATGGCCACTGCCAGGGAAAGGGGAGTGGACGTGGTGATTGCAGGTGCCGGCGGCGCCGCCCATCTTCCCGGTATGGCCGCTGCTATGACCACCCTTCCCGTAATAGGCATACCTATACGCAGCAAGGCTCTCAACGGATTGGATTCTCTCCTCTCCATCGTTCAGATGCCGTCCGGTATCCCTGTCGCAACAATGGCGATTGACGGGGCCAGGAACGCTGCTCTCCATGCAATTTCCATTCTAGCCCTCCAGGACAGGGAACTCGCGTCCAGGCTGGAGGCTTTCCGTAAAATACAAGCAGAAAAAGTCCTTCAAACAGAACTTTAGCAATGAAAGCACATCGCATCTTCGTAGAAAAGTATTCGGAGTTCCAGGTTGAGGCGCAGAGTCTCAGGAATGAGTTCAACGAAAACCTTTCTCTGAACATCCGTACCCTGAGGCTTGTGAATGTCTATGACCTCTTCGGATTTTCGGATGAACTCCTCGAGAAATGCCGCTACACAGTATTCGGCGAGACTGTGACCGACTGTGTCAGCGACGAATGCCCGCTCGAGGGAAAGAAATATCTGGCCGTGGAATACATACCGGGCCAGTTCGACCAGAGGGCCAGCTCCGCCGTGGAGTGCGTGCACCTCATAGACCCTTCTGCAGACGTGAGAATCAAGAGCTCGCGTCTGCTTGTTTTTGACGACGATATGTCCGAAGAGGACCTTCAGGCCGTTCGCCATTACTTCATCAATGCCGTGGAGTCCCGCCCCAAGGATCTCTCCAGGCTCTGCGAGGCGGATGCGGTGGACGTGAAGCCGCTTGCGGATATGGGCGGATTCATCGAGATGCAGCCCGGGGATTATGCGGACTTCTGCAGGAAATGGGGCCTGGCGATGAACACCGACGACCTCGCGGAAGTTGTAGCATACTTCCGCAGGGAGGGCCGCAATCCGAGCGAGACTGAGCTGAGGATACTCGACACCTATTGGAGTGACCACTGCCGCCACACCACCTTCACCACCGAGCTCGAGTCCATCACCGTGGACGATTCCTTCATGCGCGAAGAGTTCGAGTCCGAGCTGGGCGAGTTCCACAAGATGCGCAAGGAACTGGGGCGCGAAGGCAAGAGCCTCTGCCTTATGGAACTTGCTACCATAGGCGCGCGCTACCTCAGGAAGAAGGGTCTGCTCGACGATTTGGAACAGAGCGAGGAGAACAACGCGTGCAGTATTTTCGTGGATGTGGACGTGGACGGAGTGAAGGAGAAATGGCTGCTCCAGTTCAAGAACGAGACCCACAATCACCCTACCGAAATCGAGCCGTTCGGCGGCGCCTCCACCTGTCTGGGCGGAGCGATACGCGACCCTCTTTCCGGCAGGTCATACGTATATCAGGCGATGCGCGTGACGGGCGCGGGAGACATATGCCGCCCTGTCAGCGAAACCCTTCCGGGAAAGCTTCCGCAGCGTGTAATCAGCCGCAAGGCGGCTTCAGGCTATTCGAGCTACGGCAACCAGATAGGTCTGGCGACCACCCACGTGAGGGAGATTTTCCACGAGGGTTACACCGCCAAGCGACTTGAGGTCGGTGCCGTGGTCGGAGCCGTGAAGGCATCTGCGGTGCGCAGGGAGAGCCCGGCTCCGGGGGATGTGATTCTGCTGCTCGGAGGACGCACCGGAAGAGACGGAATCGGAGGAGCCACTGGCTCATCCAAGGAGCACACCGAGGCATCCATAGAAACCTGCGGCAGCGAGGTGCAGAAGGGCAACGCGCCTGAGGAAAGGAAGCTGC
The DNA here is from genome assembly GCA_945939695.1 of uncultured Bacteroidales bacterium. Lineage (GTDB taxonomy): Bacteria > Bacteroidota > Bacteroidia > Bacteroidales > UBA932 > Cryptobacteroides. The sequence continues at coordinate 39,586 of CAMEWE010000003.1, forward strand.
AGAGGCTGTTCCGCCGTCCGGAGGTGACCTCTCTGATCAAGAAATCCAATGACTTCGGTGCCGGCGGCGTGAGCGTAGCCATAGGCGAGCTGGCTCCGGGACTTGACATATATCTCGACCGCGTACCCGTGAAGTACAGCGGCCTCAACTCCACCGAGCTCGCCATCAGCGAGTCCCAGGAAAGGATGGCCGTGGTGGTCTCTGCCGCCGACAGGGAAAAGTTCGAGCAGTATTGCCTCGCCGACAACGTGGAGGTGACCTACGTGGCAGACGTCACCGACAGGGGCAGGATGAGGATGTTCAACGGCGGAGTGGCAGTGGCTGACCTCAGCCGCGAATTCATTGACAGTGCCGGCGCGAAACACTACTCCAAGGCAACGCTTGCCGCAGTGGAGGACAGGGACCCGTTCGCTCTCGGACTGAAGTCTGAGAATCTCAAGGACAGGTTCTTCGAACTGATGGAACTGCCTAACGTGGCTTCCCAGAAGGGACTCGTGGAGATGTTCGACTCCACAATCGGCCGTTCTACCGTGCTTATGCCTTACGGCGGAGCGCTTCAGACCACAGAAACCCAGGTTTCAGTGCAGAAGCTTCCTGTGGACGGATATACCGATACGGCCAGCGTGATGGCCTTCGGCTACAATCCATTCATCTCTTCCTGGAGCCCTTACCACGGAGCGGCCTACGCCGTAGTGGAGGCCTGCACCAAGGTGGTTGCAAGCGGAGCAGACTACTCCCGCATGCGTTTCTCCTACCAGGAATATTTCGAGAGGATGAGTTCCGACCCTCACAGCTGGGGCAAGCCTCTCGGCGCCCTGCTCGGTGCCCTGAAGATGCAGAGAACCCTTGGACTACCTTCAATCGGAGGCAAGGATTCCATGAGCGGAACCTTCGAGCACATCAACGTGCCGCCTACCCTGATTGCCTTCGGCATCACCACGGTGGACGCATCCCAGGTCATTTCTCCTGAATTCAAGTGGGAGGGCAACCGCCTCTACCTCATACGGCATACCCCTCTTGGCAACAGAATGCCTGATACGGAGCAGCTCAAGCGCAACTGGGAGTACGTGCATTCCCAGATAGCCGCCCGCAACATCGTCTCAGCCTGGTCTGTTGGCTTCGGCGGAGTCGCCGAGGGACTTGCCAAGATGAGTTTCGGAAATCTCTTCGGAGTGGACGTGAGGGTGGACGAGAGGGATCTCTTCTCTTACGGCTACGGCTCCATCCTTGTGGAGTCCGAGGCTGAACTCGACTTCCCTGCGGCCGAATATCTGGGCTGCGTCACGGATGGGGAGGACGGTATGCTGCGCATCAACGGAGAACGCATCAGCGTGGATGAACTGCTGGAGGCCAACTCCCGCCGCTATTCCCGCATATATCCTGAGAATTCGGTGCCAGCAAAGCATAAGATATTCAATATCAAGGCTCAGGGAGATTATAAGAAACTCCGCTGGCAAGGCGGCAGGGTGGAGCATCCTCTGGTGTATCTGCCTGTGTTCCCGGGAACCAACTGTGACTATGACACCGCCAAGGCCTTCCGCAAGGCCGGCGCGGAGGTCCGTCCTGACGTCTTCTGCAACCTGCGCGAAGAGGATGTCAGAGAGTCCATAGCACGTATGGTGAAGAACATCTCCGAGTGTCATATCCTTGCCCTTTCCGGAGGTTTCTCGGAGGGCGACGAGCCTGACGGAAGCGGCAAGTTCATAGCTTCCGTGCTGAGCAATGCCGAGGTGTCCGCGGCCATTGACGGCCTTCTGCAGCGCGGCGGACTCATACTTGGAATCTGCAACGGTTTCCAGGCCCTCGTGAAGAGCGGACTTCTGCCATACGGCAAGACGGGAACCCTTACCAGGGAATCTCCGACCCTCTTCAGGAACGACATCAACCGCCACGTCTCGAAGATGGTTACAACCCGCGTGGCAAGCACCCGTTCCCCTTGGCTCGCTTCGATGAAGGAGGGAGACCTCCACACCATTGCGGTCAGCCACGGAGAAGGCAAGTTCGTGGTAAGCGACGCCCTCGCAAAGGAACTCTTCGAGCGCGGGCAGGTGGCTTTCCAGTATGTGGATCCGTTTACCGGCAATCCTACCATGGAGTCCCCGTACAACCCTAACGGCTCTTCCCACGCCATCGAGGGCATAATTGATCCTAGCGGTCAGATACTCGGCAAGATGGGCCACAGCGAGCGCTATGAGCGCAACGTGTTCAAGAACATAGACGAGGAGATGGAGCAGCCGCTCTTCGAGAATGCAGTCAACTACTTCCGCAGAAAATAACATGACAAAGAAGGAACTCATATTCGACGGCAACGAGAAGAGGGTGTACAATACCGACGACCCGGCGACCGTGGTCTTCCATTTCAAGGACGTGGCAACGGCGTTCAACAACGTCAAGACGGCTGTCTTCCCCCGCAAGGGTATAGTCAACAACAGGATTTCCGCCTATATTTTCGATTACCTCGGGAAGAACGGCATCTATACCCATTACATTGCCACGCTCAACGATCGCGAGCAGCTCTGCCGCAAGAGCGAGAACATTCCGCTAGAGGTGGTGGTGCGCAACTATATCGCCGGAACCCTGTCCGACAGGCTGGGAATCGAGGAGGGCACCAAGCCTTCCACGGTCATCTATGACCTCAACTACAACAATTCCGACCTCGGCGATCCTCTTATCAACGACACCCAGGCAGTGGCTCTGGGCATAGTCGACTTCAACGACCTGCGTACCATCTACGATACCGCCCACAGGGTGAATACCCTCCTTCTGGACCTTTTCACCCCAATAGGCATCAAGCTCGTGGATTTCAAGCTCGAATTCGGACGCGACCAGTTCGGCCACATCATGCTCGTGGACGAAATAAGCCCGGACACCAGCCGTTTCTGGGATGCCGCCACCGACAAGAGGCTCGACAAGGACCGCTTCCGCCACGATCTCGGCTACATTGTGGCCTCGTACGAGGAAGTGCTCAACAGGCTGCTTTCAATTCAGGATGAAAAAAGTAAATGATTATATGGCAAAGACTTACGAAAATGCAGGTGTGAACCTGGAAGCCGGATACGAAGTTGTGCGTCGCATCAAGCAGCACGTCGCATCCACCGCAAGAAAGGGCACGATGGGCAACATCGGAGCCTTCGGAGGAATGTTTGACCTTTCAGAGCTTGGAATCAAGGAGCCGGTGCTGGTGAGCGGCACTGACGGCGTGGGCACCAAACTCAAGATTGCCTTCGCTATGGACAAGCACGATACCGTGGGTATCGATGCAGTTGCAATGTGCGTGAACGATGTGCTTGCCCAGGGTGCGGAGCCTCTGGTGTTCCTGGATTACGTGGCAGTGGGCCACAATATCCCGGAGCAGGTCGAGGCAATTGTGGCAGGCGTGGCTGAAGGCTGCCGCCAGGCCGGCTGCGCCCTCGTGGGCGGAGAGACGGCCGAGATGCCGGGTATGTACGAAGGCGGGGAATATGACATCGCCGGATACACCACTGGCGTAGTGGAGAAGTCGAAACTCATTGACGGAAGCAAGGTCAAGGCGGGTGACGTGCTCGTAGGCATTGCATCTACCGGCGTGCACTCCAACGGCTTCAGCCTGGTGCGCAAGATCGTTGCCGACAGCGGACACGACTATTTCGATGAGATTCCCGAGTTCGGCGGGCGCAGGCTCGGCGACGTGCTCCTCACCCCGACGAGAATCTACGTGAAGCAGGTGCTCGACGTGATACGGAACTGTGACGTGCACGGAGTCGCCCACATCACCGGCGGCGGCTTCGACGAGAATATCCCGCGCGTTCTGCACGACGGTCAGGGCTTGGAGATACGCGAGGGCAGTTGGGAGATATTGCCGGTATTCCGTCTGCTCGAGAAGTGGGGCGGCGTGCCGCACAGGGAGATGTTCAACATCTTCAATATGGGAATAGGTATGGTGCTCGTGCTCGATGAATCCGAAGCGCAGAGGGCAATAGAGATACTCGAATCCCACGGCGAGAAGGCTTCCGTGATAGGAAAGGTGACTTCCGGGCCGGGCGTGAACATCATCGCTGCGTAATTGCCATGATGACACTTGCAGTATTCGCGAGCGGCACGGGAAGTAATTTCGAGGCTATTGCCGATGCCTGTGCGGACGGACGCCTGGATGCCCGGGTTGCGCTGGTGGTTTGCGACAAACCCGGCGCGCCGGTGGTGGACAAGGCTGCCGCGAGGGGGATACGGACTTTCGTGTTCTCTCCCAAGGACTACGCCTGCAAGTCGGATTACGAGAAGGAAATCGTTGCCCTGCTCGACGGGCTCGGTGTGCAGCTGGTGTGCCTGGCGGGCTATATGCGCATAGTGTCCGCTACTCTGCTGGACGCGTACCGCGGACGCATCATCAACATCCATCCTTCGCTCCTGCCTGCGTTCCGGGGCAGCCGGGCGGTAGAACAGGCCGTCGAATACGGTGTCAAGGTATATGGCATCACCATACACTACGTCGATGAAGAGCTCGACGGAGGTAAGATAATAGCCCAGAGGGCTTTCGAATACGAGGGCTCCGACCCTGAGGAGGTCCACAGGCTGGGCCGGAAGGTGGAGCACCAACTTTATGTGGAAACAATACAGAAACTAATACAATGGCAAAAAGAGCATTAGTCAGCGTCAGCGACAAGAGCGGTCTTGTCGATTTCGTGAAGGGCCTCGTCGGGCTGGGATGGGAGATCATCGCCACCGGAGGCACACGCAAACTTCTGGAGGAAAGCGGAGTGAAGACCATAGGAATCAGCGAGGTCACCGCTTTCCCTGAGATCCTCGACGGCAGGGTGAAGACTCTGCATCCCAAGGTGCACGGAGGCATACTCGCACGTCGCGAACTTCCTGAGCATATGGCAACCCTCGCCGAGCAGGGCATAGAGACGATAGACCTCGTGTGCGTGAACCTGTATCCTTTCCGTCAGACCATTGCCAGGGAGGGTGTCAGTATGGCTGAAGCCATTGAAAACATCGACATAGGCGGTCCTTCGATGGTCCGCAGCGCCGCAAAGAACTGGAAGGACGTGACCATAGTATGCGACCCTTCCGACTATGCCACTGTCCTTGAAGAACTCAAGGCTGACGGCTCCACTTCCGACGACACCCGCCTGAAACTCTCCGCAAAGGCCTACACCCACACCGCAGAGTACGATATGTGCATAGCTTCATATATGCGCAAGCAGGCCGGACTCAACGAGAAACTCTTCCTGGAGTACGACCTCAAGCAGCCTCTCCGCTACGGCGAGAACCCTCACCAGCAGGCCAAATTCTATGCTGCAACCGAGAAGTCTCCTTACTCCCTTGCCTTCGCCCGTCAGCTACAGGGCAAGGAACTCTCCTACAACAATATCCAGGATGCCAACGCGGCCCTCAACGTGGTGCGCGACTTCTCCGAGCCTTTCTGCGTGGCCCTCAAGCATATGAATCCTTGCGGAGCCGCTGTGGCCCCTACCATAGAGCAGGCCTGGCAGGAGGCATACGAGGCTGACAAGGTGAGCATCTACGGAGGTATCGTTGCAGTGAACCGCGAGCTTACAGCCGAGGTGGCTGCCGGGATGAAGCCTATTTTCCTCGAGATAGTGATCGCTCCTTCATTTACTCCGGAGGCTCTCGAGATACTCTCCACCAAGAAGAACCTCAGACTCTTGGAAGTGGATATGGAAGCAAGTTCCGGGGACGCGATGCAGTATATCAGCGTAAACGGAGGTATGCTTGCCCAGAGCCTGGATACCGGTGTGGAAGAGCTCAGCGCCGATATGTGCGTGACTGAGAAACGTCCGGACGAAGCTATGATGAAAGATCTCGACTTCGGCTGGAAGATAGTCAAGCACGTGAAATCCAACGCGATAGCAGTGGTAAAGGGCTGCCGCACCGCAGGTATAGGCGCGGGTCAGACCAATAGGGTGGGCTCAGCTGAGATTGCCCTCAAGGAAGCTCAGGCGGCAGGACTCACCGAAGGTCTGGTGCTCGCTTCCGACGGCTTCCTGCCGTTTGACGATACCGTGACCCTCGCCGCAAGCTACGGCGTGAGCGCAATCGTGCAGCCGGGCGGAAGCATCAGGGATGCCGATGCCATTGCCAAGGCCAACGAGCTGGGAATCACTATGCTCTTCACCGGAGTCAGACATTTCAAACATTGATTTTTATGGAAGGGAAGAAAGTATTGGTGGTCGGAGGCGGCGGACGCTGCCACGCCATTGTGGACGCTCTTTCGCGCTCGCCCCGGGTGTCAAAGATTTTCTGCGCCCCGGGCAATGCGGGCATAGCTCTCCAGGCAGAGAATGTGCCAATCAAGGACACTGACGTCAAGGCACTCAGGGAATTTGCCCTCAAGGAAGGCGTGGACCTTACAGTGGTTGGTCCAGAGGCTTCGCTCGCCAGGGGTATTGTGGATGAGTTCAGGGCTGCCGGCCTGGCAATCTTCGGCCATAGCCTTGCCGCCACCCGCATTGAGAGCAGCAAGGAGTTTGCCAAGGAGCTCATGCAGAAATACGGCATCCCTACCGCTGGATACAAGGCCTTCAGCTCCTATGACGAGGCCCTCGCCTATGTCAGCTCCCGTCCTTTCCCGGCAGTCCTGAAATATGACGGACTGGCTGCAGGCAAGGGAGTGGTGATAGCCTCCGATCTCAAGGAAGCGGAGGAGGCCCTGAAGATGATGCTTCTCGACGAAGGCTTCGGCGAGGGCAGGGTAGTGGTCGAGGATTTCCTCACCGGTCCCGAGTTCTCCTTCATGTGCTTCGTGGACGGGGAAAAGGTCTATCCTATGCCGCTTTCCCAGGACCACAAGCGCGCTTTCGACGGCGACAGGGGACCGAATACCGGAGGCATGGGCGCCTATACCGGACTTCCGTTCATCGACGGGAGCGACTGGGATTACGCTTACGAGAAGATAATGAAGGCGACAGCCGCTGCAATGTGCAGGGAAAACTGCCCTCTGAGCGGAGTGCTTTACGGAGGACTGATGAAGACGCCTCAGGGAATCAAGGTGATAGAATTCAATGCCCGTTTCGGAGATCCGGAGACCGAGGTGGTGCTGCCTCTGCTCGAGAGCGACATATACGACATATTCGAGTCTGTGGCCCTTTCCCGTGAGCCTCAGCCTCTGAAATGGAAGAAGGCCGTGACCATGGGAGTGGTGCTCGCCTCCAAAGGCTATCCGGGATCCTACGACAAGGGCGCAGTCATCGAAGGCTGCGAAAAGCTTGATGCAAAGATATACCATATGGGCACGGCCCTCCGGGACGGGAAACTCGTTACCGCTGGCGGAAGGGTGATGATGCTGGTTTGCGAAGGCCGCAGTATCGCCGAAGCCGCAGACAGGGTGTACTCCCAGATCGGGGAAATCAGCTGCGACAATCTCTTCTACCGCAGGGATATAGCCCACTGGGCCCTGGAGAACGGCGGAGGCCGCATCATCGACGGCAAGGCCGTTGCCGAGGCTGTGAAACAGTCGGTGAAGACCAGGGTGCAGGTGCTCGAAAAGCGTTTCGGGCGCAAGCCGTCACTCACCGTGATCATCGTGGGTGAAAACCCTGCAAGTCAGGTGTACGTCCGGAACAAGGTGAAGACGGCCGCGTACGTGGGTATGGATTCCCGACTCGTGGAACTCCCTGAAAGCACGGGCGAAGCTGAGCTACTTGCGCACATAGATGCCTTGAACAGGGATGCGTCGGTGGATGGAATACTCGTGCAGCTGCCTCTCCCAAAGCACATTGATGAGACCAAGGTCATATATGCCATAGACAGGTCCAAGGATGTGGACGCCTTCCATATTTTGAATGTCGGATCGCTATGGCTGGGGGATGCCTGCATCAAGCCCTGCACTCCGAAGGGAGTGATTGAACTCATCAAAAGTACGGGTACGGAGATTGCCGGCAAGCATGCCGTGGTCGTGGGCCGCAGCAATATCGTGGGCAAGCCTGTTGCAAAGCTTCTCCTAGATGAGAATGCCACCGTGACCATAGCGCATTCACGCACTCCTGACCTTGGGGCCATCACCCGTCTGGCCGACATACTCGTGGTCGCCGTGGGTAAGGAAGCCGTGGTGAGAGGGGATATGGTGAAGCCGGGTGCTGTGGTGATAGATGTGGGCATGAACAGGAACGCCGAAGGCCGCCTCGTGGGGGATGTGGACTTCCAATCCGCCGCCCTGAAGGCCTCCTGGATTACACCGGTTCCCGGGGGTGTGGGACCGATGACCATCGCTATGCTTATGGAAAACACCCTTGACTGCTTTGTGGACAGGTGCGAATCCTGTACGGAAAATGTCTGAATATAAATATACTTTCAAAAAGTTTCTCAAGGACTGGGCTCTGATTGTCAGTATGGTAATCGGAGCCTCGGCCTATCTTGCCTATCATTCGCTTCCGGCCCTGCACTGCGCCGGTCCTGTGCTCGAGGGCATAATCACCCATCTGCAGCCCCTGCTGATTTTTGTGATGCTCTTCCTGTCCTTCTGCAAGATCGAGCCTCATCAGATGCGTCCGCACCGCTGGATGTTCCATCTGCTTCTGCTGCAGTGCGGCCTGTTCGTGCTGCTGGCGCTGCTGCTCGCTTTCGTGCCGGATCTGCCGTTCAGACACGGCTTCGAAACCGCCATGCTCTGCATTATCTGCCCTACGGCCACAGCCTGCGCCGTGGTTACAGGCAAACTCGGAGGCAATATGGCCGGGGTGGTGACCTACACCGTGCTCATCAACCTTGCCGCCGCCGTGCTGATACCGTTGATGGTGCCGCTCGTGCATCCTATGGAGGGGCTCTCGTTCTATGGCGCCTTCCTGAAAATACTTGCGAAGGTGTTCCCTCTCCTTATTCTTCCCTGCCTGCTCGCCTGGCTCACCCGCTACCTGCTGCCGCGCTTCCACGCCTTTCTGCTCAGGTTCTCCGAACTCCCTTTCTATATCTGGGCATTCTCTCTGAGTCTCGCCATCCTTATGAGTACAAGGAGCATAGTGCATAATGACGCCGGCTCGACCGTGCTCGTGGAAATCTGCGTCGCCTCCCTTCTCGCCTGCGTCTTCCAATTCTGGGCAGGACGTGTGATAGGGGCGCGCAGCCGCTGCAAGGTTTCCGCAGGTCAGGCCCTGGGGCAGAAGAATACTGTCTTTGCCATTTGGCTGGGCTACACTTTCTTTACCCCGGTGGTGTCCGTCGCAGGTGGATTCTACAGCATATGGCACAACTGCTACAACAGCTGGCAACTGTACCGCAAGCGCAAGTCGAAGGCGGCAGAAGATTAATTTGTTCTGAATCTGAATAATCACTATATTTGCAAGAATAACAATTACTCGTCACGTATGTCATTCGCAGAAGAAAAAATCGCTTTGGAAGGTCTTACCTTCGATGACGTGCTCCTGATTCCGGCTTACTCGGAGGTCCATCCGAGGGAAGTCAGCCTGAGCAGCCGCTTTTCGCGGAACATTCCACTCAACATCCCTATCGTGTCCGCTGCCATGGACACAGTTACCGAAGCGCCGATGGCCATAGCTCTTGCAAGAGAAGGTGGAATCGGCGTTATTCATAAGAATATGAGCATTGCCGCGCAGGCCGCCGAAGTCCGCAAGGTGAAGAGGTCCGAGAACGGAATGATCAACGACCCCGTCACGATCAATCAGAACCAGACGGTGGGAGACGCCCTTGCCCTGATGCACGACAACCATATCGGTGGTATTCCTGTGACGGACACTGAGGGCCGTCTGGTGGGTATAGTCACCAACAGGGACGTGCGTTTCCAGGACGATATGACCCTGCTCATCAAGGATGTGATGACTTCCGAGAACCTTGTGACCATACTCGACACCGAGACTGACCGCGAGCACGTGAAGACCGTGCTTCAGAAATACAAGGTCGAGAAGTTGCCGGTGGTTGACGCTAACGGCAAGATCGTAGGCCTGATCACATACAAGGACCTCATCAAGGAGCGCCTCCACCCTAACGCCTGCAAAGATGCGAAGGGCAGGCTCCGCGTAGCCGCGGGAGTGGGAATTACCTCCGATGCCCTGGTCCGCGTGGCTGCACTCGCTGCGGAAAGCGTGGATGCCGTGGTGCTCGACTGCGCGCATGCCCACAGCAAGAGGGTGGTGGATCTGCTCAAGCAGGTGAAGGCGCAGTTCCCGGGCATAGACGTGGTTGTGGGCAACGTGGCGACGGAGGATGCCGCCCGTATGCTGGTGGAGGCAGGCGCTGACGGCGTGAAGGTCGGAATAGGACCGGGCTCCATCTGCACTACCCGTATCGTGGCAGGCGTGGGCGTGCCTCAACTCTCCGCAATCTTCGGAGCATACCAGGCCATCAAGGGCAGCGGCGCAACCCTCATTGCCGACGGTGGACTGAGGTATTCCGGAGACATTGTGAAGGCTCTTGCCGCCGGTGGCGACTGCGTGATGTGCGGATCCATGTTTGCCGGTACGGAGGAGTCTCCAGGCGAGACCATTATCTACAACGGCCGTAAGTTCAAGTCCTACCGCGGAATGGGCTCCATTGACGCGATGGCTGCAGGTTCCAAGGACCGTTACTTCCAGGACGACAAGACCGACATCAGCAAACTCGTACCTGAGGGAATCGTAGGCCGCGTGCCGTACAAGGGCACCCTTTCGGAGACCGTGTACCAGCTTGTGGGCGGACTCCGTTCCGGAATGGGATACTGCGGTGCTCCTGACCTCGAGACCCTGAAGCAGGCAAAATTCGTGCGTGTTACCGCCAGCGGTATGGCGGAGAGCCACCCGCACGACGTTACCATTACCAAAGAAACCCCTAACTATACCAGAGGTGAATAACAACAAGATACTTATACTCGATTTCGGCTCCCAATACACTCAGCTTATCGCTCGCCGCGTCAGGGAGGCCGGAGTTTATTGCGAAATACATCCGTTTGACCGTTATCCTTCTCCGGACGCTTCCGTGAAGGGAGTGATACTTTCCGGCAGTCCGGCTTCCGTGCGCAATGCGGATGCTCCCCAGCCTGTGCTGGACGGCATCAGGGGCGTACTTCCTCTGCTTGGAATATGTTACGGAGCCCAGTGGCTTGCGTGGAAGAAGGGTGGGGAAGTGGTTCCTGCCACCTCCCGCGAGTACGGTCGCGCGACGCTTTCCGTAGTCAATGCGTCCGACCCGCTGATGAAGGGTCTGCCGAAGGAGTCCACGGTGTGGATGTCCCACGGCGACACGATCACAGGACTGCCTTCGGATCTGGAGGTCATAGGTTCTACCGCCAGCGTCAGGAACGCGGCCTTCCGTTTCCCTGATGAGCCTACCTGGGGTATTCAGTTCCATCCGGAAGTCTATCACAGCGAGTGTGGAAAACAGCTGCTCGCCAACTTCGTGCTCGGCATCTGCGGCTGCCCCGGAGACTGGACTCCGGAGAATTTCGTAGATGCGACTGTCGCTGAGCTGCGCGAAAAACTCGGGGATGACGAGGTGATTCTTGCCCTCTCGGGCGGCGTGGATTCCAGCGTTGCCGGTTTGCTGCTGCACAGGGCTATAGGTCCGAAGCTGCGCTGCATCTTCGTGGATTCCGGCCTGCTCAGGAAGAACGAGTTCGAGGACGTGCTCAAGTCCTACGAGGGTATGGGCCTGAACGTGGTCGGAGTGAAAGCTGCCGACAGATTCCTGGGTGACCTCGCGGGCGTTACCGACCCTGAGAAGAAGAGAAAAATCATCGGCCGTGATTTCGTCGAAGTGTTCAACGCCGAAGCGAAGAAGTTTGCCGATGCCCGCTGGCTCGCCCAGGGCACCATCTATCCTGACGTGATCGAGTCCTCTTCCGTGAAGGGACATTCCGTGACCATAAAGAGCCACCACAACGTAGGCGGTCTGCCTGAGGATATGCACCTCAAGGTGGTTGAGCCGCTCAGGCTGCTTTTTAAGGACGAGGTCCGCAGGGTGGGCAAGGCGCTTGGCCTGGATCCAGTCATACTTGGAAGGCATCCTTTCCCGGGCCCCGGTCTTGCAATCAGGGTGCTCGGAGAGGTTACAGCCGAGAAGGTGGCCGTGCTTCAGGAAGCTGACGACATATATATCAGGAAGCTGCGTGAGTACGGGCTCTACGACTCAGTATGGCAGGCCGGAGCAATACTTCTGCCGGTTCGCAGCGTGGGTGTGATGGGTGACGAACGTACCTACGAAAGTACTGTCGCCCTGCGCGCAGTGACTTCGGTGGACGGTATGACCGCTGACTGGGTGCACCTGCCTTACGACTTCCTCGCCGACGTGTCCAATGAAATCATACGTAAGGTACGCGGCATCAATCGCGTAGTTTATGACATCTCTTCCAAACCGCCTGCAACCATAGAGTGGGAATAGCAAGGCGATTTTGGCTCATATATGGCACGCAGGGCTCCTGCGTGCCATTTTTATTATTTTAGTGACAATTTGTCATAATTTCCGCCTTGGCAAAACTTTTGATGATGTACTGTCGAACCGCCCGAAGAGGCGGCAGATGAAGTGAAATTTAAAAAGTTTATAGATATGGGAAAGATTATCGGTATTGATCTCGGCACCACGAATTCCTGTGTGGCCGTAATGGAGGGCAATCAGCCAACAGTTATCATCAACGAGGAGGGTACCCGCACCACTCCTTCAGTAGTGGCATTCACTGACAACGGTGAGCGCAAGGTCGGCAATCCTGCCAAGCGTCAGGCCATTACAAATCCAAAGAACACAATTTTCTCCATCAAGAGGTTTATGGGTGAGACCTATGACCAGGTTGGAAGGGAAATAGCACGCGTTCCATACAATGTGGTCCGCGGCGACAACAATACTCCGCGTGTGGAAATAGCAGGTCGTCAGTACTCTCCTCAGGAGATTTCTGCCATCATTCTTCAGAAGATGAAGAAGACTGCAGAGGACTATCTCCGTCAGGAAGTCACCGAGGCTGTCATCACAGTGCCTGCATACTTCTCCGATTCTCAGCGTCAGGCCACCAAGGAGGCAGGTAAGATTGCAGGTCTCGAAGTGAAGCGTATCATCAACGAGCCTACTGCAGCAGCGCTTGCCTACGGTCTTGACAAGAAGAACAAGAATATGAAGGTCGCCGTATACGATCTCGGCGGCGGTACCTTCGATATCTCCATCCTTGAACTTGGCGACGGCGTATTCGAAGTCAAGTCCACCAACGGAGACACCCACCTGGGAGGTGACGACTTCGACCACGCCATCATCGAATGGCTTGCCCGCGAGTTCGCTACCGACAACGGTGGAATTGACCTCAAGAAGGATCCTATGGCTCTCCAACGCCTTAAGGAGGCTGCGGAGAAGGCCAAGATCGAGCTTTCCAACGCCAGCAGTGCGGAAATCAACCTTCCATACATCACCGCTGTCGACGGTATGCCTAAGCATCTTGTGAAGACTCTCACCAGGGCCAAGTTCGAGGCTCTGTGCGATGACCTCTTCCAGCGTTCCATCGAGCCTTGCCGCAAGGCGCTCGCAGACGCACATCTCAGTGCATCCGATATCGACGAAGTGCTTCTCGTGGGTGGTTCAACCCGTATTCCTAAGGTGCAGGAACTCGTCAAGAGCTTCTTCGGCAAGGAGCCTAACAAGAGTGTGAACCCTGACGAAGTGGTTGCCATCGGTGCAGCTATCCAGGGCGGCGTGCTTGCAGGCGACGTGAAGGACGTGCTTCTTCTTGATGTGACTCCTCTCTCCCTGGGTATCGAAACCCTCGGCGGAGTGATGACCAAGCTTATCGAAGCCAACACCACCATCCCGGTACACAAGGATCAGGTGTTCTCAACAGCGGCAGACAACCAGCCTTCAGTTGAGGTGAGGGTGCTCCAGGGCGAGCGTCCTATGGCCAAGGACAACAAGCAGATCGGTGTGTTCCACCTCGACGGAATTGCTCCGGCACCGCGTGGAATACCTCAGATCGAGGTTTCCTTCGATATCGATACCAACGGTATCCTGAGCGTATCGGCAAAGGATAAGGCTACCGGCAAGGAGCAGCACATACGCATCGAAGCATCCAGCGGCCTGAGCGATGAAGAGATCAAGAGGATGCGTGACGAGGCGAAGGCGAACGAGGAGGCCGATAAGGCAGAGAGGGAGAGGGTTGACAAGATCAACAATGCCGATGCGATGGTGTTCCAGACCCAGAAGAACCTCAAGGAGTACGGTGACAAGATTCCGGCAGAGAAGCGCAGCGCAATCGAGAATGCATGCAATGGTCTGAAGGGCGCTGTGGATTCCAAGAACATTGCTGATATCGACCGTTACAACTCCGAGCTCGAGGCCGCATGGCACGCAGCATCCGAGGATATGGCAAAAGCCGCGCAGGCCGGTGCCCAGGGTCCTCAGAATCCTGAAGGTCCACAGGGTCCACAGGGCCCACAGGGTGGTCAGCCAGGCCCGCAGGGTCCGGCTCCTGACTACGGCAACAACTGATAAGCATAACAATATGAATTGGACTGCTCTGCAAAGGGCAGTCCTTTTTGTTTGAGGATGTTCAGGGATTTGAAAAATTTTGAAAATTTTTTCAAAAATATTTGGATAATATAAAAAGAAAAGGTAACTTTGCAATCCCAAAACGGAGGACTCGTTAGCTCAGTAGGTAGAGCATCACACTTTTAATGTGGGGGTCTCGGGTTCGAGCCCCGAACGGGTCACGAGATTTTTGAAAATTTTGCTTCCTTAGCTCAGTTGGTAGAGCACCTGACTCTTAATCAGGGTGTCTAGGGTTCGAGCCCCTAAGGGAGCACATTGATATTCAGCCACTTACGATTTTTCGTGAGTGGCTGGTTTCGTATTATGGCCCGAGAATTGGCCCGAGAATTGGCCTGAGACTTGCCCGGGAGGTCATTGCCAAAATACGCACCAGCAAATCTGCGTGTGGGAAAATTATTAAATTTTGTTAAAAATTCCATTCAGGAGGATAAGTAATCAGAAAAAATACTATATTCGCGGTTGAAAAATAGTGTTTAAATACCTTGTACTATGGTAAAGTCTACATCATTTAAGAGCTTGCTGCTGGTTGTATGCGCAGCACTCCTTCTTGCAGGTGTTAGTTCCTGCAACAGTTGTTCCAACAAGAAAGCTGCCGAAGAGACCACTGAGTGCACTGATTGCACCAAGGCATGCTGCGACAGCGCCGCAACCAAGTCATGCTGCGACAGCACTGAGGCAAAGTCATGCGCTGACTGCGAAAAGGCCGGCACTGAGGATTGCTGCAAGGCTCAGGCTGATTCTTGCGCTGACTGCAAGTAATTCTTGTTTCAATGCTATGGAATCTGAAGCGCTTTACTCAGATTCCAGATGAAGATTAGGGGTCTGGAACTGTCGGTTCCGGCCCTTTTGTTTTTTTACATTTTTTTATATCTTTGTACTCCGTCGCGGGCGTGTTGAAATTGGTAGACAAGCCAGACTTAGGATCTGGTGCCTCGTGCGTATGGGTTCGAGTCCCTTCGCCCGCACTACCCGGTTAGTTAGTATTTTTATTATAACCTTATTATGAACCATTTGGAGTCCTTCCAGAAGCGTGGTCTGTATTCAGCGGACTACGAACACGATGCCTGCGGCGTCGGATTAGTCGTCAATATTAACGGAGCCAAATACCACGACATCATAGAGAAAGGCCTTTCGGTGCTGGAGAATATGGCTCACCGAGGTGCAGAAGGAGGTGACCCCAATACCGGTGACGGTGCGGGAATAATGGTTCAGATTCCCCACGAGTTCATACTCCTGCACGGCATCCCGGTTCCTGAAAAGGGCCGTTACGGAGTGGGTATGGTTTTCCTCCCGAAGGACAGCGCAGACAACGCCGCCTTCATGGAGATTATTGACAGTTGCGTGCAGGCAAACAATCTGAGCATAATGCACGTCAGGGAGGTCCCGGTCAATTCGGAAATATTGGGAAGCAAGGCGCGTGAGACCGAGCCTGACATAAGGCAGATCTTCATCGAAGGCTGTGACGACCAGGAAGAGTTGGAGAATAAGCTCTACCTCATACGCAAGGAAGCGGAGAGGCGCGTGGCGTCCTCGTCCATTTCCGACAAGAAATCCTGCTACTTCGCGAGCCTCTCCACCCGCACTCTGGTATATAAGGGCATGCTCACCTCACTGCAGCTGCGCCGCTACTTTACCGACCTGAC
The DNA here is from genome assembly GCA_945939695.1 of uncultured Bacteroidales bacterium. GTDB lineage: Bacteria > Bacteroidota > Bacteroidia > Bacteroidales > UBA932 > Cryptobacteroides. The sequence goes on from CAMEWE010000003.1 coordinate 55,671, forward strand.
GGACAAGTACTTCACAAGCTCCATCGCCCTCGTGCACTCGCGTTTTTCCACCAATACCTTCCCGACCTGGAGTCTTGCACAACCATTCAGAATGATAGGCCACAACGGGGAAATCAACACGATACGAGGCAACCGTCTATGGATTAAGGCCCGCGAGACCCTGCTCCGCACCGATAAGCTCGGCCGTGTCACCGATAACATCAGCCCCGTCGTGGAGCCCGGTATGAGCGACAGCGCTTCTTTCGACAACGTGCTGGAGTTCTTCACGCGCGCCGGCTATTCCATCCCCCACGCCCTCTCGATGCTGGTGCCGGAGAGCTACAAGGAAGGTAACCCGTTGAATCACAAACTCAAAAGTTTCTACGAATATCATTCCATCTTTATGGAACCGTGGGACGGACCTGCGACCATAATCTTTTCCGACGGCCGTTATGCCGGCGGAATGCTCGACCGCAACGGACTCAGACCGTGCCGCTATCTTGTGACCAAGGGCGGAATGTTGGTGATGGCCTCCGAGACAGGGGTGTGCGACATCCCTTCCGATCAGATAGCATCCAAAGGCCGTCTCCGTCCCGGAAAGATAATGATGGTGGACACTCTCAAGGGAAAGATTCTGCGCGATGAAGAGATCAAGGCTGTCCTCAGCGACGCCCACCCGTACTCGGAGTGGCTGCACAGCGGCCGAATCGTGCTCAAAAACATACACAGCGGCCGCAAGGTTGAGCATTCACTCCCTGATTATCACAGACTTCTGCGCGCATTCAACTACAGCAAGGAGGATGTGGACCGCATTATAGTGCCTATGGCAACAGAGAGCGCCGAGCCGCTCTACGCTATGGGAGACGATACTCCGCTTTCCGTGCTGTCCGAGAAGCCGCAGCGTTTCTTCAACTACTTCAAGCAAAAGTTCGCGCAGGTCACCAACCCTCCTATCGACTCCATACGCGAGAGCACGGTGATGTCTCTGACCAGCTACATCGGCGCCGTGAAAGGCGACATACTCACCCCTTCGCCGGATTTGTGCAAAGTGGTGAAACTCAGCTCTCCCATACTCTCCAATGCGGAACTGGAGACCTTGCGCAACCTCAGATACAAGGGTTTCCGTACCATCACCCTGCCTATGCTCTTCGAGGCTGAAGGAGGCGAGAAGGCGCTGGAAGCTGCCCTGTCCTCCCTGTGCAAGGATGCCATCAAGGCTGTGGATGACGGCTACAACTACATCATAATCAGCGACCGCAACGTGGACAGCACCCACGCCCCTATTCCGTCGCTGCTTGCAACGGCGGCGGTGCACCACCATCTCATCCACAGCATGAAGCGGTCGCAGACTGCGATTATCGTGGAGTCTGCGGAAGTGTGCGAGGTCATGCACGTGGCGCTACTGGTGGGCTACGGTGCGAGTGCCGTCAACCCGTATATGACTTTTGCGATACTGGACGACCTGGTGAAACGCAAGGCGATTCAGCTCGATTACCCCGCCGCAGAGGAACATTATGTCAAGGCTGTGGACAAGGGTATGCTCAAGATACTCTCAAAGATGGGTATTTCAACCATACGAAGCTACCGCGGCGCGGCCCTGTTCGAGAACCTGGGCGTGAGCCAGGAGGTGCTGGACAAGTATATGGGCGGAGGCATTTCACAGATAGGTGGCGTGAGCCTCAGCGATATAGCTTCCGACGTACTCAGAGCCCACAGGGCGGCATTCGGGGAAGCTGAAGTGACGCAGGAGCTCGAGGATCTCGGCCTGTATGCTTACCGCAAGGGTGGGGAAGCCCACGCGTGGGAGCCGTCCAGGGTGCGTCTGCTGCAGAAGGCGGTGCGGGAGAACGATTACGAAGCCTTCAAGCAGTTCAGCGCGGCTTCCGAAAACAGGACTGCGCCGAAGTACCTGCGCGACCTTATGGAAATAGAGAGCGACAGGCAGCCTATTGACATATCCGAGGTCGAGAGTGAGGAAAGCCTGATGAAACGTTTCGTGACTGAGGCAATCTCATTCGGAGCAATCAGCAAGGAGGCCCACGAGACCATAGCGAGGGCGATGAATTCCATTGGAGGACAGAGCAATACAGGCGAGGGCGGAGAAGATCCTGAACGCCAGATTCCGCTTCCCGACGGCAGTTCTGCGCGCAGTGCCGTGAAGCAGGTGGCATCTGGCCGTTTCGGCGTGGACGCGGAATACCTCATAAGTGCAGACGAAATACAGATCAAGGTCGCCCAGGGAGCAAAGCCGGGCGAGGGCGGACAGTTGCCGGGATTCAAGGTTAACGAGCTCATCGCGAAGACGCGCCACAGCGTGCCGGGAATCACCCTTATTTCCCCTCCACCTCACCATGACATCTATTCTATCGAAGACCTGGCTCAGCTCATCTACGATCTCAAGAATATCAATTCCGATGCACGCATAAGCGTGAAACTTGTTTCTGAGGCAGGTGTGGGCACGATTGCGGCAGGAGTGGCGAAAGCCAAGGCTGACGTGATCCTCATCAGCGGCGGAGACGGAGGCACGGGTGCGAGCCCGGCAAGTTCCGTGAAACATACCGGCAGCCCTGCGGAGACCGGACTTGCGCAGGTGCAGCAGACCCTGGTGGTGAACGGTTTGCGCGGAAAGGTGCGTCTCCAGGTGGATGGAGGCCTCAAGACGGCGCGCGACGTGCTTTTCATGGCAATGCTCGGAGCCGAGGAGTTCGGCTTCGGTACGGCATCTATGGTATCGCTGGGCTGCCTTGTGTGCCGCAATTGCAACAAAAACATCTGCCCTGTGGGCATTGCTACTCAAAGTCCTGAGCTCAGGGCAAAGTTCGCCGGGAAGAAGGAAGATCTGGAAAACTACTTCCGCTTCATAGCCAGGCAGTTGCGTGAGTATCTCGCCCTTATGGGCTACAGCAGCCTCCAGGAACTCATCGGCCGCGCCGACCTGCTCCATAAGCGCAGTTATCCTCAGGAGTCAAAGGCGGCGAAAGTCTCACTTGACAGGGTGCTCTACATACCTGATGAGGCAAAGGACAACGACCGTACCTGCACGCTTGGCCACGATTCCACCGTGCTCTGCGCCAAGGACCTGGAAGTGATGCAGATGATACGACCTGCCATCGATTCTGCCCGCAAGGTGAGTCTGGGCGTGCAGATACTTAACACCGACCGTAGTGTGGGTGCGATGATCAGCGGAACCGTGACTAAGCTCTACGGAGGCAAGGGCCTGCCTGATGACTGCATCACGATAAGCTATCGCGGTTCGGCGGGGCAGAGTTTCGGAGCCTTCCTTTGCCGGGGACTCACTTTCCGCCTGGAGGGAGATGCCAACGACTATATGGGCAAGGGTCTTTGCGGAGGGCGGATAATAGTCACTCCGGATCCGGATGCCCAGTTCAAGGCGGAGGATAATATCATTGCCGGCAATACCATAGGCTACGGTGCAACATCCGGTGAGATGTTTATCAACGGAATGGTGGGCGAGCGCTTCTGCGTCCGGAACAGCGGTGCCAATGCCGTGGTTGAGGGCGTGGGTGACCATTGCTGCGAGTATATGACCGGAGGCAGGGTTGTGGTGCTTGGCAAGACAGGACGCAACTTCGCTGCAGGTATGAGCGGTGGCATCGCTTATGTGTGGAATCCGGACGGAGATTTCGATTTCTACTGCAATATGGATATGGTTGAACTCAGCCTGCTCGAAAGCGAAGAGGACAGGGCAGAGGTCAAGGGGCTTATCCAGGCGCATATGGAAAGAACGGGAAGCCCTCTGGCTTCCCGCATACTGTCGGAGTGGGATTCCCACGCCGCTGAATTCATCAAGGTTCTTCCTGTGGATTACAAGAAGCTGCTGTAGCTACTTGCCTATTGTTTTAAGCATCTCAGCCACAGCTGCTTCCAATTGCTTGTCTTCACCTCTCAGGGTGGAGGCAGGGTCGTTGTAAACCTCTATGTCCGGCTCGATCTGATGATTTTCGATGAAGCATTTCTCGGCCACTGACCAGGTACCCACCTGAGGGATGCCGAATACGAGGCTGTTGTCAATGAGAGTCTCCCACCATACTGCTGTCATTGTTCCCGGAACCGGCGCTCCGATGAGCTTGCCTATTCCCAGCATCTTATATGCGTAAGGGGTGCCGGATGCATCTGAATAATTGTCTTCGCCCACGAGCATGCAGGACGGCTTGTTCCATTTTGTGAAAGGCTCATCGCCAATGTATTGACCGCGAGGGATGTACTGGTTGTAGAGTGTGCCGTTAAGGAAGGTGATGACGTCATCGTGGAGCCATCCGCCTCCGTTGTGGCGCGTGTCCACGATAAGAGCCTCGCATTTGCGGTACTTGCCCAGGGCCTTGGAGAACATCTCCCTGAAACTCGGGGAATCCATACCTTCGATGTGGACGTAACCTACCCTGCCTCCGGACAGTTCCTCCACCATCTTCTCGCGCTGGCGCACCCACCTGCGGTAGAGGGTGCTGCTTTCTGAACTTGACGGAGTTACGAACAGTTCCTCGCTCTTGCGCTCTCCGGCCTTGCGTACGCTTATGGCTATGAGTTTGCCTGCCTTGTCGTCGAGAAGGGCGAGTTTGTCCTCACCCGCCTTTATTTCGTGTCCTTCTATGGATTCGATGATGTCTCCCGCCTTGATTTCAGGGTCTGCGTATGAGAGCACACCGCCCGGGAGCACTTCCTTGATGCGCAGGCCGTCACCGGCATAATTCTCGTCATAGAGCACGCCGAGATAGCCCCTGTTGCGGCTGGAAGGATACCTGTAACGGGCTCCGGTGTGTGAGCCGTTGAGCTCTCCCAGCATTTCGGAAAGGAGATCCTGGAAGTCGAAGTTGTTGTTTATGTGAGGGAGGAAGGCGGCGTAGTTGTCGTGGTAGTAGTCCCAATCCGTGCCGTGCAGGTCCTCGAGGTAGAACTTCTCCTTGACCTGCTTCCATATATGCTCGAACATGTACTCCCTTTCCTGCTCAGGCTTGTACTCGAATTCGCCCGAGTAGCTGATATATTCAAGCTTGCCGGAAGGGAGGGAAAGTTTGGTAATTCCGCGTCCTGAGAGTGCGTAGAGGTATTTGCCGTCCCCGGATGGGATGAAGCTGCCGGATACGCCCTTGGTGAGCACGCTTACGCTGCCTTCCTGGAGATCCCTGACGCAAAGGTCGTATCCTTTCTCGAGCCTCTGGGTGAAGTAGAGCTTCTTGCCGTCAGGACTGAGGTAGTGGTCGCCCATCATATTTGAGTTGGGGGTAAGCCTGCGTATGCGGTCGTCTCTGGAGTCGAGCTGAAGCTCGAGCTTCTCGATGCGGTTCTTGGTCTTGTCGAGGGAATCCTTTTTCTCTTCTTTCTTTTCGGCCTTGGCTTCCTTGTCGCTCTTGAGCAGTTCGGCTATGCTGATGTCCTCCTTGCTGCGTCCGAATTCGGAGTAGGCCTTGGCATCGAAGAACATTATGAAAATGTCGCTCTCGGCACCCCAGCTTCCGTGGCTGCGATAGCCGTTCTTGTCTGATTCCCAGGTCATTGCCTTGCCTCCAAGCGCCCACTTGAAGTTGCTGTCGGAGTAGCCGCTTCGGGTGAGGTCCGTGATTTCGCCGCTCTCAATGTCTATGAGAGCCACGTCGGAATTGTTCCAGCCTCCGTCAGCCTGCCAGTTGCAGAGTATGTAGTGGCTGTCAGGGCTCCATTCGAATCCCTGGTCGCCGTCGCTGTAGGAGTAGTTCACTCCCTTGAAGAGGGACTTCTCCTTGCCGCTCTTTATATTCTTGATTACCAGTTCCGTGCGGTCGCGGTAGTAGGCTACCCACTTGCCGTCCGGGGATACGTCCGGCTGGAAACAGGTTTCTCCCGGGGTAGATACGAGTTCCTCCTTGATCTTGGTGGCGTAGGTGAAGAGTTTGTCTTCCTTGCGCTCGAGGGAACTCTTCCATACTCCCCAGTGACCGTTGCGCTCAGCTGAGTAGTAGAGCTCGCGTCCGTCAGGGGAGAACTCCACGTTGCGTTCCTGTTCAGGGGTGTTGGTGATGCGGCGGGTGGTGCGGTAGTCTGCCGATGTGACGAATACATCGCCCCTGAGCACTATCGCCATCTCCTTGCCGTCAGGTGATACAGCCAGTGAATTGGCTCCGCTGGAGAGGCTCATCTTCTGCAATTTGCGCTCGCTTTCGTCGCGCTTGAGGCTGATTTGAAGCTTTTTCGGTGACTCTCCCTCTCGCAGGGTGTAGATGTCTCCGTTGCAGGAGTATGCCAGTAGACCGTCCCCGGATACTGAGAGGAACCGGACAGGGTTGCGGGTCTCAAAACTCAACTGCACGCTGACCTCAGGCCTGGAAAGGCTGCTCCGGTATATGTTGGAGGTTTTGCCGTCCCTTTCGCTGAGGTAATAGAAAGTGTCTCCGTCGGCTGCGAATACCGGATTGCGGTCCTCGCCCTTGAAGTCGCTGAGTTTGGTGAAACTGCTCTCAGGACTAATGCTGAGGCCTTCACCTGCAGGCGGAATGCAAATCCATATATCGCGGGTGACGGATGAGGTGTGGTGCTTGCGAAGAGGATCCTCGTAGCCTTTATAGTCCTCATACAGAATCGCTCCCGCGCCATTGACGCTTAAGGCTCCCATAGGCAGGGAACTTAGCAGACGGGGTATGCCTCCTTCAGTGCTGCAGCTGTAGAGCTGGGAACTGCCCGGGAAACCGTCGTAATCGTCGCTGATCAGGGCTGCGTTGTAGGCACTGAAAAGCACGGTGCCGTCCGCAAGCACGGCGAGAGGAGTCTCGTTACCGGGAAGGGTGGTGAGCCGCTTGAGACTGCCTCCGTCAGCGGAGCAGATGTACAGGTCCTTGCTGCCTTCCCTGTAGGAAGCGAATACTATGCTTTTGCCGTCAGCAGTCCACAGAGGCTCGGAGTCGTAGGCTGGGTTGGAACTGAGCTGGACTGCTTCTCCGCCTTGGGTACTGACTTTGTAAATGTCTCCCATATAGCTGAAAGCCAGAGACTTTCCGTCAGGAGAGATGCTGTTCCGACGAATCCAGGACGGATTCTGGGCTGCGGCGCCGAGACTGATCGAGAGCAGCAGCGCTGCAAATGATGTTCTTTTGAATGACATATTTGTGAGATTTATCTTTTCCAACAACGCTGCAATTTAGAAAATATCTACGAAAAATCAAATATAGGCAGGTAATGAGAAAGTCAATCGCTGCTATCGAAACAAACAATAACCAAGCCTATTTAATTATTGAAATTAGTTATACCTTTGCGGCGCAAATAATGTGGTTAGTTAACTGTAATTTATGAAAAAAACCATTTTGATGGCAGCTGTGGCTGCTACGGTTCTCGCAGCTTGCAGCGAGAAGAAAAACAACAACGGCGATTATGCCAAATATGCAAGTGTCAACATCGGTACCGAAAATACGGCTTATATCGATGCCATTTCAATCTATGGGAAAGAGGTGCTCAATCTCTACCGCTTCGCCGCTATGGAAGCCGACAACATCTACTGGAAGCAGGTGTTCGGTGACAAGCAGACTCTGGAGAGCCTCGAAGACCCTCAGCAGCGCGAATATGCAATGATCAACTACGGCCCTTGGGACAAGATCAGCGGCAAGAGTTTCGTGGAAGGCTTCGCAAATGAGCCTGCAGGCCGTCTTTTCTACCCTTCCGATATGAGTGTGGAGGAGTGGGAAGAGTTTGACGATCCTGACAAGTCAAGCCCATATACCCTTATCAAAAGGGATGTTGACGGGTCGCTGAAGACTGTGTGGTATCACGACGAATACAAGGACAATATAAATAAAATCTGCGATTACCTCAAGGCGGCTGCAGACCTCACCATTGTTCCCAGCGTGAGGGAGTATCTGCTCGCCAAGATCGACGGTCTGCGCAGCGACTCATATGAGCAGAGTGCAATCAAGTGGCTGGAGATGGGCGACAGCAAGATGGATCTTGTACTGGGACCTAACGAAAGCAGCGACGATCACCTGCACGGAATCAAGCGTTCATACAGCGCCTATGTGGTGCTGAAGAACCTTGAACGCACCGAGCAGATGCGCAAGTTCAGCGCTATGATGCCTGAGCTCCAGGCCGCTCTTCCTTGCCAGGAGAAGTACAAGGGCTTCAATCCTGGATCAGCTTCCACTATCTATGTTTGCGATGCCCTCTATTACGCAGGAGCTGCAAACTGCGGCATCAAGGACATAGCCATCAGCCTTCCTTTCGACACCAAGGTCCAGGAGGAAATGGGTACTCGCTGCATACTTATGCAGAACGTTATTTCCGCCAAGTTCAACGGTATTCTCATTCCTACCGCTGACCTTATCATCAGCGATGCGGACCGTGACCACGTCAATGACAAGGCCTTCTTCTGGAATGTGGCTTTCCGCGAGGTTGCCCACGGCCTTGGAGTCAAGAATACCCTGGACGGGCGACCTGTAGCCGCCGCCCTTGACAATATGGCTGATGTTGTCGAAGAGGTGAAAGCCCTTGCGATGGGACCTTACTTTGCAGCTGATGTAATCAACAGATATGAGGTGAACGATATCGTGACCGCCAACGATTGCTATGCAACCTTCCTCACCGCTCTTCTTCGTTCAGCCCGTTTCGGTACCGAGGAGTATGTGGGCAAGGCCAATGTCATCTGCTACAACTATCTCAAGCAGCGCGGTGCCTTCGAACGTCATCAGGATGCCTGCTACTACATTGACTACGCCGCTTTTGCCGAGGCACTGAAGTCTCTTGTGACCGAGGTTCTCGAGATTCAGGGCAATGGAGATTACCAGGCTGCAGCAGAGTTCGTGAAGAAATACGAGATGATTGACAAGGATCTCAATTCAGATGTATTCAATATGATGCTGGAGGGCATTCCTGTAGACGTGAAATTCAATTTCGTATGGTAAGCGGAACTGCATATTCAATACTGCTCTTTGCCATAGTCATTACGGCTGGACTCTGCCTGGCAAAGCTCAATTTCAAGGGTATTACCATCGGTTCCACCTGGATACTCTTCGTGGGCATAGTTATGGGCCACTTCGGCTTCCTTCCCAATGCCAGGGTCCTGGCTTTCATGAAGGATTTCGGACTTATTCTTTTCGTTTATTCGATAGGTCTGCAGGTAGGCCCGGGTTTCTTCTCCTCATTCAAGAACGGGGGAGTGAAACTGAATCTCCTTGCAGTGGGTCTGGTGCTGATGGCTGCGATCACCGCCTTCGTGATTCATCTTGTGAGCGGCGAGAGTCTTCAGACTATGGTGGGAGTGATGTCCGGTGCGGTCACCAATACCCCGGGACTGGGTGCTGCGCAGCAGACTCTGATAGACGTGAAAGGCTCGGGATCTGAGACTTCCGTGCTCGCATCGGCTTATGCCGTAGCCTATCCTATAGGTGTGCTGGGTGTGCTTGCCCTGATGATACTGCTCAAGGCAGTGTTCAAGGTTGACCTGGAAAGGGAGGCTGAGCAGATTGAGGCTCAGAGTTCCACTGCAGACGGTGCCAGACGTATGCACTGCGCAGTCAGCAATCCTGCAATTGTGGGCAAGCGCATTGCCGACGTACTGGATGAGGAGCTCAAGAACGAGATGGTGATATCCCGCATTATGAGGGGAGGGGAGGAGTTCGTGCCCAATCAGGACACTGTGCTCAAGGAAGGAGACAAGGTGCTGATTGTCACCACCCAGAAGTGCGTGGACAGAATCCGTATAGTGTTCGGCGCTGAAGTGCCTATGCATCTTGACGACTGGATAAAGGGCAGGAAGGGTGCGCCTCAGCTCATAAGGCTGGGCATTACCAAGACTGACCTCACGGGCAAGAAGCTGGGAGATATCCTTTTCAAGCTGCAGTATTCGGTGAGCGTGACCAGAGTGGTCCGTTCCGGTGTGGAGCTTGTGGCTTCTCCTGAACTTCGCGTGCAGGTGGGTGACTATCTGCAGGTAGTCGGCGACAAGGAAGGTATAGACGCAATTGCGAAGCTGGTCGGCAACAAGGCCTCAGCCCTGGACAAGCCGAATCTGCTCCCTATCTTCCTTGGAATTGCCATAGGTGTGGTGTTCGGCTGCATCCCTATCAGCTTGCCGGGTATCCCTCAGCCGATCAAGCTGGGACTTGCCGGCGGTCCGCTGATCATCGCAATTCTCATCAGCTGCTTCGGTCCCCGTGCGCACATCACCACCTATACAACCCAGAGTGCCAATATGATGATACGTGAGATCGGCATCTCCTTCTTCCTAGCCGCTGTGGGGCTCGGAGCCGGCAAGACCTTTGTCTCCTCCCTGATGGCAGGAGGATGGTGGTGGATACTTTACGGTGCCATCATTACCATAGTTCCTGTGCTGGTGATTTCCCTGCTTGCGCGCTATGTCTTCAAGCTGAATTTCTACCAGATTTGCGGTCTCATTGCCGGTGGCACGACCAATCCACCTGTCCTGGCTTTTGCACAGAACGCCTACGGCAGCAAGTATGTTTCCGTGAACTATGCGACTGTTTATCCGCTCTCGATGTTTATGCGGGTGCTGGTAGCGCAGGTGATGATACTTCTGGCAGTAGCCTAGAAGGACGTTTCGCTGCCACTTTCGTCAAATTCAAGATCGAAGTCAGAGATGAGCTGCTCAATCTCCACTGAGCTTTCAAGCCATATTTTGATTTCCTTACTCATAATACCTGTAATTTAGTCAACAACACTTGTGTTTCATTTACGGGTACAAAGTTAAGGCTCAAAATTGTCAACTTTTGACACAGGAAAAATAATTTGATTTTTCCTGTGTTTTTTTTCTGTCCTGCTCCTATCAGCCGATTACCAGACCGTCATAGGCAGGGTGGACGTGGGCAGGGAGCTCTCGCGCAAATTCTTCGTATTTGGGAAGGAGGTGGGAGATGTGTGTGATATAGGATTCGCGGGCACCGACGCGCTCGAAGAACTGAAGGCACTGCTCGAGGGAAGGGTGGGAACGGTGCTCTCCTATCTTCACGCAGCCCAGGGTGATGTATTCCACACCCTTGAGTTTTTCGTAATCCTCCTCGTCAATATGCTTTATGTCAGTGAGATAGGCAATGTTACCGAAGCGGTAGCCGAGGACGCTGAGTTCGTTTCCGCTAAGATGCCAGCCCTGGATAGGGACTATTGTAGCCACTGCATCTGCGGCAGATTCCGGGGCATAGTGCCTGTAGCCGAAGCCTTTTTCCCAGATGAGTACCTCTTCGTTGGCATTGGAATGTACCTGGAAGGGAGTCTTTCCGTCAATGGTGTGGACCCTCCATTCGGGGGAGCCGGGATACTTCTGTTCCGCAAAGGCATAACTGTATTCCTTCTTCAGGGACTCCACCACATACTGCTGGCAATAGATGTTTACGGGATGCCTTTCCACCAGATTGAAGGCCCTGATGTCGTCGAGGCCTCCGGTATGGTCCTTATGGTTGTGGGTGAGCAGAATGGCGTCAAGATGCCTGACTCCCTGCCTGAGCATCTGATAACGGAAATCCGGGCCTGCATCCACGAGTATGGTGAGTCCGCAATATTCGACGAGGACAGAAGACCTCAGACGTTTGTCCCTAGGGTCAGTGGAACTGCAGACCGGACAGTCGCAGCCTATCATAGGCACGCCTTGAGAAGTACCGGTGCCAAGAAAAGTCAATTTCGCTTTCATCGGAGGGCAAAGATACGCAAAATATCTATGCGTTGTCCATCAATTTTCTGTATCGTTCGAGCTTTTGCGCATTGTCGGATTTGCCGGAATCGCCACGGCAGATGTCGCACTGTCCGCAATCGCAGCTTTCCTCCTGCCCGAAATAGCGGAGCAGGTGGCGCGAGCGGCATTCGTTGGTCTCGGAGGCGTACTCAATTATGGCTTCGGAACGTTGTATGTAGTTGTCTCTCAGGAATTTGTATTTATCGAGCCGCAGGTCCAGGTTGCCCGGCATCAAGCGGGAATGATGGAGCAGTATGACGCTGTCGTGCGAGGCCGGGACGTATTTGATCAGGTGGAGCACGGAAAGCGAATAGAGCAGTTCGCGCAGGGCAGGGATCTGCAGCCCGCATTTCGAGGCAAGGTACTGCTCGTCAACCGGGACGGTGTACGAGAATATGCCCGGGTAACGGCGCATCAGCTGCTCGAGCAGGTTCTCCAGACGCGTATCGTTGAACTTGTAATCGTAGAGCAACTTGCGGTCGATGATTATCTTTACGCGAGTGGGAATGTCCACGTCTTCGCTGTAACTGAGGTGGTCGGACATCTCAAGGTACTTGAGGGCGTAGAATACCTCGCTTTGCTTGAGCGAGTAGTGCCTGGAAAAGGCGTCAACGTCGAACTTGAGCTGGAGCCCGGCACCCTGTTCGTAGGCTATCCCGCTGAATATGTGAATTTTCTGATATATGTCCTCAATGTACGAGGGGTCAGGGAATGACAGACGCTGGAGCTGCTTGATGCGGTTTACGTCGGAAGCGTTCCAAACAAGCACCGCCCAGGAACGGAGCCCGTCTCTGCCGGCGCGACCCGCTTCCTGGAAGTAGGACTCGGGACTGTCGGGGAGACTCAGGTGCACCACGAAGCGCACGTCCGGCTTGTCTATGCCCATACCGAAGGCATTGGTGCAGACCATCACCCTGATTTCGCCCCGTTTCCACGCTTCCTGGCGCTCGCTGCGCATTGCGGAACTCAGACCTGCGTGATAGAAGGATGCGCTTATGCCATTGGCTGTCAGGAAAGAGGCTATTTCTTCGCATTTGCTGCGGCTGCGCATATACACGATGCCTGAACCAGGCACTGACCTGCATACGGATAGCAGACGGCCGCTCTTGTCTTCGCACTTCCTGACTATGTAACTCAGGTTGGGACGCTCGAATCCGCTGCGCAGGAGCACGAATTTCTCCTTTTTTCGCGCTCTCTCGTTTTCCGTACCCTCGGGAACCAGTTTGTCGATGATGTCTTCCGCTACGCGCGGGGTTGCGGTGGCGGTGAGTGCGATAAGGGGAGCGTCCACAAGCTTGCGCAGCTCTGAAATCCGGAGGTAATCCGGCCGGAAATCATAGCCCCATTGCGAGATGCAGTGAGCCTCATCCACTACTATATAATTGATATTCAAGATGTCGAGGTAGGAACGGAAGAGCTGGGTGGAAAGGCGCTCGGGGGAGATGTAAAGGAACTTGAAATCCCCGTATGCGGCATTGTTCAGGGCAAGGTCGATTTCGCGACGGGGCATACCCGCATACACGGCAAGGGCCTTGATTCCCCGGCTTTCAAGGTTCTGGACCTGGTCTTTCATAAGGGCTACCAGGGGAGTGATAACCAGGGCTAAACCTTCTTTCATCATGGAAGGAACCTGGAAGCATACGGATTTGCCTCCTCCGGTGGGGAGTATCGCGAGCACGTCCCTGCCTTCAAGAGCGGCTGAGATGATTTCCTCCTGCATAGGGCGGAATGAATCATAGCCCCAGTATTGCTTCAAGGTTTCCGTTGCTGTCATAAGGCTACCATCTGCTGTTGTGGGCACTTACTTCGCTGGATTCGCTGAGCATCCTCAGAAAGACCTCGGCCGACTTTTTGCGGTAGGCCTTTTTGAGCAGATGTATGCAACCCATCATCTTGTTTTGCGCTATATCCAGAGGAACTGCCTTCAACAGTGGCCTGTGGTATAGGGTGGAAGCGGAGAGCAGGGAGATGTTCTGACCCTCCTGCACTATGTCGAGAAGGAGGTTGACGTCGTCGAGCTCAACTCTGACGTTCAGAGGTGTCAGTCTCAGTTCAACAAGCTGTTCCAGGGCGTTCCTTGCCTGGAGACCTTTGGCTGGCATCACCATTCCCTGCGTTTCTATGTCCTTGAGTGTCAATGATTCCTTCTTGGCAAGAGGGTGGTCGTTGCGCATTATGACCGAGAGCCTGTCATCAAAGAGCACGTGAGACTCTATTTCTTCAAATTCGTCCAGTGGCTTGAAGGCTAGCACGAAATCCACTTCCCTTTTGCGCAGCATCTCCATAAGCTCGTTCATGGAGCGGCTGTGTATGGTAAGCTTTACTCCCGGATAGTCGGCCAGGAAGTTGCGCAGGGTTTCCTTGAGTATAGGGCAGAAAGAGAAGGTGGTGCCAATGATCAGTTCCCCGCCGAGCATGGCCTTCAAATCGCTGATCTGATTCTTGCAGTCGCGGGCGGCGAGCAAGGTCTTTTCTGCAAGTGGCAACAGGCGAGCCCCGCCTTCCGTGAGCCTGACCGAATGGGAGTCCCTTTGGAAAAGCTGGGTTCCGAGTTCGTCCTCGAGAGTCTTGATCTGTTGGGAAAGCGTGCTCTGGGTGACAAAGAGCAAGCGCGCAGCCTCTGAAAAATTCAGGGTCTGCGCCACCTTGACGAAATAATTCAATTGTCTCAGCTCCATTGCATTTTTTTTCTTATGGAGCAATAAAGATAGCAAAAAGCTGCATTGAAGGCAAATAAAACTGCTAAAGCGGTTTGGATTCCAGTGTTGAGGTCTCCAGAATTTCATCGGCCTTGACCACCTTGTTGATAATGATGCGGTCCTTTTCAGTCTTTCCGTCTCCGTCCTGGACTTTGTAAACGATGTCGTAAGTGCCTTCCCGGAGCTGAATGGGGATTACTTCATCTTTTCTGTAAGCCTTTGTGTCAGAATAGTATGGAGCCTTGCCAGGAGCATATTCTCCGCTTCTGTAAACCTTCAGATTTGTGAGATAATAATTGTCGGACATAGCGGCAAAGCTGAGCCTTATATCGCCTGCCGGGATCCTGTTCATTGTAGGCATATTACCTTCTAGAATAAGGTCTTTGTGGTCGTAGGTGGCCCAACCCTTGAAGACGGCGTGACCCTGATTCTCATATAGAGTCCCCTTGTAGGCTGCTTTATAGGTAGGGCTGACTGTGACTTTGAACTTCATATTGCCGAAGTCGTTGTCTTTGGCGCAGTATTTTCCGCTTTTCAGGTGCCACACCCAGCTGAACTCAATCTTCTGGTCATTCCTGAAGATGGCAGGAATATCTCCGGTACTGTATCCACCGGTATCGTTGTTGGTTCTGAAGAAATAACTTACGGCCGCGGTCTTGGAATCGCTTGCAACCTGGACGGTCTGGTCAGGGAGAATCTGGGTGGCGCTGTTGTTGTGTGTGTAGCCGACGGATATGCTGCCCAGTACCGAATTCAACCAGGATAGAACGCCGCTGACATCATCCCGTTTAGCAATTCCGAAGGTCAGTTTAGGTCCTATGCTGAAACTGGAGCCCTTGGTGTAAGTCCAGCTGCCGATTGTTGTAGAAGGCACAGGATCAGTGAAGAAATTCGCATCTCCCTGCTCCAGTTCTTTGCCTTCCGGGCTAAGCATCTGGACCTTAAGCTTGAATTCGGAAGGATACCAGGCATTGATACGCACATTCTTGTATTTTCTTTCGGCGTACAATTCTGCATTGTGGCTGAGAATATGTCCCTCCACCAGATAATAGTCTCCTGACACGGCATCAGTTCCGAAAACGTGGATAGGGAAAATCTTCAAATGGATGTCAAATACTCCGCTTGACTTGACTTCCGGAGAATAGACAGACAAGGTTCCCATACCTGTAGGGGTCATCTGTGCTATGATGTGTTCAGGGATGCAGATGTCGTATGATGCATTGAAAATCAGAGAGTTGTCCGGGCTTACATCTCCCTGGGCATATTCGTCGACCTTTGCTCCCGACATGTCCAGAGAGAGTGTGGTGCGGACATTCCTTACAAGTTTGCAGGAAAGCTTGTCGAAGGATTTGCGATAGATGGCCCTGTCTGTCCTGATTTCAATATCAAGGGAGGTGATTGTTTGCGGAATAAGGCAGGCATTCATTTCATTAATGCTGCCTTTGGACAAAACGATGTTGCTCCCGTCAGAAATGAGATTGACAATGTTGGAAGAAGAAGTTGCCTTGCACTGCCCTGTGGAGAGTTCGTAACGGAAATCTCCCACAATCGAAGCTCCTTCGTTTGCCTGCAGGCAGATAGAGGTGACAACTTCATCTTCCGACAAATAAGGAAGTTTTTCAACATTCAGCGATAGTATGGATACCAGTCTCTCCCATTTGATTGGGTAGGTTGTTCCATCCTCAGGCTTAGTAATTTTCTCTGTTTTCCCGACCATCAGGTCGCAAGACGGGTCAAAGGAATTCGTGCCATTGCAGACAATAGGAACCTGTCTGTGGGAGAGCCTGAACCTGAGTCCGTCAGTGTCGCACATCTGCTTGTCGATAAGGCAGACAGACGGATATGCTCCATAGAAAAGCCAATCGCCTTCAGGACTGTCAATAAGGTCTGATGGAACCTCAAAACTTGCTTCCTGGCTGTCCCCCGCAAGTGTGGTCGGGGAAACGATAAAAAAGCCCAGGGAGGACTCGTCCTGCTTGAGGGAATCGTTAACCCATAGTCCGTTCTTGCTTGCGAATACATTGATGCGGTCCCCGCCTGACCATAGTATGCTTTCCCCGTTCCACATTGTTTTTGTTTGCAGGGGAGTGGCCAGTGCCTCAAGCTGGGGCTTTCCTGATTTCAGAAATATTTTCGTCTCCTTGTCTTTGTTTACAATATCGGGGTTCTGTGGAGTACAGGAAAGCACTGCAGCCGCAAGGACTGCAGTAATGACGGGGATACGTCCGATTATTCGCATTGCAGGCAGATTATTCCGTTGTACTGATTACCTTGGTATTATCAAGCGAATAAAGGCTGGTAGTCGCTCCGGTTTCCACGAATACGCTGTCTCTCTGGCGGCGCTCGATGAAATCACCGTCTCCCGTCCTCACGTCAAATCGGACGGAGTACATTCCAACTGGAAGCTGGAAATTGACTGCAACATCCTTCCTGACTGCAGCCTGGGCAGTCCTTATTTCCTTACCCTTGCTGTCCAGGACTTTAATATTGTTGAGGTAATTCGTATTGGTACTCGTGTATTCAAGCACACCTGCCTGCTTCCTGTCCGGAGGATTCATGTTGAAACTTACAGTTCTGTTTTTTTCATCCAGAAGGTGGATGCCGTGTTTGATATGGCCTTCAGCCCACCAGCTGGCGTGCCTGTACATATATCCGTACTGAGGATCCAGTGTGAACTTGAAAGTGAACATTGTTGTTGTATCGTTATCTTTTGTACCGTTTACGTGCCAGCACCAGCTTGCGTAGCAATGCTGGTCACTTCTGGCGATGAGAGGTACAGCCTTGTTTGCATCATCGTCTTTGGCAAAATTCAGGCATAGAAAATCGTAGTCTACACGGCTGTCGTGAGTTTTCTCTGAGATTTCCTGATCTGAAATACTTATTGACCTGCTGTTGCTCCAGGTGAATGTCCCTCCTATGGTGAGTGAGCCTGATGGCTTGCCTCCCATTGCTCCTCCCTGTCCAGTCACATTCAGTGCAGTTGAGAATCCGGTAGTGTAGCTGGTAGATCTTACGGTTGTTTGTGGCTCCGGATCCTGGAAGAAATCAACGCTGTAGCCGCTCCCGGCCACAAGTTCTGCTGACCAATGTATGTCCTCACTGTAGAAGGCAAAAGCATAGGTAGGAATGGCACCGTGCTTTTTCTTGTATTTTCCGAAGAGATCATAATTCTTGGAGTTCACGTGCGCGGTCACGAAGTAATAGTCCCCGGAATCCGATCCATTCAACTCGTAGGCATAGAGTGGAGTGATTGTGATTGTAACGTCAACCGTGGAATGGCGGCTAACTTTATCTGCCTTGGAGCTGGCGATTTTGCACAGTTTGTAACCGTCTGCTCCGACATTGAAAGTTTTCTCGTATATCTGGGAAAATTTTTTGTCCCGGAGGTATCCTGAGAGATTGCCATCGAATTTCTGGTATTCGGTTTCTTCTTCCTTATCTACATCTCCAGGCTGGGTATTATCGTTGAGCCAGTTTACGAATGAATCCAGTTTCGTGCCCAGATACTCGACTTCCTCATCAAAATCGACAACTTCGATGTCTTCGTCATCCCAGTTCTCGTTTGAAGAAGTCGCTTCATCGTCCTCTATTAGCGCCTCATTAGACAGGTATCCGTCCAAGATGAAGGGATCCTGAAGGCAGTAGCTCATTGAGTATTGCCTTGCCAGGAGAATCAGGCCTTCCGATTCATTGGGGTCTATGAGATATTCCGGAGCATCGGTGGCACCCCAGAACTCTCTGTGACGCTCATAGTCAGGATCAACCTCCACGATGATTTTGCCATTCTCCCACGCACTCAGAACCATTGACTTGTTTGCCTGCAGTTCGGAAGAAAGTAATATGATGACATCAGCCTGGGAAGGATCGGACGTTATGTTCTGGATACGCTGACGGAAAGCCTCGTCGATAAATGAAGGAAGCGGGGTGGCAAAACAAACGGTCCCGTTTACCAACTCCTTTTCTTCCGGCTTGTCGTCGAAAATTGGAGCCTTGTCGCAGGATGCGGCAATTGCCAGGAATCCCATAAAGGCCAACAGTTTCTTGAACATGTTTCAACAGGGTTAATGGTGGGTGTTTCAGTCAACTTTGAAGTTGAACTCCTTTCCGTATTCGCGGAGTATGCTCAGACGCAGGGTCCTTTCGGTAAGATTGTAGAGTGATGACCACTGGGTCTGGGAAGTGAGTTCCTCGGTAGGAGGCTGGGATACGGCCTTGAGCAGATCCATAGCATCATCTTCCTTGAGGGAATAATTCTTTGCCCTCAAAGTGTTCCTCAAGGTCTCGTAGCGGGCTTTGCCGTGTTTGGATCCCCAACCGTCGGTGGTGCCGACCATAGTAGGGGACACATAGAAATTGGTAACGCAGCGCAGGGTGTCATTGCCCGTGAACACTTCCATCACGCTAGGATTCTTATCGCCTTTCTTTTCGTATACATATTCCACGATGGCATAGTCGCCAGTGGCGTCTGCCATAAAGAAATGGTAATTGCTGTTGCCGTTGCCCTGCATATCCATATCATAGTGTCGGAGCATTTCTACAGCCTCCTTGACGGTTGACGCCTTGTCAAGCAGCATTCGGATTGCAACGGTGGTATTGATTCTCGGCAGGTTATTGTTCTGGCAGGTCTGAGCCTCGGTGAGTGCGAGCACTCCGATTGCGAAACCGTCCTCGTTGATTCCGTCAAGTGCGGCATAAGGCAGGCCCATCAGCAGGGAGAGGTCCTTGTCCGTATCGTTCAGGAAGCCCTGTCCGTAGCCGAGGTTGAGTCCGTCTACCATAGAGATGGATTTCTTTCCTCCCGGAGGCGCTGTATGTACGAGGATGGCTGAAGTAGGGAGGTAACTCTTCTTGTCTTCAGTGAAATGACGGAAGTCATAGTTTCGTCCCATAAGGAAATCAATGCTCTCGCTTTCCGGCACAGCAAAAACGCTGCATCCCGCACCGTACTTTACCTTTGGAGCCTTGGTGTCGAGCTCATCATAGAGCAGGTATGCAATATATTGGAAGAGTTTGTTGACATCGGTAATGTTGGACTTGAGCACTTCTTCCAGTTTGTAGTCCTCGGTGTAATAGATTTCATAAAGACGTCCTGTGCCGTCAAGGTCCTTGATGGAACGGAGCATGGCAAGCTTGCTCTCATCGGTGATATGCCCTGCCTTGAAAGGGGTTTCTTTCTTGCATGAAACACAGGCCAGGATTGCAGTCAGCGCTATGACAGGCAATGCAAACAGGAAGGTGGATCTTTTCATTATTTTGTATGATTTTTGAGTTAATATAATTCTGGTTCAAATTTTAACAAAGATAATTCAAGCATTGCGATCTGAAAACAAAATGAGATGTCGCCTTTTCAAAAATTGAAAAAGCGACAAATTTCTTTGAAGATAAGTCAAATTCTGTGATTTGCCTAAATGTAAAATTGTCGTTCAGGCAAATAGTGGCAAGACCCAAGACGGGGGACTATATCGTCACATCCACCAGGGTATTCACAAGGCCGGGGTCATACGGACGGGAAATGCGTATGTAGTTGCCCGTGTAACCCTCCATAAGGCCTTGTTTGCAAGCTGATTCGAAAAGAACAGTTTCCCGGACGCCCCTGTTCGCTTCAATGAACTCGGCGTGGAGTCTTGAACTCAATTCCTCCAATACTGCAACTCTGCGCTTCTTCTCCTGTTCGTCAACCTGCCCAGGCATAGAGGCTGCCGGAGTGCCCGGTCTTCTGGAATACGGAAATACGTGGATGAATGCAGGATGTATTCTTTCTATAAAAGCCTTGGACTGTTCGAAGAGCTCCGGAGTTTCACCAGGCAGCCCCACCATAAGGTCTATCCCGAAAAAGACAAGAGGCTTCCCCGGGGCTTCCATTGCCCTTCGTACGCAGGCAATCTTCTCCTCGAAGAAGGCTGTGTCATAATGGCGTCCCATAAGCTTCAGCAACTCGTCGGAGCCGGTCTGCAAAGGGATGTGGAAGTGAGCTTGGAATTTGGTGCCTGAAGCAATCCAGCTTATGATTTCCTCCGTAAGCAGATTGGGCTCGATGCTGGAGATACGGTACCGCTCTATCCCCGGAACTTCGTTCAAGGCCTGCAGCAGAGCGAGGAAGCTCTCACCGGTGCTGCGTCCGAAATCGCCCGTATTCACTCCTGTGAGCACTATCTCCTTGACTCCTGCCGCAGCAATGCTCTTCGCGTTCTCCACAGCTTCTGCTATGCTGATATTTCTGCTTCTTCCCCTGGCGTAAGGAACTGTGCAGTACTTGCAGAAATTGTTGCAGCCATCCTGGACCTTTAGGAAGGAACGCGTGCGCTCTCCTGTGCTATAGGCTCCGAATACTGCCGGCACGTCCCCGCAATGGTCCGAATCCCGCTGCTTTGCCGGCTCAATGCCCAGAAGTGCCAGGCTCTGAGCTACCACAAGTGATTTCTCCTCTGCTCCGAATACCCGTGATACGCCCTCTATGCGCTCTATTTCATCGCGTCGCAGCTGGGCGCTGCATCCGGTTACGACTATCTTGGCTTCGGGATTGACCCTGTGCACCTTGCGTATAAGGTTGCGTGACTTGCTGTCAGAGGTTGCGGTCACGGAACAGGTGTTCACGAGGTATATATCAGCCTTTTCGCTCCATTGCACGACTTCGAATCCGTTCTCGATGAATCCCCTCTCATAAGTGGAGGTTTCAGCGTAGTTGAGCTTGCAGCCGAGGGTGAGAAATGCTATTTTCATTGGACTATGCAAGTATTATGAATACGCAGGGACGTTTTCCTATGGTGATGGGTGCCTTGCGCCACTGCGCCACGCGTGCCGTGCGTATGTACTGGGTGGGGAGACTGATGTCGGCGGCGACGCAGATACGCGTGTCCGGGGACAGGTTTTGAAGCATATCCGCAAACAGGGCGTCATTGCGGTACGGGGTCTCGATGATGATTTCGCTGCGAGAAGCGGCTCGCGACTGTTTCTCCAGGCTGCGCAGGGCTGCTTTGCGGCTGTCTGCTTTTGCGGGGATATAGCCGCAGAATTCGAAGCACTGCCCGTTGAGCCCGGAAGCCATCAGCGCCATCATAAGTGATGACGGACCTACCAGAGGTACGACCTCCACACCCTGAAGGTGGCAGAGCTCCACCAGTCGCGCACCTGGATCGGCTACGGCGGGAAGTCCGGCCTCAGAGAGCAGTCCCACATCGCTACCGTCGAACAGTGACATCAGCGAGCGCACCTCATCGTCGGTGCTGTGCTCGTTGAGCTCGTGGAATTCAAGCTCATCCACGTGGCCCTTGAGCCCGTATCTGGAAAGGAACCTGCGCGCGGTTCTGGTCTGTTCAACCACGAAACGCCTAAGGCTGCACGCCGTTTCCAACACGTGCTTCGGTATGACTTCTTCCACCGGGTTATCTCCCAGCGGAGTAGGTATCAGGTAGAGTTTCCCCTTGCTTGTCATCGTTTTCAATCTTGATTATGGTCTGTTCCCGGCTCGTGTCGGCATCCTTGTCCTTCTTCCCGAAAATGCTTCTGAAGAACTCCTCGAACTTGGTGTATTCCTTCTGGTAGCTTATACCCACGCCGTTGCGCTGGGAGAGATCCAGGTAGCTGGAGTACTCGTCGGCCGAGTGGGAGAAGAGGTTGAAGCGGAACTTGCCCTCAGGGTCGAGCTTGATCTGTATGTCCAGGTCGCCTATCATATCCCCGTTGCCTGCACTGTTGTTGTATTTGCGGTTGGCGACACTTCCGCCGACTATTACCCTGTTGTTGAAGAGCTGGGTGGAAATTGCCACGTCGAAGACATTGTTGCCGTCAACGAGTCCCTGATAACCTATACCCACGTCGACAGGAATCTCCAGCTTCTGAAGTATGGAGTTGAGCTGGTTGGCCATCAGACCGGTGACGTTGGATAGGAGGACATCGCTTCCGTTGAACACTCCCGAGCTTTCATCAGGAATGAATGAGCCCATCAGCAGGAGGGACAGGAACTGTTTCTGCACCTTGTCTTCCGTGGACAGCGAGGATTCCACCTGGGAGCGCGTGGTAGGGTTGAGGTCGGGAACATTGATGCTGAAGTTGATGCGAGGGTTCTTCAGCCTTTCGCTTATGTTGATGCCGCACTCCACGCTGCGCTTGAGACCTTCGCTGCTGCGGTCTCCGAGCAGAGGGTCGAGCGAAGCCTTGAGTTTGTAGAGGGCCTGGATATCCAGTTCGGTGTCCAAAAGATCGCCGCCAAACTTGATGGAACTGCCTTCCTGGACGCTGAAGTCCTTGGACAGCACACCCGGTATCGCGAACTGGTAGTTTCCTTCATTGATGTTGAAGTCTCCGTTGAGTTTGAACTGGTCATATTTCGGGCGCAGGGATAGGCTTACCGAACCGCTTCCGCTGAACGAAGCGAGGTTGCCCGAAGACTTGTCTATTTCCACGTATGCCTTGACTCCGCTGTGCACGCTTACTTCCGCCTTGATGCTTATGTCTGAACTGCGCGTCATTTCCTGTACGAGCGTATTCATCATTTCGTCGTATGGATCGATTTCCTTGACTTCTTCGGTGAAACTGAGCAGATTGCTCGTGCTGGCGGTGGCACCTCCCATAGGAATGTGCACGTTTCCGTCGCCCTGGGTGTGTATGCTTCCCTCGATTTCCAGGGCATCCAGCGGTCCCCGTATGTCTGCGAATCCTCCGCCGCGCAGGAGTCCGTAGAAGCTGCGCCCGCTCTCTTCCTGTGCATCGACGAACTTCATATTGTCCACTTCTATCCTGGAGTCAAGACTGAAGTTGCTCAGATTGCTGTGCTTGAGCACTCCGTTGAAACTGCCCCTGCCGTAGGAGTCGTCGCGTATGCTCAGCCGCTCAAAATGTATGCCGTCATTAGCCAGCCTAACCGGCCCGTCGACGTAATACTGAACACCTGTCACGGACAGCAGCGCCCCCACGTTCTCCAATCTGAGGTCCTGGCTCTCTATGTTCATTCCTCCAATCGGACCCTGCAGCCTCAGCTTTCCGCTGAGACTGCCGTCCATGCTCTCGAAATAGTCTTTTAGGAAAGCAGCTATCGGCTTGAGCTCCAGGCGGTTGAAATCAGCTGAGATGTCCATGCGCCCGTCGTCCAGATAGTATAGTCCGTTGGCATAGAAGCTGTCCTTTCCTCCGACTTCATTGTTGACGAAGAACTCCAAATCCTCGCCATCGTCCTTCAGTATGCCTGAAATGCGGAGCTTTCCGGCATCGGCTCCGGCTATGCTCAGGGAATCCAGGCGTATGTCCGCCAGCATTCCAAGGGCGCGCCCCAGCTCTGAATCCAGGAAGGCCATTCCGTTGACCTTGCCGCGTATGCCGTAAGGCTGAGGAAGGAACTCGTCGATGAAGGACAGGTCTACGTCGGAAATCTTCAGGAAGAGGGTGTCGCTCCTGTCACGGGATATGCCTCCGTCAAGAAGTATGGACTGATTTCCGTTGCTTATGTCCAACCGGTCCACATACAGGTCGCTGCCCCTTACGGAGATGTCGGATTCGCTGAAACTCCAGACGGATTCACCCACGGAAAGGAAAGACTCCAGCGGGTGAGCTCGAAGCACCAGGGCATCGAGCGAATCCCTGTATATGAGGCCATCCATATAGAAGTCTCCGCCTTCGGAAATGCCCGGTACCTGATCGAAGTTCATCCCGAGCGAAAAGTTGTTGCTGTCGGCGGACAGGTTCAGGCGGGGCCTGTTCATATCTATGCGGTTGAAGCGTATGTTCTCACCTTCGAGCAGGAGCCTCAAGGCGTCGTCGAAGTTGTCGAAAGAAAGATTGGCGCTGCGCAGGAAGTTGTTGCCGTATGCGAGGAGCGGGGAGGATATGTTGAAATAGAGTTCCCCTCCGTCGCCTATTTCCATTTCAGCGTTGCTTCCGTCTGCGATGAACAGTCCTGGAAGGAGGAAGGAACAGAGTTTGCGGCTGTCTCCCGTTTCTATGCGTAAGTCGTAGTGGCCGAAATTCCTGGACTTGACTGTGTCGGAAACCGAGTATAGGGCAGGCAGTTCCTTGCGTGCGGTCAGGTACTGAAGGTCTTCAGCAAGTCTGTAGAAACCGTTTTCTCCGGAGGCGCTCAGATTTGCGAACGGAGCCTCCATCGTGAAGTACTGGTCGAATCCCAGGCGGTACGCCCTCAAATGTATATCTCCTATGCCGTTGCGGGCTGCGCTGTTCTCGAGTTCAAGTCCGTTCAGGTCGATTTTTCCGTCAAAGAATCCGCCCTTGGCAATGAGGTCTGCGTTGAGCTCGAAACTGAGCCTGGAAATGCCGCGCTTGTCGACTTCCAGGGCGTAGAGGTCCGCATTGTCCACTTTTGCGTCCACTTTGTAGTGCTTGTCCTCCCTGTCTGGGGAAAGGTCGGCGAGCGCGTCCAGACTGAGGTTCAGGGCGGGGTCGGAACTGAGGAGCCTGAGCGTCGCAGTTCCATTGTCTATGTACGCCTTGGCGGAGATGTTGGAGTAATCGTAGCCGAAGGCCTGGAAACGGCTTACGGAAAGACTGTCCATCTTGATGTCCGGTATGCCCTGACGCAGTGTGGCATCCAGTTCGGTGTAGAAACTGCACTTTCCCAATCCGCGCACCCCGCTGAGCTTTCCTGCATCAAGTTCCGTGGCATTCAGACCGGCATATATCTGCACGGCCCTGCGCTGGTCCAGAGCGTTGCGTATGTCTCCGGACAATCTCAGGCGCCCTGCATTGGAATAAAGACTGCCATTGATTTTCATTCTGTTGAGAGGGCCGGAAATCCCTGCGTTGAGATTGAAGTGAACGCCCTTTGCATATTTGTATGCATCCCGCGGAAGTTGCACCCCGAAACCCGAAATGAAGCGTCCCAGAGCGGGGATGCTGAATTTCAAACTGTTCACCCGTATATCGGTGAGCATGGCTTCTACGTCAGGCAGACCTATGATGCGGCAGTCCACTTCACCGCTGAGCTTGCTGTAGCTGTCGGTGAAACGGAAATCATCCAGCTTGAAATCGTTGACGAAACCTTCGAACACACCGCTTTCCACCTCGAAAACCGAGCGGTTGCCCGGGAAGGACCCGGCATACCTGTCCAGGGTTTCCATAGCCACGACTGAAGGCTTGAAAGCCACCTGCATCCGTACCTCGCCGACATAATCGTTGAATGACATTGGATTGTCGTAGCTCATCTCGTAGTACTTCAACTGTATGTCGCTGAGGCTGTCTCTGTAATGTATGTTTTCGATTCGCGTCTTGCCCATACCCACTGCAAAGCTGCCGCTGAGCTCATCTATGCGCAAACCGCACTTCTCTTCTGCGCTGAGCTCATCCAGCTTGCCGTACATCCTGTTGCCTGTGAACTTCAAACGGCTTCCCTTCGCGTATGCAAGCAGGTCCATGTCATCATAGTTGATGGCATGACCGTCCCCACCCACGCGGAGCTCGGGCTGGTAACTCTGCATCCTGTATCGCACACCTTCCACAACAGCCTTGCGGATGTCGAATATGTCCGGTCCCGGAGTGCGGTCCGGTACGCTTGGCTTTTGCCTGAAGATCCTGTTGATGTTGGTGATGTACTCGCCGGGCTCTATGGCGAGGTGGAAGAATGCGTCGTGCACGTCCAGACGCCCTATGTGTATGCCCTTGCGGTCGAAGATGCTCTTCAGCGAGAAGGTTGCGCTTATGCTGCGCGCATAGAACACCGTGTCAACGGGTTCCCAGCCGCGTTCATTGATGTCCTCCGTGTACGGCTCGCTGTCGATCAGGAGCACGTCCCTGAGTATGAGGGCACCGGATGGAAGTATTCCCATCTCGGAGCAGCTTAGTTCTCCGTCAAACTTGTCGGCGAATCTGTCAATGGCTTTGCGGGAGAGCCAGGTCTGCACCTTGGGGGTCTGCACTGCAAGCACAAGGCCCATCACCGCGACTACCAGCAGTCCGGCCAGCCTTGCAAGAATATATGAGCGTATCCCCTTGACTTCCATAACTTACAAATATAGAAAATTTTCCTTAAATTTGCGGAATCAACGACATATTATGGCAGATATCATATTGGGAATAGAATCATCCTGCGACGACACCTCTGCTGCCGTCATCAGGGACGGAGTGCTCCTCTCCAACGTCATAGCCAGCCAGGACGTGCACAGATCCTTCGGCGGCGTTGTTCCTGAACTGGCATCCAGGGCGCATGAACTCAACATAGTCCCTGTAGTGAGCGAGGCCTTGAACAAGGCAGCTGTGAGTGCATCGGAGCTCACTGCAATCGCATTCACGCGCGGACCGGGACTGCTCGGATCCCTTCTTGTGGGAACTTCCTTCGCCAAGGCAATGGGAGTGGCGCTGGACATACCAATCGTTATGGTGAACCACCTCCAGGGCCACGTGCTCGCCAACTTCATACGCCAGCAGGACAGGGAGCCGCGTGAACCTTCCTTCCCTTACCTCTGCCTTCTGGTGAGCGGTGGCAACTCCCAGATAGTCAGGGTTGACGACCCGCTCCATTTCGAAATACTCGGCCAGACTATAGACGATGCGGTGGGAGAGGCCTTCGACAAGTGCTCCAAGATGATGGGCCTGGGTTATCCCGGCGGCCCGATCATCGACCGCCTGGCCAAGGAAGGAGATCCGAAGCGTTTCAAGTTCGCAAAGCCTCATATACCCGGACTGGATTACAGTTTCAGCGGAATCAAGACATCCCTGCTCTATTTTGTGCGCGACGAGATGGCAAAGGATGCCGATTTTATGGAGAAGAACAAGGCTGACATCTGCGCTTCTTTTCAGAAGGCGCTGATAGACATCCTGATGGACAAGCTCGTGAAGGCTGCGGCGCAGACGGGAATCAGGGAGATTACCATAGGTGGGGGAGTATCGGCCAACAGCGGCCTGCGCGCCCGCGTGGAGCAGGAGGGGAAGAAGCGCGGATGGAATACATATCTGCCTGAGTTCAAGTTTACTACCGACAATGCCGCGATGATAGCGATAGCCGGTTACTTTCATTACCTTGCCGGGGAAAGGACTCCCCTGGACGTGGCTCCGGTATCGAGGACGGCAGATTTTTAATGATTATGGGAGCTTGTAACAATCGAATCAGATGAAAGAATTTGAAATTAGCTGTCCTCTTACGAGGGAACCGCGACTGAAGGAGATAGAGGCGAAAGCGGCGGGGATGAAATGGGTGCTCAAGAAGCGTTCCATAGACGCCCGCAAGGAGCCGGTATGGCGCTACCAGTATGAAGCTTACGGCCCTGAGGACGAGTACCGTCCCTACGAGCTCCCGGAGTATCCCGACGTGCACGGAAAGCCGGCTGTCACAGTGGTGGGAGCAGGACCCGCAGGCATGTTCGCAGCTCTGGAACTCATAGCTCAAGGCCTGCGTCCGGTAATCCTGGAAAGGGGAAAGAATGTGCACGAGCGCAAGACCGATATGGCGAAGCTTTCCCGCGAAGGCGTGGTGAATCCCGAGTCGAACTACTGTTACGGTGAGGGCGGCGCAGGCGCATTTTCGGACGGCAAGCTCTACACCCGTTCCTCTAAGCGCGGCGACATACGCCAGGTGCTTCAGCTGCTGGTGAAGTTCGGCGCCTCCTCCGACATACTGATTGATGCGCATCCGCACATAGGTTCAGACAAACTCCCTGCGGTGGTGGAGAACATACGCAAGTTCATCACCGAGCAGGGTGGCGAGTACCACTTCGGCTGCCGCGTCGAATCCCTGGAGCGCGAGGAAGGCGGACTTTGGAGGCTGGATTGCGCAAACGGGGAGAGTTACCGCTCGGAGAAGGTGATTCTAGCCACGGGACACTCCGCGCGCGACGTATACGAGATGCTGCAGGCGCGGGGAGGGGAGCTGGAAGCAAAGGGCTTCGCCCTGGGCGTCAGGGTGGAACATCCCCAGGAAAAGATTAACTGGTGCCAGTACCACGGACAGTGGAAGCCTGGCGTGCCGGCTGCGGAGTATTCCTTTGTGGAGCAGGTGGACGGAAGGGGAGTGTTCTCATTCTGTATGTGTCCTGGCGGCATACTGGTGCCTTCTTCCACGGAACCTGGAACCATAGTGCTGAACGGTATGTCGAATTCGGCGCGTTCGGGCAAGTTCGCAAACGCGGGCGTGGTGGTCCAGATCGAGCCTGAAGATGTTCCGGGCGACAGTCCTCTGCGTCTGATGGATTTCCAGCACAAGGTGGAAGAGGATATGTACAAATATTCCCTGAGCTGCGGAGCGCCTAATCCTATGGCGGCTCCCGCCCAGAGAATGGAAGATTTCTGCAACGGAAAGATGTCCAAGACTATGCCTCCTACCTCCTATCACCCCGGAGTAGTAAGTGCACCTCTGCACCAGCTGCTTCCGAAAATGGTCGCCGAGCGTTTGCAGAAGGCTTTTCCTCGCGTAAAGATGCGCAATTACTACACCAACGCCGCCCTGCTTCTGGGAGTGGAATCCCGCACATCGTCACCAGTGCGCGTACCTCGCGATCCGCAGACTTATGAGTACGTTTCCCTGCCGGGCATCTACCCTTGCGGGGAAGGGGCGGGTTACGCAGGAGGAATAGTGTCCAGCGCAATGGACGGCATCAACGCCGCCCATGCGCTGGCTGAAAAGCTTTAGTCGGCGTAGTCGTATGCCACGCTGGCGTTGACAGGGCAGTCTATCACGTTGTTTACCGTGTAGCTGTTCCCGTTAGCAGTCGTAACATAAACTACGACGTGGCAGTTTTCTCCTTTCCACTCTTCGTCCAGAGTTACAAGATAGAACTGTTCGGCAGTTTCGCCCGCCTTAAGCGATACGGGCTCTCCGAAATAGTCATTGGCGTTTGACTGTCCTATGGTAGCTCTGAGGCAGTTGTTGTGTATGGAGAAGTCTCCCGGGACTCTGTTATAGTTGGCCTGTTCGCCTTTGATGCCGTCTTCAAGCAACCAGGCTCCGAGACGGAAGGTTCCATCAACCGCAGCCTTGACCCCGGCCTTGATTACAATCTGGTTTCCATCAAGAGTTGTGCTGGCACAAAGACCGGCGAGAGCCTCGGAAGAAGAGAGTTCCTTGCTGGCCATATCCTCAAGCGCAGAGAGATTTGTAGCCGTGGAGAATCTTAAAGTCTTGTTGAGGTTGATGATGGAGGTAGGGAACCCGGAAATAGACATCGCGTTCGTTATTCCACCTGAGAAGTAAGCCGGGTCGGTATTGTTGTATGAATGGCAGGCTGCAAGCACGAAATCGTCATGTGCAGCTGCATATTCCCTTATTAGACTTGTCATTATAGGACAATAACCGCAACCTGTTCCCGTGAACTGTATGAAAAACAACTTTCTTTCGAATTCAAGCCCGGCAGGCGCGCCGTCATTCGGAAGCACAGGGACCTTTCCGCTGATGGCGGTGATGGTGATGATATCGCTGTTGAGGGTCTTGTATGAAACCCAGAACCTGTAGCTTCCAGGAGTGTTGGTACTGAAGCGTGAGCCCGGCAGTTCCACGGGAAGATTGGTGTCGGCGTCGTAGTACTTGGCCTCGCTGCTGACATCCTTGTCGCCGTACATTACGGTTAACTTCGCGAAGGAATTGCCGTCTGCGGTGATGAGTATGTTGTCCACTTCCACGGTGAGCTCCTTGCTGCTGTCATCCGGATCGTCATCGCCGGTCAGAGAGCAGGCAGGGGCTGCAAAAAGCATTGCGAACAATGCGAGAATGCTGAGATATCTGTTCATTTCAATTTATGATTTTTTTCTTTTTGTCAGAAGGAACTTGTAAGCATCAGGTTGAGCCCCGTGTATGCAGGAGTATAGCGGCAAACGCCTCCGGAACATACGTATCCGGCCCTGTTGCGGCCGTAGCTGAGCTGGATGCGGGTGGCACCCTTCGACCAGCTGGCTCCGGCGGTGTAGTAATGCTTGTGAGTGAGTCCGGCATTGTACATATCGCTGACATAGATATTCCAATGCGGAGCAATGGTCATTTCCAGCAGGCCTGCCAACCAGTCGCCTTCATAATCTTTGGACTGGAGGTACTGCATTTCGCCTCGGAGTGCGTGGCGTCTGCTGAACTTGTACTGCACGTCAGCTACGAAGATGTTGGACACGTAATCGCCGTCCACGTAGCCGTGGCTAGGATTCCACT
Organism: uncultured Bacteroidales bacterium; assembly: GCA_945939695.1. GTDB lineage: Bacteria > Bacteroidota > Bacteroidia > Bacteroidales > UBA932 > Cryptobacteroides. The sequence goes on from CAMEWE010000003.1 coordinate 86,074, forward strand.
GCTGTCTTGAGTAGAGGAATGTGGTTTTCAGATTCCTTCCCCAGTGACATTCGGCATCTGCATTGACATCGCCCCACATCATCCTCTTGGTTCCGTCATCGCTCTGCTTCCCGCTTATTGTCCAGGCTGTGGACGCATTGGCGTGGAATACCCAATATTTGCTGCGGCTGCTCTTGCTGCGCAGGGTGTAGAAGAGGTCAAGCTGGCCTGCAGCCTCACCTATTACGTTCACCTGGTAAGGGTTGAGATTAGGGAGCATATAGTGGTACTGCCTTGTCAGGGAAGGGAGGTAGTTGAGGGTGTTGCCTGTGCCTGTCCCCTGGAGGGAGAGCATAGTGCCCATATGGTCTATGATACGGAACGTGGCTGATCCGCTGAAAGCCTTTCTGCTGTAGATGGCTTCAGCATAGATGGCGGCACCCCTGTGGGCTTCAGCCTCGCTAAATGCTGCGAAGTCCTGGCTCTTCAGGGCATATTCGCCTTTGAGCGTGAGGCCTTTCCAAGCAAAGTTGGCCGAGGCGGAGAAGAGATTGACGTTGCTTAGATTGGTCCCGAGATCCTCGTATCTGCTTATAAAAGCTCCTTCAAGGTCGAGCAGAAGCTGCTTCCAGCCGAATATGCCGCTTATGGAAAGATTGAGGTCAGCGCCTCTGACCCAGGAATCGAGGTAATCGGTATAGAGCCTCGGACGACCGTACATGCCCCTCAGGGAAAGCCAATCAGTGAATGAGTAAGCGAGCTGTATGCCTTCGAGAGAATTGTTGAAGCCGAGATTGCGGTCCTCGTAAGAACGGAAAATCAGTCCGTTGCCGAACTGATCATAAATGTCTCCCAAATGGATGCTCAGCCTTTCGGAACTCCACCTGATGTACTTGGATGCGAGGAAGAGTTTCTTCGGGTCAGCCTGCTGGCCTATTTCGAAGCCATACAGAGCTGGAAGATAGCCTTCCAATTGCATTCCGGCCGAGAAGTTCCCGGCATTGTAGTCCATCTTGAGATAGTTGTTGGATCCGAAGCGGTCGTCGGGAATCACTGCTCCCAGGCCGCTGTCATTTATGTATCCAATGCTGTTGCTCTCCAGACTTGCGGAGAAAATTCCATTATTGAAAGCGGTCTGTGCGCTGGACAAAGTCCAGCACAACAGACCGACAATGATCAAATATGAGGTTTTACTTCTGAGAAGCATAGTTTCTGCTCATCTTTTTGGCTGCTTCCTTGCTGCTTACAGGCTTCGGGGTGACCTTGTTGTACTTGGTCATCGCCTTGATTGAAGTCTTGCGCTTGGCAGGAGTGAAGTGGCTGAGATTGCTTCCGCTGACGGCATTTACGCGAATCTGAGCCTTGAAAGCTTCAGATGCGTCTGATACGGACTTAGTGCTTGCGGCGTTTCCGTTCCATCCCTTGGTGAAGCTCAGAGGAGAGACATTCTTGTATGATGGAGTATAACCGTAACCTCCGTAGAAGTACATTCCGTTGAGGTAGTATGAGCATCCGTCATATACGAATGGTTCGATGGAGAATGAAGCGTTGTCGGTGCCTGACAACTTGATAGGGAAGATTGCATCCTCGCCATTCTCTCCAACGGAAACATATCCGGCCTCACCGTCCTTGGTTCCGATACCGGTAAGGTAGAGCTGGTAATAACCTGTAGTTGAAAGAGGATACATCCTGTTCTGGTTTACAGGAACACAGGCGCTGTTTTCGCCGGTAATCTCGATGTACCACTTCGGACCGCAATCCCAGATCATAGACTCGTTGTCATATCCGTTGTAGCTGTCGCTTACGAAGAGATCAAAAGGAGTGTTGAGTTTGAAGAAGTATGGCTCGTCTTCAAATCCGAATCCGTAGCAGAGGAGTCTGTTCTGGGATTTGAGCTTGGTGTTGAACTCTTCGCACTCGGCCTTGAATTCTTCATAAAGGGCATCAACCTGATCCTTGTTCATACCAACGGCCTTTTTGTAGAGGTCATAAACGCTCTGGTCAAGGGATGATGGATAGGTGACGCCATCCGTGATGGTAATCTTGCAGGACATCGGGTCTGCATCAACGTAGCTTCCGGTGTTGTAGTCGATCTTCTGAACGTTTGCGCTCATTGTCCAGTCGCCGAGCAGGTCTGCGAACAACCTTGATTCAACCTTTGCCTTCGCAGGTTCCTCGATGGTGGTTCCGATTGCGTAGCCGGAATTGTCATCGATTACGTTTCCGGTATCCTCCTCGTTGAATGCAACCACTGCGAGAAGGGTCTGTGCGTCAGGAAGTGATGAGAACATGACGTTGTATCCGGCGTCGCTGTTAATCTTTTCAACTTCATCAGCGGTAAAGACATTGCCCTGTGCTACGACATCGTTGTAGCTGTGGCCGAGGTTGAGCATCATTCCGAACTCCCTGTAGTAATTGGCTGCATATTTTGCTGAAGCGGCATTCTTGCTGGTACACTTGACGTTGAACCATACCTCGTATGGAGATTCGGTTCCGCTAGGGTTAGGAATGCTCGTTACCTGAACGGTAGGAGCCGGCATACTCTTGGCTGTTGTGCTGAAGGTATCGTGGATGAACTTCTGGCTCAGACCATTCTCGTCTCCGAGTGCAGTGATGAGAAGGTGATACTGGGTCTCAGGCTCGAGATAGTACATATCCTCGAGAATAATCTGTGTAGGACCGGTGCAAGTCTGAGCACCCCAATACATTGCTCCCGGATATGAAGCCGTGAACCACTGGAGGTAGTCGGTATTGTTGTCAATCATCGGAAGCATGTCGAGGTACTCGGCATCCGGGAGGATGAGTACGCAATACTGGCGGATGTTATCGTCCGGAGTAATGGTGATTGTACCTCTGGTGGCTCCGATTTCCTTTTCAATCTTGAGTTCTGCATCGAGAACTGAAGGCTGGTCGAGGATGAAATGCCTGCGCATATAGAAACCGGTCCAGAACTTGTCTTCTTCAAGTTCGGTGTCATCGATGTCTGCTGACCAAGGTGCCCATCCGCCTCCCTGGGACTCGTAATAAGCGTCGAAGTCAAACAATGCGGTGTAGTAACCGCTGCCCCAGCCTGTGAAGTCGGTGTCGTCCCAGGCGAATTCTCCAGCGGTGAAGATGATAGGCTCTCCCGGAGAGAACGGGGTGTGGAGCATAAACGGCTCGCCGGACCACTCGTCAAGGATGAATTCGCCGTTGGCGTCCTTGGCGTAGATGTTGTCGCTGTTGTAGAAGAGTGTGGTGTCACCCAAGAAGTGCTGCTGGCCGTTCTGCAGGAGCATATCGGCCTCGAGGGGTGAGAACCAGCCGAGTTTTGAGCTGAGATACATCGGGAGGCTACCTACGTTGAAACGGATGGCGTGTCCGGCATCCTTGACTGACTGCGGAACCTTGAAGTGGAGTTTGAATCCGTCGCTGTAGGTGTCAATGAGAGTGTAGGTCTCGGTGTAGTTGCCTGTTGTGAAAGAGAAAGGCAGGGTGATGTCGAAGAATTCGTCAGCTGACTTCTTGAAAGCTACGATTCCATAGTAAGTTTTGCTTCCTTCGAGTCCGGTAAAGAAGATGCTGTTGGTTCCTTCGATGAGGGTTCCGGTAGTACCCGTTGCAAAGATGACTGCAGGATCGGTGATTTCGATCTCGCTGTCAGAGATGATGTAGGCATACTCGATGAGTTTGGACACATTGAGTGTGACCTCGGCAGAAAGCACTTCTGCATTGACTGCCTCAACCGCTGCAGTAGCTGGAGTCTCTTTCGGCTGACAAGACGTCAGGACTCCGCCAAGGGCGATGATACCTGCGGAAAGCAGGGTCAAAAATCGATTCTTCATTACGTGTATAAAATTGAAAATGATATGATTCAATGCTATATCATTTAAATAGATTCTAAACTGACTACTAAATACCAGCAGCAAAGGTAATTATTTTGTAATAAAATGCAAACTTTTTGTCGAGAAGTCCCTGGATTTTTGCGTATCTTTGTGCGATAAGTGTTATGTGTATGAAAAGATTCATTTTGCTTTTGACCGTGCTTTGCACCCTGCAGATTTCATCATTTGCCCAGCTTCCATCCGTCTCAGTCGAGACTCTTTCCGGAGAAAAAATCGATGTCTCTACTCTCGTGGACGGAAAAACCCCTCTTGTGATTTCTTTCTGGTCAGTGACCTGCAAACCCTGCATCCAGGAGCTTGATGCCATAAATGAGGCCCTTGAGGAATGGCAGGAAGAGGCAAATTTCAAGATTGTGGCCGTGTCCACCGATGATACGCGTTTCGCCGCCAAGGCCAGAGCCTTCACCGAAGCCCACGGATGGGACGCCTTTACCCTTCTCTTCGACATTAACAGTGACTTCAAGAGAGCCATGAATGTGAACGTGAATCCGCAGGTATTCATAGTTTCGGCTGACGGCAAGCTGGAATGGTCCCACACCGGATACACTACCGGCAGCGAGGAAGAGATACTCAGGCAGCTGAAAAAACTCTCGCCTGCACGAAAGAAATGACAAGCCGTAACTGAGACTATGGAAGATGTAGTCAGCCTTTCTTCGCTGCTGAGGGAGGTCAAGGGGAGGATAGGAGTGCTGTCCGTCTGGACGAAAGCCGAGATCGCTTCCTGCAAGTTCCACCAGAGCGGGCATATATATCTCGACCTGATAGAGAAGAGCAACGGAGTGGTCAGCGCCAAGGCAAGGGCGATGATATGGAGTTCCGATGCATATATTGTCGACAGGTATATGCAGGCTACAGGGAAGGAGTTCGGTGCCGGAATGAGCATTGTCGCCAGAGTGGTGGTAAGTTACCATGAGGTATATGGGGTATCCCTTACAATCAAGGAACTCGACGGATCCTTCACCATAGGGGAAAGGGAGTTGGAAAAACGCCGTACCATAGAGAGGATTACGAAAGAGGGCCTGCCGGAGCTGCAGGAAAAGCTTCCTCTGCCATATCTTCCGAAACGCCTTGCCGTAATCTCATCGGAGGATGCCGCCGGTTTCGGGGATTTTGTCCGTCATCTGGGCGACAACCCCTATGGGTTCAGGTATGACTGCGTGCTTGTCCCCGCCCTGATGCAGGGGGAATATGCTGCCCAGTCAATAGCGGACGCGCTTTGGGAAACAGGCAAGCGCAGCTCCGGCCTGGATTATGTCCTAATACTCAGGGGTGGAGGTGCCGACACCGACCTTTACTGTTATGACGAGTATGTGCTGGCTTCAGCGATAGCGAAATGCCCTGTCCCTGTGCTGACCGCAATTGGCCACGACAAGGACTACCATATAGCCGATATGGTGTCAAAGATGCATTTCAAGACACCTACTGCGCTGGCTGAGGCGATAATATCTTTTACTGCAGAGCGGGAAAACGAGATGCTTTCTGCCGTTGCCTGCCTGAGGCTTGCATTCAACTCCAGAATAGAGAGGATGCAGTATGCCCTTGAATTGGCGCAGAGCAATATTGAGAATGCGGATCCCAGAAGGATACTCCGTCAGGGCTACGTGCTGGCGCGGGGAAAAGGCGGGAAGGTGGTGAAGAAGGCCTCCGCTGCCACGGCAGGGGATGATTTTTCCCTGCTGTTCGATGACGGAGAGTGGGCTTGCCGCATTTCAGAAGTGAAATTGAAAACCAAGAGCGAATGATGAATAACGAAGACTACAGGAAGAATATCGAAAGGCTTAAGGAAATCGAGAAAACTGTAAGGGATCCGGAATCCAGCCTGGACAAGATAGATGAGCTTATAGACGAGACACGACGTCTCGTGGAAGAATGTTACGGATATACCAGAATGCTTTCCGGAAAAATCTCGGCTCTGGATGATCTGGTCCCGGATAATGAAAATGAATAAATAACAACAAACTGATTCTATGCTTGATACTAATGTTACTTTGTCCGGCAAGACCATACTCGTGACCGGTGCTGCGGGTTTCATAGGAAGCAATCTCGTGAAGCGTCTGCTTAAGGAAATTGACCAGGTGAGCGTGGTCGGCATCGATTCCGTCACCGACTACTATGACGTGAACATCAAATATGCCCGGCTTGAAGAAATCGAGTCCGTTGCCCGTGAAAGCGGGAACAAATGGTCCTTCGTGAAGGCCTCAATAGCCGACAAGGGCGTAATCGAAGCCCTTTTTGACAGCCACAAGTTCGCCGTAGTGGTGAATCTGGCCGCACAGGCAGGGGTCCGATACAGCATCACCAACCCGGACTCCTATATAGAAAGCAATCTCATAGGCTTCTACAACATACTTGAGGCCTGCCGCCACCACGAGGTGGAGCATCTTGTATATGCTTCATCGTCATCAGTTTACGGGAGCAACAAGAAGGTTCCTTACAGCACCGAGGACAAGGTGGACAACCCGGTGAGCCTCTATGCGGCCACCAAGAAGAGCAACGAGCTGATGGCCCACGCCTACAGCAAACTCTACAACATCCCGTCCACGGGTCTGCGCTTCTTTACGGTATACGGTCCCGCCGGCCGTCCCGATATGGCATACTTCGGATTCACGGACAAGCTCCGTGCCTCCCAGACGATAAAAATCTTCAATTACGGCCACTGCAAGAGGGACTTTACCTACATCGACGACATCGTGGAGGGAGTGATACGCGTGATGCGCCACGCCCCGGAGAAAGCCACCGGCGAAGACGGCCTTCCTGTACCTCCGTACAAGGTTTACAACATAGGCAACAATTCTCCTGAGAATCTGCTCGACTTCGTGACCATACTCCAGGAGGAACTCATAGCTGCCGGCGTGCTGCCTGCAGACTACGACTTTGAGGCACACAAGGAACTCGTGCCGATGCAGCCAGGTGACGTACCTGTCACCTACGCTGACACCACCCCGCTCGAAGAGGACTTCGGCTTCAAGCCGGCCACCCCGCTTCGCGACGGGTTGAGGGCTTTCGCCAGGTGGTACGCATCTTATTATGGAACATATAGCTCGGAAAAATGAAGAAGATAATGCTGCTCGGCTCCGGTGAGCTGGGAAAGGAATTTGTGATTGCGGCCAAGAGGGCCGGACAGTACGTGATAGCGTGCGACAGGTATGACAATGCGCCGGCCATGCAGGTAGCGGACGAGCGCGAAGTGTTCAGGATGCTGGACGGCGATGCCCTCCAGGCGGCGGTGGAGAAGCACCGTCCTGACATTATTGTTCCGGAAATCGAGGCAATACGCACGGAGAAGCTCTTCGAATTCGAAAAGGCTGGAATACAGGTGGTACCGTCCGCGAGAGCGGTGAACTACACGATGAACCGCAAAGCAATACGCGACCTGGCGGCAAAGGAACTCGGCTTGCGCACTGCAAAGTATTTCTATGCAAGCACTTACGAGGAGCTATGCGAGGCTGCGGAGAAGATAGGTTTCCCTTGTGTGATAAAGCCTCTGATGTCCTCTTCGGGCCATGGACAGAGCGTGGTCAGGCAGGCGGAAGGACTACGCAAGGCTTTCGACGATGCTATGGAAGGCAGCAGGGGAGACGTGAAGGAAGTAATCGTGGAGGAGTTCATACGCTTCAACTCCGAGTTTACCCTGCTTACCGTCACCCAGAAGAACGGACCGACAATTTTCTGCCCGCCTATTGGTCACGTGCAGAAGGGCGGCGACTATCGCGAGTCCTGGCAGCCGTACGACATTTCAGGGAAGGACCTGCAGAATGCTATGGATATGGCGGCTAAAATAACGGCCGCCCTCACCGGTGCCGGTATCTGGGGCGTGGAGTTCTTCCTGACCGATAGCGGTGTGGTATTCTCGGAACTCAGCCCGCGCCCGCACGATACGGGTATGGTGACCCTGTCCCATTCCACCAATCTCTCCGAGTTCGAGCTGCACTTCCGTGCCGTCATGGGACTTCCAATCCCTTCGGTGCGCCTCGAATATGCCGGTGCCAGTGCTGTCGTGCTCTCCAAAACCGAATCGGACACGCCGCTGGACTACAAACTTGAAGAAGCTTTGCGCGAGGATGCCGTCGTGCGCGTTTTCGGTAAGCCTGAGGCCCACGTAGGCAGGCGTATGGCCGTGGTGCTATGCCGTGGCAGCCTCTCCGAGCCTGTGGATGCACTTCGCGACAAGGCGAAGCGGCTTGCGGAGACCATACTCTGAGATTTGTTACCTGACAGAGGGTGTGTAACAGGAACTATGTTTTTTGTTACACGCCCTTTTTTCTTTTTGTCAGGCTATGATTAAATTCGCGAAACCATATAAATGCACCAAAATTATAACTTATGCATACCAAGCGAATTATATCAACACTCATTGCTTCGGGCTTCATTCTGTCTTCCTGTTGCAATGACGTTACAACTGCTTCCTTTACCCTGAATGAACAGGAATATTTCGAGCGGCAGGGCGTGAACGTTCTCGTGTACAGCAATCTCTTCTCTGGCGGCTTCAATGACGAGAAGAACTCCGGAATCGAAATCATCCACCACGGCGTGCGCACCGTGCAGGGAGGATCCGTGAGGCTGTCCAGCACTCCGGAGCAGTGGGACCTGGTGCCTTCCACCCCCGAGCGCAAGCCGAATCCTGAAAACAATTCCATTGAAGTGGCCCTGCGATACGATGACTACGACTTCGATTCCAGACTTGTAGTGTCTGCGGAGGGCAAGGCCGTGCGTATCGACGTGTATCTGGATGAGCCTGTGCCTGAGGAACTTGCGGGAGATGCCGGGTTCAATCTTGAGTTCCTCCCGTCCCAATATTGGAACAAGGCCTATATCGTGGACGGTCGTCCGTGCCGCTTCCCGCGCTATGCGGTTTCACCGACCGTGGCACGCCCCAACAGCGAAAAGCACAAGCAATACAAGGGCTACCGTACCTACGATGACCGAGGCACGGGGGAGTTCGTGGACCCGCTTCCGCTGGAGTGCGGCCACGAAATGCTCTTTGCGCCGGACGATCCTTCGCGTATGATAAAGATTACTTGCGAGGACGCCGAACTCAAGCTCTATGACGGTCGTATCCTTGCCCAGAACGGCTGGTACGTGTTGCGCAGCGAACTTCCTGCCGGGAAGACAGGAAAGGTGTTAAGCTGGATTGTGGAACCCAACGCCATAAAGGGCTGGGTAAGGGAGCCGAACGTGGGCTTCTCCCAGGTGGGCTATCTGCCTGAGCAGCCTAAAGTTGCGGTAATCGAACTAGATAAGGCGGACAAAGTGCTGTCAAGTGCTTCCGTTTGGAAGGTGGAGAATGACGGCAGTACGAAAAAGGTGTTCCGAGGGAAAGTAAGCCCTTGGGGACCGTACTATAAATACAATTATGTGAAGTTCGACTTCAGCGAGCTGGACGAGCCGGGAGTTTATTTCCTGCAGTACGGAGATGTGAAGACCAACAATTTCATAATCGGAAATGAGGTGTATGACCAGATTACCGATGCCACTACGGACGTCTGGGTGCCTATCCATATGAATCATATGTTTGTGAACGAGGCATACAGGGTATGGCACGGCGAGCCTTTCAAGGAGGGTTATCTCCAGGCGCCGCCAGATACAGACCACTTCGACCTCCACTGGCAGGGACCGACCACCGACACGAAATACAAGGCGCTCGAACTCATCCCGGGTCTGAACGTGGGAGGATATTTCGATGCCGGAGATTTCGACATTGAAACCGGCTCCAATATCAGCGTGGTGCAGAATTTCGTCTCCACATGGGAGCTTTTCAGGCCTATGAGGGATATGACTTTCGTGGACGAACAGCAGCGCTATGTGGACCTGCACCGTCCTGATGGCACGCCTGACATATTGCAGTATATCGAGCACGGGGCCCTCAATCTTGTGGCGCAGGCGGAGCAGATCGGCCATATGGCACAGTGCCTCTCCAATTCCGTGCTTGACAATTACCACCATCTCGGCGATGCCGCTTCACTGACTGACGGCTATCACTATGATCCGTCTCTGAAGCCTTACCAGGTATCTGCAGACGGAAAAAGGAGCGGAACCCCTGACGATATGTGGGCCTTCACCAGCCGCAATCCTCAGCTGGATTTCCGTGCCGCCACTATGTTTGCGGCAGCAAGCCGTGCTCTCAAGGGCTACAATGACGACCTTGCCGCAAGGGCATTGAAGCAGTCGAAGAGGCTGCTCAGGGAAGCTGACGAACTGATGTCCAGGAATCCGGGACAGGATGGTCCGAGGGGTTTCGGAATGGGCGGCAACGTGGGAGCAAACCTCCAGTTGTATATAGCCACCGGCGAGCAGCAGTATCTGGAGGCCTTCCAGTCCCGGATCTGGGATATGTTGGACCGCAACATCAATTTCGGGATATCAACTGCACTGGATGCGATTCCTTATCTTGATGAGGAATATAAAGAAAAGCTACGTCCTTATGTGGAAAAGTATAAGGAATACATAGAGAGTCTTGAGGAGGACAATCCTTACGGAGTGCCAATCGGACTGGGGAACTGGGCTGGCAGTGGCAATGTGGTTTCCTTCGGAACAACGGTATGCTTTGCGAGCAAGTATTACCCTGACATCATCTCCAAAGACCACGCATACAAGGCTACGAATTACCTTTTCGGTTGTCACCCTTACCATAACTATTCCCTTGTGGCCACTCTCGGTGCTGCCAGACCAAAGAATGTCTTCTACGGCAACAACAGGGCCGACTTCTCCTTCATCCCGGGGAACGTGGCTCCCGGCGTGCTCTTCAGGCATCCTGACCACTTTGAGAACTACGACGACTGGCCATTCCTCTGGGGCCAGAATGAGGGTACCATAGCCGGTAACACAAGTTATATCATATTCGGATCAGCTTTCAAAGATCTAGTGAAGTAGGAAGTGTAACCATCGAAGAATAAACTGTCAGAAATGGAAATGAAATTCTTAACCATATGCCTCACTGCCTTTGCCCTTTGCTCTACTGCAGGAGCAGAGACCGGAAAAGCACCCCTGCCTGTAATGGTGGAGAGTTTTCCTGTATCCGATGTAAGGATTACCGGAGGCCAGTTCAAGGATGCCGAAGATATGGATATACGCTATATGCTGGCTCTTGACCCTGACAGGCTGCTTGCTCCGTACCGAAAGGGAGCCGGCCTTGAACCGAAGGCTGAAAACTACCCGAACTGGGAGAATACCGGACTAGACGGACATATAGGCGGACACTATCTTTCCGCCTTGTCCTATATGTATGCCGCTACGGGCAACAGGGAGCTTGAAGCCCGGCTGGATTACGTGCTCTCGGAAATGAAGTTGTGTCAGGATGCTTCGGGGAACGGCTATCTTGCAGGCATTCCAGATGCCGGAAAGCTGTGGAAAGAGATCAGTCGCGGTGAAATACACGCAGCCCCTTTCGGCCTGAATGACCGCTGGGTGCCTTTGTATAATATTCACAAGACCTACGCCGGACTGCGTGACGCCTATCTGCAGGCAGGCAGGGAGATTGCCGGTGAGATGTTCCTGAAACTCGTCGACTGGATGTATGAAACGGTCAAGGACCTCAGCGACGCCCAGATTCAGGATATGCTTCGCAGCGAGCACGGAGGGCTGAACGAGGTGTTTGCAGACGCCGCGGCAATTTCCGGAGATCCCCGACATCTGGAACTTGCCCGCCGCTTCAGCCAGAAGTCCCTTCTCGAGCCCCTGCTCAAGGGGGAGGACCGTCTCACCGGTATGCACGCAAATACCCAGATTCCCAAGGTAATAGGCTACAAACGCATAGCTGACCTTGAGGGCAATGAAGAATGGAGCGATGCGGCAGCCTTTTTCTGGGAGACCGTAGTGAATCACCGCACCATCAGCATAGGAGGCAACAGCGTCTCGGAACATTTCCACCCTGCCGAAGACTTCAGCACTATGCTCAGCAGCGAGCAGGGGCCGGAGACCTGCAATACATACAATATGTTGAGGCTTACCAAGATGCTCTACGCCACCAGCGGTGATGCCTCCTACATGGATTTTTACGAGCGTGCCCTGTACAACCATATACTTTCCAGCATGGATCCGGTCCAGGGAGGTTTCGTGTACTTCACTTCAATGCGCCCGGGTCATTATAAGGTATATTCCCAGCCTCAGACCAGTTTCTGGTGCTGCGTCGGCTCAGGTATGGAGAACCACGCCCGCTACGGGGAAATGATCTATGGCCACGAATCCGACAAGACTCTCTATGTGAACCTCTTCATCCCTTCCACGCTGAAATGGGACGATGTGGAGCTGGAACTTAAGACCAGGTTCCCAGACGACAACAGCATTGTACTCAGAATCGATCCGGAACGCCGTAAGCTCTTTACGGTCAAGATCAGAGTCCCGGAATGGACAAACGGGGAGGAAGTGAAACTGAGCATTAACGGCAACAGCGTACTGCGCCCGGACATCAGTGACGGCTACCTTTCCATCACTTCCAATTGGAGGAAGGGCGACGAAATCAGGCTGGAACTCCCTATGAGCCTCAGAGTGATGCAGTTGCCTGATTCAAGCTCCAACTGGTCCTTCCTCTACGGTCCGCTTGTCCTGGCATCCCGAATGGGCGTAGAGCGGCTGGACGGTCTCTTTGCCGACGACAGCAGAAATGGCCACATAGCGTCAGGTCCAAAGCTTCCGCTCGATGATATGCCGGTAATCGTAGGCAGACAGGATGAACTGCTCTCGCATATTGTCAAGCTTGAAGGGGAGCTCAAGTTCAAACTTGGCGGCGTCTATCCTTCCTGCTACGAGGGAATGATTCTGGAACCCTTCTCCAGAGTGCACGAATGCAGGTATATGGTGTACTGGCCACTCTTGTCCGAGGAAGAACTTCATACACGACTGAAACAGACTCCAACCAAAGATTGATCATATGACAAAGAAATTGATTGCTGCAGCGCTCAGCCTTGTCGCTGATAAATGAAAAAGAGGCCCTCGTTATGGGGCCTCTCTTATTGATATTTGCTCTTGGAGATTATTCCGGGCGCATCACAACTTCAATGAAGTTGCCTGAGTTCAGGTATTCTGCCGCTACCGCCTTCACGTCATCCGGAGTAATGGCCTTGATTGCTGACTCCATTTCTGCGTCAACGTCAATTCCTGTCTCGTTGTAGAACTTTATGGCGTTCTGCCACCAGGATATGGTCTCCCGACTCTCAGGGATGGTCTTGAGCATATTGCTGATAGCCTTGGCGAACTTTTCGGCATCCGGGCCGTTCTCAGCTATGCTTCTGATACCCTCAGATGCAAGTTCGCGCAGTCTGTCTGCCTGGGCCTCATTGGTCTGGAAGTATATCATCAGTTCCTTCATGCCTACAGGGATATATCCGCACTCGGCCTGGGACTGAGCTCCGTAGGTGCCGCCCTCATCCTCACGCATTGTTTCGGTGTAGGTCATCTGGAGAACGGACTGCAGGACGCTGTTGATCATTTCTTTCTCCAGACTATATGGGGTCTTTACGTTGTAAATCTGGTAAACGATTACGGAAGGCACCTGCATAGGTGTAGTGAAGTCCACTGTCCTGATACCGTCAGCATAGATGTCATTGCTGTGGACATTGAGTTCAGGAACTGTCTTGGCTGCCTTTGGAAGGGAACCGAAATATTTGAGCACGAGAGGCTTCACTGCATCGATGTCAAAGTCGCCAACGACGATGAGCTCCGCTCCGGTCACGTCCTTGAACATCTGCCTGTAGTCCGCTGCAAGGGTTTCGAGGCTGGCTGCACCCAACACTGCATCGTCAATCATCAGCATACGACCCGGCTCAAAGGCTGTCTCGTAGAGATTCTTCTGCAGGTAGTACTGAGGGTTGTTGTACAGGTTAGGGAGCAGAGTCTTGATCTGCTGTATGCCCTTGTCATATTCCTCTTCGTCGAAGCGAGGTTCCATGAAATAGAGATATGCCAGCTGGAATGCTGTCTCAAGGTCTTTGCGGGTTGAGCTGCCGTTGATGCTATGGGTATAGTTGCCTATGCTTGGGCTGACGCTGAGCTGCTTTCCGGCGAGCATCTTGCCGACCATAGTGTTAGGGAATTCTCCTACACCGCTGTTCGACAGGAACAGACCAAGCACGTTGTCGTCTAGGGACGCCATATGGCTGTCAGGGAAGAGGCTCTTTCCTCCCAACATATTGAGAGAGAAGGAAATCCTGTCCTTCTGTACTTCTGTAGGAAGCAGGGTGACCTTGAGCCCGTTCTTAAGCTGGAGAACGGTGGAACCGTAGAGACCGTTGCTGCTCTTCTTAAGCCTTCCGGACTTGATTTTGGCAGGATTTACGAACTCTGCAGGAATCTCTTCTCCTTCGGCACGTGCGATTTCGGCGTTTTCAACGGCCTCGATTACGGCGCGGAGTTCTGCCTCACTAGGGTGGCTTATGCCTTCACGCTCAGGAGCGGTGTAGATTACTACCATATTCTCCTTGGTGATGAGCTGCTGTGCAATCTGGTTGAGTACGGCAGCGTTGATCTGTCCGAGAAGTTCCTTGGCCAGTTCAAGCTCGACGGCAGGATCCATAAACGGTTCGTTGTCAAGGAAGTTGTAAATCATTCCCATCACGAATTCTCCGTTCTTGCGGGTGTCGGCTGAGTTCGCAGCCTTTTCATATTGGGAGAGGAGTTCGGTCTTTGCCCTTTCCACTTCGCTGTCGCTGAAGCCGTAGAGACTCATTCTCCTGGTCTCGCTGAGCAATGAATTGAAGGATTCCAATGCTTTGCCTTCCTTGCAGTCAACTTCGGCCAAAACCACTTCGCAGCTTTCGCATAATTTACCCATGCCGAAACCTGCATCGGTGAATGGAGCGTCAGACTTTGCGGAAAGGTCGCTGAATCTTTCGTTCATGATATTTGAAACGAGATTCTTGACAATATTGGTGAGCATTCCTATTGCCGTATTGTTCATTTCCTCCGGCATAGGCTCGCTCTTCCAATATACGGTGATGCTGGTCTGGTTATTCTCCTTGTCGGTGAGTACGCCTATAATCGGTTCCTCGTTGTCAGGAATCCTGATGACTTCCTTCTGACGCGGGTTCTCAACCGCCGGGATATCGGCGAAGGTGGACTTGATTTTTGCCTCCACCTCATCCACGTCGAAATCGCCCACTACCACAAGTGCCTGCATATCGGGACGATACCAGGTGTGGTAGAAATTTGTGAGGCTCTCAGGCTTGAAAGTCTTGAGGTTTTCCTCGCTGCCGATGATAGTGGTGGTCGCGTACTTTGTGTCTCCATATATATAAGGTGAAGACTGTTCACGCATTCTCCAGGATGCGGTGTTGCGGCTGCGCTTCTCCTCGAGTATCACTCCGCGCTCCTTGTCAATTTCTACAGGGTCGCAAGTTACGAAGTGGGAGTAGTCGTGCATTATGAGCAAACAGGTGTCGATGACGGTAGGACGCACCAGAGGAATGTTGTTGAGCAGGTAAATGGTCTGTTCAACTCCGGTGGATGCATTCACGTTACCTCCGAAAGAAGCACCGATGCTCTCAAGCCAGTTGAGTATTCCTTTCCCAGGGAAGTTCTTGGTGCCGTTGAAGCACATATGCTCGAGGAAGTGTGCGAGTCCGTCCTGGTCAGGCTCTTCCTGAAGCGCACCCACGTTGGTGGCGAGGTAGAATTCGGCCCTTCCGGCAGGTTTGTCATTATGCCTGATGTAATAGGTCATCCCATTTTCGAGTTTGCCTACTCGTGCAGCGGGATCATTGGGCAAAGTCGGCATCTGTTGGCCGTTTGCCAAAGCAGCGGTGCCGAAGAGCACCGCTGCAATCAAAAAGAATTTTGCTTTCATTTGATATATAAACAGTGTATTACTTCAATATTACACTGCAAATATAATTCATTTTTTGCAATACACAATATTTTTGTGCCTATTATTTGCCTGCAAGCCTCTTGTAGGTCTCGAGGCGGATTTTCGCGAACTCTTCAGTCTTCTCGAGAAGCTCAGTGGCGTTCTCAGGGAAGAGCTTGTAAAGGGATGCGAAACGAACCTCACCCTTGAGGAAGTCCTGGAACTTGGTCCAGTCAGGCTCCTTGGAGTCGAGGGTGAACGGATTCTTTCCCTGTTCCTCAAGAAGAGGGTTGTAGCGGTAAAGATGCCAGTATCCGCACTCTACGGCAAGTTTCTCTTCCTTCTGGCTCAGTCCCATACCGGCCTTAAGACCGTGGTTGATACAAGGGGCGTAAGCGATGATGAGGGATGGTCCGTCGTAAGCCTCGGCTTCCTTGATGGCATTCATGTACTGTACAGGGCTTGCACCCATAGCAACCTGGGCTACATATACGTAACCGTAGCTCATAGCCATCATTCCGAGATCCTTCTTGCGTATCTTCTTACCTGAAGCGGCAAACTTGGCAACTGCTCCAACCGGGGTGGCCTTTGAAGACTGGCCGCCGGTGTTGGAGTAAACCTCAGTATCGAGGACGAGCACGTTCACATTCTCACCGGAAGCGAGCACGTGGTCGAGTCCGCCGTAACCGATATCGTAGCTTGCGCCGTCACCGCCGAAGATCCACTGGCTGCGTGCAGGGATGAACTGCTTGATCTTGAGCAGGGATTTGCAGGTCTCGCAACCGCACTCTTCCATAAGAGGAACGAGTTTGTCGGCAACTTCGCGGGTCACAGCGTAGTCCTTCCTGTTGTCGAGCCACTTCTGGAAGAGAGCCTTCATCTCCTCGCTGCAGCACTCGCAGCTCAGACCCTTCTGCATCAGGGATGCAACGGTTTCGCGTATGCGCTCTGAACCGAGACGCATACCGAGTCCGAACTCGCAGAAGTCCTCGAAGAGGGAGTTGGCCCATGCAGGTCCGTGACCGTGGGCATCGGTGCAATATGGAGATGCAGGGAAGGAAGCGCCGTAGATGGAAGAGCATCCGGTAGCGTTGGCAATCATCATGTGGTCGCCGAAGAGTTGGGTGATGTTCTTGATGTATGGGGTCTCGCCGCAACCTGCGCAGGCACCGGAGAACTCGAAGAGAGGCTGTGCGAACTGCGCGTTCTTCATATTGGACTTAGGATCGCCAGGGGTCTTGTAGCCCACCTTGGTATTGAGGTAGTCGAAGTTGGCCTGGTCGTCTGCGTGGTCAAGGTAGGAAGCCATTGAAAGGGCCTTGTCCTTGGCGAGACATACGTCAACGCAGTTGCCGCAACCCGTACAGTCGGCCACAGATACGCTGATGGCATATTTGTATTCCTTGAGGTTGGCCTTGCCGTCAGCGAGCTTGACTCCTGCAGGAGCAGCTGCAGCCTCGTCTGCGTTGAGGAGGAACGGACGTATTGCAGCGTGAGGGCAGACAAATGCACAGGTGTTGCACTGGATACACTTCTCCGCATCCCATACAGGGACATTCACCGCTACGCCGCGCTTCTCGTAAGCAGCTGTGCCGGCAGGCATTGTACCGTCCTTGTATGGCATGAAGCTGCTGACAGGGAGGGTGTCTCCGCACTGGGCGTTGACCACGTCGGCAATTTCCTTGACGAAAGGAGTGGCGAGACGTCCTGCATTAGGATTGACGAACTTGGCGTTGATGTTTGCCCACTCGGCAGGAACCTTGACCTCGATGTACTCCCCACCGCGGTCGATGGCTGCGTAGTTCATGTTGACGATGTTCTCACCCTTCTTGCCGTAGGACTTGAGGGCGGCATCCTTCATATACTTCACAGCGTCGTCAGCAGGGATGATGCCGGTGATGCGGAAGAATGCGCTCTGGAGAATGGTGTTGGTGCGGTTGCCCAGACCGATCTCTGCCGCAATCTTGGTGGCGTTGATGATATAGAGCTTGATCTTCTTGCGTCCAATGACTGACTTTACGAAGTCAGGGATGCGCTCGAGGGTCTCCTCTTCGTTCCAGAGGGAGTTGAGAAGGAGGCTGCCGCCTTCCTTGATACCCTTGAGTACGTCGTACTTCTCGAGATAAGAAGGTACGTGGCAGGCTACGAAGTCAGGAGTGTTCACGAGGTAAGGGGCCTTGATAGGGGACTTGCCGAATCTGAGGTGTGAACAGGTGTAGCCGCCGGACTTCTTGGAGTCGTAGTCGAAGTATGCCTGGCTGTAAAGTTCGGTGTGGGTACCGATGATCTTGATGGTGTTCTTGTTGGCACCTACGGTACCGTCGGATCCGAGGCCGTAGAACTTGCACTCGGTGGTGCCCTTCTTCACGATGGATACCTCACCCTTGGTAGGAAGGCTCTTGAAGGTCACGTCATCCAGGATGCCGATGGTGAAGTCGGTCTTAGGCTCCTTGCGCTCGAGGTTGTCGAACACTGCGATGATTTGGGCCGGAGTGGTGTCCTTTGAAGAAAGACCGTAGCGGCCTCCGATTACAAGCGGTGCGTTCTCTTTGCCCTGGAAGAGAGCCTTCACGTCGAGGTAGAGAGGCTCGCCGAGAGCACCCGGCTCCTTGGTCCTGTCGAGAACTGCAATCTTCCTAACGCTCTTAGGAAGCACCTTGAGGAGGTACTTCTCGGAGAACGGACGGTAGAGGTGCACTGTGATGACGCCGTACTTGCGTCCGCGTGCGGCGAGGTAGTCAACGGTCTCCTTGGCGGTCTCGGTGACTGAGCCCATAGCCACGATAACGCACTCTGCGTCCTTGGCTCCGTAATACTCGAACGGACGGTACTGGCGTCCGGTAAGTTCTCCGATTTCACCCATATAGCGGGCTACGATATCAGGAACTGCCTCGTAAACCTGGTTGCGGGACTCGACTGCCTGGAAGTAAACGTCACCGTTCTGGGCAGTGCCCCTGGTGACAGGAGCGTCAGGGTTGAGGGCGCGGGCACGGAAATTCTCAAGGGACTTGGTGCTGACCATCTTCCTGAGCTCATCCTCGTCGAGAGCTTCGATTTTCTGGATTTCGTGTGAGGTGCGGAAGCCGTCGAAGAAATGCAGGAACGGCACCGAAGACTTGATTGCGGAGAGGTGTGCCACTGCGGCGAGGTCCTGAGCCTCCTGGACTGAACCGGAAGCGAGCATCGCGAAACCTGTCTGGCGGCAGGCCATCACGTCCTGGTGGTCTCCGAAGATGGAGAGGGCGTGGGATGCAAGGGCGCGGGCGGATACGTGGAACACTGCAGGAAGCAGCTCACCGGCAATCTTGTACATATTTGGAATCATCAGGAGAAGACCCTGAGAAGCCGTATAGGTGGTAGTAAGGGCACCAGCCTGAAGGGATCCGTGGACAGCGCCGGCAGCACCAGCCTCACTCTGCATCTCGGTGACCTTTACGGTTTCACCCCAAAGGTTCTTCTTGCCGTGAGCGGCCCACTCGTCAACATTCTCAGCCATTGTTGAGGATGGTGTGATCGGATAGATGGCCGCATGCTCGCTGAACAGATACGCTATGTTCGAAGCGGCCTGGTTACCGTCACAGGTGATGAATTTTTTTTCTTTTGCCATAATGAATATTACTATTTTGGTTTTAGTTAAATCTGACTTTCAGCCAATTGTTCATAATACGCACAAATATACGAATAAATCGGCAATTTCTCAAAGAAAAAGATTAGCTTTGCGAGGGTTTTCAACAGCTTGTTTGTGAAGATGTACGCTTTATGAAGATAGTATGCGATGACAGAATTCCTTACCTGCGCGGAGTTTTTGAGGGCGTGGCGGAGTGCGTGTACCTCCCGGGGGCGCAGACCAGGAGGGAGGACTTGTTGGATGCGGATGCCGTAATCACAAGAACCAGAACGGTTTGCGGCCCGGAGCTCCTGGAGGGCACCCGGGTGCGATTCATTGCAAGCGCGACCATAGGCACCGATCACATAGACAAAGATTGGTGTGCGAAGCACGGCATAGCCTGGAGCAACGCTCCCGCTTGCAACTCAGCCTCGGTGAGGCAGTACATAGCCTCGGCGCTGTGCGTATTGAAGAGGCGCCATTCCCTGGATTTCAGCAAGCTTACGCTGGGAGTCGTGGGCGTGGGCAACGTGGGGTCGAAGGTGGCGGAGCTGGGACGCGCCCTGGGCATGAAACTGCTGCTCTGCGATCCTCCGCGCGCTGCTCTTGAAGGAGGGGACGCGTTTACTGACCTGGACACGCTATGGCAGGGCAGCGACATAGTGAGCTTGCACGTGCCGCTTGAGCGTGAAGGCCTGTACCCTACAGTGCACCTCATCGATTCGAGGAGACTTGGCTCGAATGACAATAAGGACAGGATACTTATCAACAGTTCCCGTGGGGCGGTGGTGGACAATGCTGCGCTGCGCGATGCCCTGGAGGCGGGAAGGCTGAAGGCGGCGGTGCTGGACGTATGGGAAGGCGAGCCGCAGATAGACCGCAGGCTGCTGGAACTTGTGGATATCGCCACCCCGCATATAGCCGGGTACAGCGCTGACGGCAAGGCGATGGGGACGATGATGGCCGTACGTGCTGTTGCAGAAGCGCTCGACCTGCCCCTGAAGGACTGGAAGGCGGAAGGAATTCCGGAGCCTGAAGGTGGTCTGGTGTACGAGTGCGGGGCGGGGGAGGACCTGGTGGAAAGGGCCCTGCTGGCTAGCTACGACATACTTGCGGATGATGCTGCCCTTCGTGCCCACCCCGAGGACTTCGAGTATCTGAGGGGGCACTATCCCGTTAGAAGGGAAGCGCCCGCCTGGACAATAAGACTGCACGGGGCAGACGAGTCTCAGGCGGACGCTCTCAGAAAACTGGGTTTCGGCAAAGTCCTTACAGTATAGTGACTTCCACACCCATAGAGCCGGAAATTCTTTTGACAAGACCCTGGAGCACGGTTCCCGGTCCGAGTTCGCGGAACTCTCCGGCGCCGTCGGCAATCATATTCTTCACCGTCTGGGTCCATTTCACCGGAGAGGTGAGCTGGAGCAGGAGGTTCTCCTTGATGACCTTCGGGTCGGTCTCCGCACAGGCGCTGACATTCTGGTAGATAGGGCAGGACGGGGTCTTCACCTCGGTCTTGTCTATGGCTTTTGCCAGTTCGATTCTTGCAGGCTCCATAAGAGGGGAGTGGAAGGCTCCGCTGACGCTCAGCGGAAGGGCTCGCTTGGCCCCCGCTGCCTTCATGGCGGCACAGGCGTTCTCCACTGCCTGCCTCTCGCCGGAAATCACTATCTGTCCGTCGCAGTTGTAGTTGGCCGGAATCACCAGGCCTTCAGTGCTCTCGCAAATCTGTTCCACGCTTTCGTTCGGCAGACCTATGATGGCTGCCATAATCCCCGGAACCTTCTCGCAGCAGAGCTGCATCTGCTCGGCGCGCACGGCGACCAGCCTCAAGGCATCTTCGAAATCCACGGCTCCGCAGGCCACGAGGGCGGAAAACTCTCCCAGGGAATGTCCTCCCACCATATCCGGTGTAGGCAGGCCTTCGCTGCACAGAGCCTTGCATACTGAATGGAGGAAAATTGCAGGCTGGGTGACCTTGGTTGCCCTGAGGTCTTCGTCACTGCCTTCGAACATTATGTCCGTGAGATTGAATCCGAGGATATCATTGGCCCTGAGCATCATTTCGCGGGCTTTGGTGCTGCTTTCATAAAGGTCTTTGCCCATTCCGGAGAACTGGGCTCCCTGACCTGGAAACATAAATACTGTCTTCATATTCCTATTCTTTCCTTTGACCTGGGGTCAAATTTTCAGCAAAAATACAGAAAAAACTTAATATATTTGTATGCAAATAATGTAACAATAACTGCAAATGGTTGATTTCAAGTACTATGCGCCGACAGAGGTCGTCTTCGGCAAGGATTCTGAGAGGCAGCTTCCCGCTCTCCTGAAAAAATACGGGGCCGGCAAGGTCCTCCTTCACTATGGCGGTTCCAGCGCCGAACGCTCCGGCCTGCTCACAAGGGTAAGGGGTATGCTTTCCGAAGCCGGCATTGCCTTCATCGAGCTTGGCGGAGTGGTTCCCAACCCGCGTGTGAGCCTGGTTAGAAAGGGTATAGAACTCTGCCGAAAAGAGAGCGTGGACTTCATTCTTGCCGTTGGCGGTGGTTCGGTCATCGACTCCTGCAAGGCCATCAGTTCCGGCATGTACCTCGACGGCGACGTGTGGGATCTCTTTCTCCGGAAGGCCGAGGCCAGCCGTTTCCTGCCAATAGGATGCGTCCTGACAATTCCTGCTGCGGGAAGCGAGATGAGCGGTGGCAGCGTCATTACCAATGAGGACGGAAATCTCAAGAAGGACTACTGCAATGACAGCCTGCGCTGCAAGTTCGCGGTCATGAATCCTGAGCTCACCTACACCCTCCCCGCCTGGCAGACAGCCTGCGGTGCCGTGGATATGATGATGCATACCATGGAGAGGTATTTCACCAAGGAGGACGATATGGAAGTGACGGACGCAATTGCCGAGGCGATACTGCGGACGGTGATCAAAGTGGCTCCTAAGGTGCTCAGGAACCCACAAGACTACACCCTGAGGGCTCAGTTGATGTGGGCCGGCAGCCTCGCCCACAACGACCTCACGGGTTGCGGCACGACAGATGACTGGGGTACACACAACATTGAGCATGAGCTCAGCGGAATGTTCGACGTGAGCCACGGTGCTGGACTTGCCGCCGTATGGGGAAGCTGGGCCCGCTATGTGCGTTCCGAGAACCTGCCGCGTTTCGTGCGCTTTGCTGTGAACGTGATGGGTGTGGAGCAGGATTTCCACAGTCCGGAAGCTACCGCGGAGGCGGGAATCCGGGCGATGGAGGATTTCTTCCGCAGCCTTGGTATGCCCGTGAACCTGCGGGAACTCACAGGGATTGAAGTCAGCGAGGAACAGATTTCCGAGATGGCTGACAAATGTTCCGAATGGGGTACCCGCACCGTGGGCGCTCTGAAAGTGCTTTCCCGCGACGACGTGGCGGAAATATACAGGATGGCAAGATAGTTTTTCCCTTTGACATTTTTAGGAAAATAGGTATATTTGCAACTTGTCCGGCCCCCTTAGTTTAATGGATAAAATTTAGGATTCCGGTTCCTACGATAGGCGTTCGATTCGCCTAGGGGGTACAAATAGACACTGAAATGGGAGATGAAAGCAAGCGCCTTGAGGCGATAAGGAAAAGAATCAACGAAATTGATTCGAAGATGGCTGAACTCTTTGAGCAGAGGATGCTTGAGAGCCGTGACGTGGCGCAGTACAAGATGACCAGGGGGCTTCCGATATGCGACCCTGTCCGCGAGGAGGAAGTCATCAGACGCAATTCCGGACTCATCAATGATGACGGAATCAGGAATCTCTACGTGGATTTCCAGAAGAATATGATGGACCTCTCCAAACGCTACCAGCGCCAGCTTACCAGCGGTTTCAAGGTGGCGTATTGCGGTGTGCCGGGAGCCTTTGCTTCCATTGCCGTGCGCAGGATGTTCCCTCAGGCAGAGGCCGTGCCTTTTTCTGATTTCGCGTCGGCATACCGTTCCGTCGAGGATGGACTGTGCGACGTGGCGGTGCTTCCAATGGAAAACAGCTATGCCGGAGAGGTGTCCGCAGTCACGGACCTGATGTTCTCGGGAAGCCTTTACTGCAACCGGGTGATTGAACTCGAGGCCGTGCAGAACCTGCTTGCGTGCGAGGGTGCCGACCTGAACACGATACGCGAAGTCGTAAGCCATCCCCAGGCCCTGTCCCAGTGCGCAGGATACATCGAGAAGAAGGGCTTTACCGCCCACGAATACCCGAATACTGCCGTCGCGGCAAAGATGGTGGCTGAGAAGAAGGATGTCAGTGTTGCAGCCATTGCAAGCGAAGAATGTGCTGAACTCTACGGCCTGAAGGTGTTGGAACGCCACATCAACTCTTCCAACACCAATACCACCCGTTTTGCCGCCTTCACCCGCTCCCTTGACGTATCCCGGTCAAAGCATAAGATGGGCCGCCACTTCATACTGATGTTCACCGTGAAGAATGAAGCCGGTTCGCTTGCCAAGACCCTGAACATAATCGGAGCCCACGGCTACAATATGTCCAGCCTCCGCTCCCGTCCGATGAAGGATTTGATGTGGAACTACTATTTCTACATAGAGCTTGACGGCGACATCAACAATGAGGAAGGCCGCAGTATGATGACAGAACTCGGATCCCTGTGCGACCGTCTCAAACTTGTCGCAAATTTCTGACAATAATGAAGAACAGTATAGGCAGCAGCGTAATTCTCACCGTTTTCGGCGAAAGCCACGGCCCCGCTACGGGTGTCGTCCTCGACGGTATGGCCCCCGGAGTGGAAGTGGACTGCGGGGAAATTGCAGCCCGGCTGTCCCGCCGCCGTCCCGGAGGTCTGACCGATACCGCGAGGGTGGAGAAGGATGAATTCAGCATACTCAGCGGCGTGTACGAAGGCCGTACCACCGGTTCACCGCTCGCAATCAGCATACCGAATGCCAACGTGCGCAGCTCCGACTACCCCGTGGGCATCGCGCGCCCGTCGCATTCCGATTACAGCGCCGAGATGAAGTACCACGGCTACGAAGATCTGCGGGGTGGGGGACACTTCTCCGGCAGGGTTACGGTGGGGGTAGTCGCAGCCGGTGCCATTTGTCTAAAGGCCCTGCAATACAGGGGAATACATATAGCGACGCACATACTCGAATGTGCCGGAGTCATGGATGAACCCTTCTCTGAGGACGGGGAATTGCTACGCACCCAGATGGAAATTGCGGACCGCGCCGATTTTCCGGTGATTTCCCCGGTCGCCGACAAGATGCGCGAGGCCATACTCGCCGCGAAGTCTGACGGTGATTCCGTGGGAGGCAGGGTGCAGTGCTGCATAAGCGGCCTTCCCGCCGGTGTCGGGGAACCGTGGTTCGATTCCCTGGAATCCGTGATTTCCCGTGCAATGTTCGCTATCGGTGCCGTGAAGGGTATAGAGTTCGGCGACGGTTTTGCGCTGTGCTCCATGCGCGCTTCCCGGGCAAATGATCC
The DNA here is from genome assembly GCA_945939695.1 of uncultured Bacteroidales bacterium. Taxonomy (GTDB): domain Bacteria; phylum Bacteroidota; class Bacteroidia; order Bacteroidales; family UBA932; genus Cryptobacteroides. The sequence goes on from CAMEWE010000003.1 coordinate 110,784, forward strand.
CTTTGCCATCCGCGGTGGCCGCGTGGTGACCCTGTCCAACCGCAACGGTGGCATCAACGGTGGCATCAGCAACGGTATGCCTCTGCTCTTCCAGCTTGCCGTAAAGCCTACCCCGTCCATTTCCCGGCCACAGAGGACCGTGGACTTCCGCAAGGGTGAGGAAACGACTCTGGAACTGCACGGACGCCACGATCCTGCCATACTCAGACGTATCTGCCCTGTAGTGACCGCAATGGCTTCGGTAGTGGTCTGCGATGTGCTTGCTCAACGCTATGGAACTGATTATCTGGGACCTGCGTTCCCGGACGGGAAAGTGTGATATGGCATCTGAGAAGAAAATACTCATTGTGGGACTCGGACTCATAGGCGGTTCGTACGCCCAGGGTCTGAGCCGCGCCGGCTACCGTGTCGGAGCTCTGGTGCGCCGTCAGGAAACCCTTGACTATGCTTTGGAACACGGTTTCGCGGCAGACGGACGTACGCTCCCGGACAGGGACTACGTTTCCTCTTTCGATGTGATAGTGTTCGCCCTTTATCCCAGGAAGATGCTCGAATGGCTGCGCGAGTACGGTTCGTACATACGCAGGGGCGCCGTGGTCACCGACGTTTCGGGTGTGAAACGCTATGTCATCGACAATATGCGCGGACTGCTGCCCGAGGGGGTGAGCTTCGTGCCGGCACATCCTATGGCAGGCAAGGAAGTGTACGGAATCGAGAATGCGGACTGCGGGATTTTCCGCAACGCCAACTTCATCATAACTCCGCTTCCCGGCACCGATCCCGCCGCAGTGCAGCTTGTGCGTGAGCTTGCTGTCGCCCTGGAATTCAGAAGAATATCCGAGCTGACGCCGGAGAAGCACGACGAGATGATAGGCTTCCTTTCCCAATTGACCCATTGCATCGCAGTGGCTCTGATGGACTGCAAGGAGTCATCGCATCTTGTGGATTATACCGGAGATTCATTTCGCGACCTCACCCGCATTGCCAAGATCAACGAGAATATGTGGACGGAGCTTTTCCTGGAGAACCGCGACGAACTGCTCTCGCAGATGGACCTGTTCATGGAGAAGTTCAGCACGCTCAGGGACGCGATAGCCTCAGGGGACGAGCAGACAATGAAGGAGATGATGATAACTTCGACCCGTAGAAGGGCCTATTTCGATAAAGATTAGAGGAGGTTTTATTATGAACATGGATTTTAAGCGCAAGCTTATCATACCACAGGAAATCAAGGAGATGTACCCTCTCTCCGAGGAGGGCGCGCAGGCCAAGAAGGAGAATGATGCTGCCATAAGCGACATCTTCACCGGCAAGAGTGACAAGCTTCTGCTGGTGATAGGACCGTGCTCCGCCGACAGGGAGGATGCGGTGATAGACTATATCTCCCGCCTTCGCGGCGTGCAGGAGAAGGTGGCTGACAAGATAGTGATCGTGCCGAGAATCTATACCAACAAACCCCGCACCACCGGCATAGGTTACAAAGGTATGCTGCACCAGCCGGACCCGCATGCCCACGCGGATATGCTCAAGGGCCTCATAGCAATACGAAAGCTGCACCTCAAGGCCCTCAATGAGACGGGATTCTCCTGCGCGGATGAAATGCTCTATCCCGAGAACCACAAGTACCTTTCCGACCTGCTCTCGTACGTTGCTGTCGGGGCCCGCTCCGTGGAGAACCAGCAGCATCGTCTGACTGCGAGCGGACTGGACATACCTGTGGGTATGAAGAACCCTACCGGAGGAAATCTGTCAGTGATGATGAACGCCCTGCAGGCAGCCCAGAGCCCACATACCTTCATCTACCGCAACTGGGAGGTGGAAAGCAAGGGCAATCCTCTCAGCCATGCCATCTTGCGCGGTTATGTGGATTCACACGGCATCGCACATCCGAACTATCACTACGAGGACCTGGCGGAACTGCACGAACTCTACGCTTCCAGCAATCTCGCCAACCCTGCGGTAATCGTGGATACCAACCATTCCAATTCGGGTAAGAAATATCTCGAGCAGGTGCGCATAGCCAAGGAAATCCTCCACAGCACCCGCCACAATGCCGACATCTGCCGTCTGGTGAAAGGAATGATGATTGAGTCCTATATAGAGGACGGTTGTCAGAAGGTCAGTGATGGCGTGTACGGAAAGTCCATTACGGACCCTTGTCTGGGATGGGAAAAGACGGAGAGACTCATTTACGATCTTGCTGAACTGAGATAATATTCTATGATGAAATTCCGCTTAGTATGCCTTATGGTCCCGCTTCTGCTATGCGCTGCTTCCTGCAACGCAAAGGTGAGGGAGTACAAGGTGAAGGTCCTGGAGGAATTCTCCCATGACGTCTCGGCTTACACCCAGGGACTTTCGTTCGACGGAGACAGGTTTATAGAGACTACCGGCCAGTTCGGGGAGTCTTCCATCAGGCTTGTGGACCTGAAGAGCGGAAAGGTGTTGCGCAAGCTGGATTTTGCCAAGAAGTATTTTGCGGAAGGTTCGGTGGTGCTGGACGGCAAGCTGTTCATACTCACCTGGCTCAACAAGGTGGCATTTGTCTATGACGCGCAGACCCTGGAATACGAAAAGACCTATTCCTACCCTCGCGAGGGCTGGGGCCTTACCACCGATGGAAAGCGGCTGATAGCCTCAGACGGCAGTTCCCGTCTCTACTTCCTCGACAAGGACTTCAAGACCGTGGGAAGCGTAGATGTGAAGATGGACGGCAGACCGGTGAAGTATCTCAATGAGCTGGAATGGATTGACGGCAAGGTGTGGGCCAACGTCTATATGACAGATATGATTGTGGTCATAGATCCGTCTGACGGCAAAGTGGAATCCGTAATAGACTGCAGCGGCCTTCTGCCGAAAAAACTGCGTACTCCCAAAACTGACGTGCTCAACGGCATTGCAAGGGATCCGGCCGACGGAAGCATATACCTGACAGGCAAATACTGGCCGAGATTGTACAAAATTGAACTCGTGAAATGATGGGTACTCCTGGAGATAGGGCATATCGCAGCGAGGAGGTGCTGAAGCTTGCATCCGATGCAGGCCGTGTGCTTCTGGAAAACGGTGCTGAAATCTCCCGTGTCGAGGAGACTATGGAGAGGATTGCTGACAATTACGGGGAGTCCGGGGAGAAGTTTTTCGTCCTCAGCAACGGCATCTTTACCACGGGAAAGTCCTATGCCAATGCCGAATTCATTCCGATCAAGGGAGCGAAGCTGGAGAAAGTCGTTGCTGTAAACCAGCTTTCCAGGGAGATATCCAAGGGCAATATTCCCCTTCCGGAGGCGGTTTCCCGTCTCGAGAAGATCAAACAGCTGCCCGCAAAACCCGTCTGGGAACAGTTCCTGGGCGCTGTTTTCGGATGTGGCGGTTTCTGCATCATCTTCGGAGGAAGTCTGCTGGATTGTCTCTCTTCAATGATAGCCGCCATCGTGCTTCAGTTCTTCTCCGTCAAAGTTGCCTCTCCCTATCTTTCCAAGACCCTTGGAAACATCTGCGGAGGATTGATAGGCACCCTGCTCTGCATATTGCTCTATAATCTGGGGCTGGGCTCAAGTCTGGGGAATATGGTCGTGGGTACGCTCATACTCCTCATTCCCGGGGTTCCGTTCACCAACGGCCTGCGTGACGTTGCGAATGAAGACTACCTGGCAGGAATGACCCGTCTTATAGATGCGCTGATGATGTTCCTGTGCATCGCAATCGGGGTCTGCTTCGCCTTCATTGCCCACAGCTGGATCAGCGGCGGAGTGATGCAGCTCAGCGGTACGCTTACTGATGAATTCACCGCCCATATACCCGTGCAGCTCTTTGCCGCGCTGGTGGGTACCGCATCCTTTGCGATTCTGTTCGGCGTGCCCCGAGAATTCTATTTAGCTTCCGGAGTTGTGGGTATGCTCGGATGGCTGGTGTTCATGCTTACGATGCGCTATACCCCGCTCGGGGACTTTGCCAGCACTTTCCTTGCCGCTACGGTGGTCGCCTTCCTGTCGCGCTGGTCTGCCGTGAAGCTCAAGTGCCCCAGCACCGTGTTCCTGATTTGCGGCGTCTTTCCCCTTATACCCGGAGCCGGAGTGTTCTGGAGCGCCTATTATACTGCTTCCACCCAGCTGAATGCCGCCATAATGACCGGACTCACTTCCGTGAAACTTACGCTCGCGATCGTGCTCGGCATCATCATTGCCGCCAACGTCTTCCATACTGATAACTGGCGCCCGCGCAGCGCTTGAGACCTGAATTCTTCCCTCGGAGGAATACGAAAAAAGCAGCCTTTCGGGCTGCTCTTCTTTTGTACCTTGCAAGCTTATTTCTTGCGGGACTTGTATCTCTGATAGAACATATCAACTCGGCCGGCTGTGTCGACAATCTTCATCTTGCCGGTGTAGAAAGGGTGAGAGGTGTTCGAAATCT
>CAMEWE010000004.1:0-114233 GCA_945939695.1 uncultured Bacteroidales bacterium
ACCTGCAGGAGCACTCAATCGTGCTCGTTCGCGGTGGTCGTGTTAAGGACCTCCCAGGTGTACGTTACCACATCCTTAGAGGAGCTTTGGATACAGCCGGTGTTGAAGGACGTACTCAGTCACGCTCCCTTTACGGCGCCAAGAGGCCAAAGTAATTGCCTGAAGGATGGTTTTAATTTTTTAACAGTTATTATCAATGAGAAAAGCAAAGCCTAAGAAGAGGATTCTACTTCCTGATCCTAAGTTTCACGACACACAGGTTACCCGTTTCGTGAACAATCTTATGTTGCAGGGGAAGAAGAGTATCGCGTATTCTATTTTTTACGATGCCATTGATATGGTAGGCGAGAAGATGAAAGATTCCGACAAGGCTCCATTGGATATATGGAGGAAGGCTCTCGAGAACGTTACCCCTCAGATTGAGGTGAAGTCACGTCGTATCGGTGGTGCCAACTTCCAGGTGCCTACTGAGTTGCGCCCGGAGAGGAAGATTTCGCTTTCTATGAAGAATATGATCAACTTCGCCCGCAAGCGTTCCGGCCACTCAATGGCAGAGAAACTTTGTGCCGAGATTATCGCGGCATACAATAATGAAGGTGGCGCATTCAAGCGCAAGGAGGATATGCACAAGATGGCAGAGGCCAACAAGGCATTCGCCCACTTCAGGTTTTAGTTGATTTTGACAGATGGCAAAAAGAGATCTTAAGTACACGAGAAACATCGGCATCATGGCTCACATCGATGCCGGTAAGACTACGACTTCCGAGCGAATTCTTTACTACACCGGAAAAACACACAAGATCGGTGAGGTTCACGAGGGTGCCGCCACTATGGACTGGATGGTCCAGGAGCAGGAGAGAGGTATCACCATTACTTCTGCCGCTACCACAGCGTTCTGGCACTACAATGGAGACACTTACCAGATTAACTTGATCGACACTCCGGGCCACGTGGATTTCACTGTGGAGGTTGAGCGTTCGCTCCGTGTTCTGGACGGTACCGTTGCTACTTTCTGTGCGGTAGGCCGCGTGCAGCCTCAGTCTGAGACTGTATGGCGTCAGGCCGACAAGTACAGGGTGCCGAAGATTGCATATGTGAACAAGATGGACCGCGTGGGAGCAGACTTCCTCGCTTGCGTTGAGGAAATCAAGACCAAGCTCGGTGCCACCGCAGTTCCAATCTGTCTCCCTATCGGCTCAGAAGAAAAGTTCAGGGGTATCATTGATCTTATCGCCAAGAAGGCTATAGTATATCACACCGGTGAGGAGCTCGTAAACTACGAGATTCAGGATATCCCGGAGGATATGGCCGACCAGGTTGCACTCTGGAGGGACAAACTCGTAGAGGCTGCCGCAGAGTGCGATGAAAACCTTATGGACAAATATTTCGAGGATCCTGAGTCCATTACCGACGAGGAGATTATCGCAGCTATCCGCAAGGGTACCATCGCAATGCAGATCGTTCCTGCATGCTGCGGTTCTTCCTTCAAGAACAAGGGCGTACAGTTCCTTCTTGATGCGGTAATGAGATATCTCCCTTCACCTCTTGACATCGGTGACACCAAGGCAACCGACCTCAACACCGACAAGGAGGTTGATCTCAAGCCTTCTGCAAGCGAGCCATTCTGCGGACTTGTGTTCAAGATTGCCACCGATCCATTCGTCGGCCGCCTTGCTTATATCAGGGCATATTCAGGACATCTCGATGCAGGCTCTTACGTGCTCAACACCCGTTCTGGCAAGAAGGAAAGAGTCGCACGTCTTTACCAGATGCACTCAAACCACCAGAATCCTATCGAGTTCGTAGAGGCAGGTGACATCTGTGCAGCTGTAGGTTTCAAGGATCTCCGCACCGGTGATACCATTTGCGCTGAAGGATACAATTTCTCCCTCGAGTCTATGGAATTCCCTGATCCGGTTATCGGAATTGCTGTGGAGCCTAAGACACAGAAGGATCTTGACAAGCTCGGAATCGCTCTTGCCAAGCTCGCAGAAGAGGATCCTACCTTCACAGTGAAATCAGACCATGAAACCGGTCAGACCGTTATCAGCGGTATGGGTGAGCTTCACCTTGACATCATCGTTGACCGTCTCCGCAGAGAGTTCGGCGTAGAGATCAATCAGGGTGCTCCACAGGTTAACTATAAGGAAGCTATTACCGGCACTACCCAGCACCGTGAGGTGTTCAAGAAACAGACCGGTGGTCGTGGTAAGTTCGCCGACATTATCGTCGAGATCGGACCTGCTGACGAAGGCGTTACCGGACTCCAGTTCGACAATCAGGTCAAGGGCGGAAACGTTCCTAAGGAGTTTGTTCCTTGCGTGCAGAAGGGCTTCGAGTCTGCAATGGCCAACGGTGTTCTTGCAGGCTATGAGGTTCAGTCTCTCAAGGTGACCCTGCTTGATGGTTCTTACCATCCGGTAGACTCCGACCAGCTCTCATTCGAGCTCGCAGCGCGTATGGCTTTCCGTCACGCCTGCCCTAAGTGCAAGCCTGTCCTTCTCGAGCCTATTATGAATCTTGAAGTAGTTACTCCGGAAGATTATATGGGTGAGATTGTAGGTGACCTTAACCGTCGTCGCGGACAGATTGTCGCTATGGATTCTACCGCAAACGGAGCCCGTGTCGTTAAGGCCTTCGTTCCGCTTTCAGAGCAGTTCGGTTATGTGACTGTGCTCAGAACCCTGTCTTCAGGTCGTGCAACAAGCACTATGTCATTCGACCACTACGCTGAGGTTCCTGCCGCAATGGCTAAGGATATCATCGAGAAGAGCGGATATAAAGCTTCTGATGACGAATAATTAACAGAATAAAAGAATTCATCAATATGAGTCAGAAAATTAGAATTAAACTCAAGTCTTTCGATCATATGCTTGTGGACAAGTCCGTGGCTAAGATCGTTGAGACAGTGAAGTCTACCGGTGCGAAGGTGAATGGTCCAATTCCTCTTCCTACCAATAAGAAGATCTTCACGGTAAACCGCTCCACCTTCGTGAACAAGAAGGCTCGCGAGCAGTTTGAGCTCGATTCATACCGCAGACTTCTCGATATCGAAGAGTCCAACGCAAAGACCGTTGACGCTCTTATGAAGCTCGAGTTGCCTTCAGGTGTTGAGGTAGAGATCAAAGTCTGATATCGGGCGGTATTAAGACCGCCCATAAAGGTCCCTTAGCTCAGTTGGTTAGAGCACCTGACTCATAATCAGGGAGTCGCAGGATCATGCCCTGCAGGGACCACACAAATTGAGAGTGACTAAATTGTCGAGAGACTTATAGTCACTCTCATGTATTTATAGCGGAATTGATACCCCAAGCAGGAATGAATATATAGTATCGTAGTAGTTGGAAGTGGCGGAAGATAAACTGTCCGTCAAGTTTTGGCGATAATTGTAAGGCACTATGGAAAGATGCGGTTCCAGGTAAACAGTCAGCCTTGAAGAAACATTGTGTCGAAGCTGGAAACCGGTGCTGAGGCCGAAGTATTGCCGTTTGATATCGTAATTATGATCATACTTCAACATATAACCATATTCCGGTCCCATAAACAGGGGAATTGAAATATATTTTCTGATATCTTTGAAATAATACATAGGATCAAACATCACTTCTCCCCGTAAGCCGAAGTAGTAGGAGAATTTGTTTACAGACCCTACAAACCTTTTCCAAACATCGCGAGAATAAAAAACTGACATTCTTGTCGACAGGGGTCCTGAAAGAGGAATGCAAAGGGCAAGACTTGCCGCTTCCCGGGAAGATGGAATAAACCCTACGGTAGAAGCGACCATATCTGATGCCTGGAAGGCGAAGCCTACAGAAACATCAACAGACAAACCTAGGCTGCCGATTTCTTCCATAAACTGGTTGAAGCTTGGGCGGCCATCGGAAGGGAGACGAACGATAAATCCTGAAGAGATGCCGTATCCGTTGTTGTTACTCTGCGAACTCAAATTATTGTAGCCGTCCAGTCCATCTGTATAGAAAGAAATAAACGGTTCAAGGAAGACATCAAGCATTTTGTTTATCTGGAAGTTGACATCTATCCCAAAACGTATATGCCCTGACATATACCATTCGCCCGCTGTATTGGATAAATCAAACCCGACAGCTTCAAGAGTCGAAACGGTAATAGCTCTGGACGAGCGATAACCGTTCAAATATGAGCTGATGTCAAAGTGATGCATAGCCTCGATGCCTCCGCTGGCAACCTTGCTCCCGTTTACATTGCGGTTGAAAGACATTAAGGAAATACCAAGGGATATTGAATTGTAGCGGTCAAATGACTTCCCGATTTCCAATCCTCCTAGACCGCCCCAGGAAAACGAAGAATAGTCATGTCTGGCAAGCTGAAAGGCACCAAGATTCATCTTCAGATATGAATTGTCAATAAAGCGATTATTGATGAAGGGTTCGTCCTTTGGACGATAACGTTTCTGAAGCCGATAATCCAAGGCGTTAAACCCTTTTGAGACAAGTGTGTCATGGCTTATTTTGGTGGAATCCTGAACTTTTGCAATATCAAAATCGGACTCCATAGGCGTCGCTACGGAGAGAAAACAGGACAGGAGAAAAGTGCTGAGCAGGGACATAATCAAGGATTGTTATAACGGTCAAGTGCTGATTTGAAGATGTATTCTACAATGTCTCCATCTCCAGCGGCTATATCTATGTAAGATTTATCTTTCTGGAAACAAGAAAGCAGATAATCTTCACTGAGGATATCATCCATAAAATCCCCGCCTCTGGCTGCCTTGCGTCCATAAATTACAGACCACAAGTAATCTGTCAGCGGGTCATTAGGATCGAGCTCTGCCATCGCCTCCTCTGCCATTGCATCATAGCTTTTAGTGTTCATCGCAAGACTCAACACCACCTTGTTACGTGGTGAACTGGCCGATACATTCTCAAATACTTTCCTCGCCCGGGTTTTCTCTTCCGAGGTGTTACCCCCTTTGTAATATCCTCCAAGGCACAGGGCGAAAGATGTTACAAGAGCATTTTTCTCATTGTCACCAAGGATATTCGTAAGCTGGCCTGCCTTGCGGAAGTTGTTGTCCATTACATACATAATCATCTGATTGGCAACAACTGCTTCCGGATTGACAATGTCATAGCCATCTCCGTTGAACCTCCTTCTTTGGAAATCAGTCCTTGCAGTAGCCAGATCAATGAACTGTCCAAGCAAGGTGGTATCACAAACTCCTCGAGCGATATAAGACGCAGCCAGATTGCAGGCGGCCAGGACCCAAGGTTTGCCATTGGCCATCTCAGACTCTTTATAAGCTCTCAGATAGAGATTCTCCAGCTCAAGCGGATCCTTGATCATATTGAAAAGATGCCAGTATTCATACAGGGCAAACTGTTTCCGTCCGCTCCTGTAGTCCTCATCGTTGTGGTATCGGTCAAGAATTTCTTCAGGGGTAAGTTCCCTGTATAAATCGTACTTGAATGAATAGTTTACGGTTCGGAGTTTAGGAAGGTATAATGAAATCACACTCTTGTAGAACGGAAGAGAGCGGATTCTTTCCCATTGGCGGTCCTGACCTCCGGGATACTTTTGTATTATGTCCCGTATGGCCTTCGCCTCCGTTTTCAGGGAATCAGCTTCCAACAGATCGGCAACGTTAGACCAAGGAGCAACTTCAGCCTTTGTGGTTATGAATACCTTGTTCTTGTTCGGGATGATGGAAGTAATCTGTCCAAGGATATACTCCATTCTGCGCTTTGCCAGCGTAAGGTTGGATGCGTATGAACCGTCAGGGGATGCAACTCCTACAATATGAAACTCTTTCAGCTGAGAACCTTCTCCATGGATAATGTCCAGGAGAGCTTGTTTGACCGAATCGATCTGACGGATGCCAACAGTGTCGTCATCTGAAAGGACTGCCTGCCCGACCTTAAATGTAAGTGACATACTGCCGCCTGCATCCCTTTTCTCCCTCTTTGGCTTTTCTACATAATCATTCGGGTTGAGATGGTATGGAGCCATCGAGTATTCCAGAAATCTGAGAGGCCTCCTAAGGCGGGATGATGCAAGGAAATGGTCTTTCTCGAAATAGGTTACATTGTAATCTTCCATTGAAATAATCCCCTTCACCTGATAGTATCGTGATGGGTCTTCAACGTAGATTGTGTCAGCCCAGTTCACACTCTGGCTCTCCGCTGTCAGAGTGTCTATGCTGACATATGGGGTAAGAGGGTCGTTGTCGGCTGAATAACCCATCATCCGCAACTGAGTAAGACGGTACTCCAAACCGTCCATTACGGTCGGCTTCAAGTACCGAAGGGTGTCCCCGGTATTGCCGTCCAGCAGCATAGGCTGAACTATCATCCTTGCATTTGTCTTGCCTGAATTGGCTGGAAGGCTTATGGTACACCTGCTCTTGAGGTAGTTTCCTTCGATCTCGCCCTGGGGGTCCAGCACACCAACAGCTTCCCTGACAGCAGTTACGGTTGAAGTGTTGATGTAGTTCCCCATCTCTATGCGGACATTGATCTCCATTCTGAAATTGACAGGTTCAAGGATTGCTTCTTTCATCTCAACCTTGAAAATCAGGGCGCCTGTCTCTGCCACGGGAATATCGTAATAGCCGTTGTCGTCTGGATGGGTCTCAGCGTCCGGTATCACGATGCTGTTTTCGTCCCCATCCATCTGTTTCTTTACATCCTGGGCTGCAGCAACGGTGTTGAATGCATAGATATTGACGACCACTTGCTGCAGGTCAATGGGTTTTCCTGTAGTCTTGTCGAGAACCCGACCGCTCACCCTCTTTATCTCCTGCGAGTGGCACGGGATAAAGGAGAGCAGGGCAAATAATATGCACAAACATCTTTGCTTCATTTTATTATATATATGAATGTGACGCCCAGATTGGAAGGGATAAACTCGCAGCCACGGGATATGGCCCAGTCATCTTTTCCCTCATAACTGTCGCTGAAACTGTCCGATATTCCATATCTTTTGTGATTGAAGAAAATGAGGGACATGCCTCCTGAAAATTCCAGAGCGCAGCGTTTGCTCAAAGGCATCACGTAGCCTGCAGTAAGTCCCAATCCTTCTGCTGAGCCTTTATAAACCCTTGAAGAAACAGTCATATCGTATGTTGAAAACAAACAAGATGCTCCGATATATTCCCTATTGAAAGGTCTTCCCGAAAACCAGTAGCGCAATTGTGGTTGCACTGACAGGACTCTTGAGTCCAATCCGTATGGATGCCAGTGGGCTGATACGCTTAAGCCGGCAGTAGTCTTTTCTCCAATCACCATATCAATGCCTGCATCTGGGGTCATCAATGCGTATTTCAAGGCATTGAAGTGCACGGCAATCTGTTGTGCGCCAAGTCTCTGTCCGCACAGGAATGCGGACAGAGACATGAGCACAACTATAAAAGTATGAAGGCTTTTGTTCAAATCGTCAGATTTCTGCACCTTCAGGAGTACCATCATGCCATTCCTCGAGTGAGGTCTGAATAATAGTGACATCTTCAGGTTTGTTCACCGTCACGGTAAAGTAGTATCTGAAACCCGCCTCGTAAGATGAGGATCCGTTGATTGGGAGCTCAAGTACGTGAGTTTCGGCAACTTCATCATGTTTGAACGTGAGGGTGATGACTGCAGTATAGCTTGTGGAAGGATACGCAAGGATTGTACACAACTCGCTTGGAGAGGTGCTTGGCTTTACGTCCAGGTCGGTGCGTCCGATTAGACCTTCCCCACTCGGAACAAGCGTCCCGGCTGAAGCCGCATCTCCTGTCGTACAAACACAAAGGCTTGCATGTGTGTAAGTATCCTTTAGTTCCAATCCTGTTACCTTTATGTCATAGGAAGCTATGTCCTCATCATTACTTACGACTTTGAATGCCAAGGCAGTAAGCAAGTGCTTGTATTGGAGCTTAGGAAAATACTGATTCTCCTGCCCTGCTTTTCTCACGGCACGGCAATACCTTGCATTGAAACCTGTCAGATTACCGGATTCGGTCGTAAATTCCTCCGCCTCCGCCTTGGCCCAGAGAATATCGGTATCTCCAAGGGAATAGGTGATGGAGTAGCTTCCGTTCTCAAGGCTTGCAGGTTTACTCTCGGAATTGGAGTATGGATAGTAGCTGTAGAAACTATATGCATATTTGCTTCCGAAAGGATAGTAAATCTTTGGCGAGAATACGATGCTGCCATCTTCCCCTGTGGTCACGTGTTTGTTGTTGATGAGTGTGGTATATGCGTCGCCCTGACTCCAGTCAACGGTTTCCAGTCCGTCGCCCGTTTTCTCGGCTACGCCTATGATTCCCACATCAAGACCGTTCATCACAGAGCCGGAAACAATGCCCTTTGTCTGGGCACTGATGCTTCCGGATGTGCTGAACAATACGGGAACAGGTTTGGTGTCATCTTCAATCCAGGCATTCTCGTCCTCGGCCATTTCGGCTTTGGAACAGGACGCCAGGGATGCCAGGGCCAATAAGCCCAAAAGATAAAACCTCTTCATATAGAGAAGGGATTAAATGTCATCCTCGTCGATGGTGGTGTTACCGCCATCTTTCCATTCTTCGAGTTCTGCTGTAATCTTGACTTCCTCAAGTCCGTAGATGACGATGGTGATTTTATATGAATATCCCGCTTCAAAAGCGACAGCTCCTTCCGGTGCACCAACAACATTACCAATCTCAATCTCCCATTCCTGCTCCGGAATGTCTGTGCTGACACCATCCTGGCTGGTCTTGATTTTAAGCTTATAAGACGCCTCTCCAGGGATGACCATAATGCTCTCTCCGATTTTTTTGGCGTTGTCTCTTTCAGGTTTATATGTTTCAGGCTTTACACGAGTCAAGTCCTGGGCGTTTCCTTCAGCATTAATCTCCTGGAGCTTGAAACTTGCCACATCCTCCGCTACATCAGCAATGCCTCGGTTTTCGCCTACTACAACCAGATTGCCTTTTGACTTGGAATCAACTGTAATATAATTAACATTTACATTGCTTCCTGAGGCAGAACCGGCTACAATCTCAAATGTGAATCTTGCAAGCTGGTGCTGGAATTTGAGAGTTGGGTGCACATTACGTCTTGCAGCATAGGCGCTGTAGGCATTTTCTTCAGAAATGCCGGCTCCGGCCTTATCAATATCAGCCAGCTGGTCAGCTTTGGCAATCAAAAGGTCCTGGGCACCGTTAATCTCGAATGGCACATAAACCCTGGTAGCTTCCCGTACCGGTTCACCTGTCGCTGCATCATCAACGTGGTAGCCGAAGAAGTCATAGCGATTCTTGGCAACATAGTAGAATGGTTCAGCAGGAGCAACGGCATTATTCATGACTTCAATAGCCCCGCTGGATTCCGCGTCAGGAGCGGTTGCCATAACATTGTTGATGAATGGCTCCGTGGTAAAGTCAGTGACTGTTCTGTCATAGCCGTAGATGTACAGATTCTGCTTGTTCCACAGATTACCCTCTGCACCTACAGCGCCCGTTGATTTGGTGCTGACGCTACTTGTCATAGACATAGCACTGAAGCGTACCGGAACTGGAGTGCCGTCGTCCAGAACGTCATCATTCACATTACTTTTCGTGCATCCTGAAAGAAGGATTGCAAACGTAGTTGCGAAAAATAAGAATTTTTTCATAACTTTTTTGATTAAAGTTTAACAAATAAGGTTGATATAAAAACTGTTAATAGTATTCGTCTTCCTGGTCTATTATGATGTATCCGCCTGTGCCCCAAGGTTCCACATCCACCGTAATATCCACTGACATCATTTCATAGATTGCCATTTTTACGACATACTGATGTCCGGGCTTGAACCCTTCAGCCAAGCTGATAGTAAAGGGTAGGGGATGAACCACTTTGTCGATTTTGGCTTCATAATTTGTAAGGGCAATTTCATAAGATGTATCCGGAGCCACCAGAATGGTCCCTCCCACCTGAACGCCTTGACGCTCAAATATCGGGATTGAGTAGTCTCCCTCATATTGGGTATGGTAGGTGTCCTGCTTGAGAGGAGAACCATCCTGCTCGCAAAGGAACAGGTCGCTGCGTGTAGATGAAATGCCAAAATCAAGGCCCATCTGGGAAGGGTCAGATGATGCAACCGTGAATTGAGCCGAGGTTTTGCTTTTGACGCGTACTTCATTGACATATACCTCGTTGGAGCCTGGAAGTCCGGGATATATTTCAAACCTGAGCCGGGTAAGATGGTGCTTGAACTGCAGGACGGGATTGACATTGCGTCGGGCCGTCCAGCTGCTGAATGAGTACTGCTCAAGCAAAAGGATTTCATCCTCGGAAAAACCTCTGCCTGCAACCTGCTCTCTGGAAAATTCGGCGTGTGCAGTCATTAAGTCTCTGCTTCCGTCTATTTCCACCGGGAAAGATACCGAAGTCCCGGACCTGGTGACTGAAGAAGCATCCACCTCTGCATCATCCAGATAATAGGCGAAAAAGTCATATGGCTCTTTTCCGAGTGGATAATATGCATCCTGCCTGGCGTTTTCCCAGGTGATATAACCGTCCAGACCTTCATATTTGGCCTTCCTGCCAAGTGCTGATTCAGGGTCGTCTAGCGATGCATCTACCAGCGTGTCCTGGTTATTGTCAGAGGCCGGGCGAGAATAGGATTCTGCATCTTTCTTGAAGGCATAGACATACACATCAACGTCTTTCCACAGTTTCCCGTCTTCTGCATCCACTGCTCCTGTTCCCTTTGTATAGCCATTCTGAAGACTTCCCATAGTGATGACAACCGGTACGGGAACACCCATATCGAGATCGTCATATTGCTCGTCGGTAATGCCTTCCCACGCCTTGTCAGTGCAGGCGAGAAGTACCGATGAGCACAAAATGGCAAGTATCAGGTTTCTATGTTTCATGCCTCTAAACCTCCACTTCAATCGTTTCTTCGGAATCAAACCAGGAATCAACCCCCTCGCTTTCGCCCTCCGAGGAGAATGCTCCTTTCCCGATAACGAGAGAATTGGGAATATCAAGTGTTGCTTTTTCCTTTGATATCTTATATCCAACTCCATTCAAGGCAGGGCTCATAAGTCCAGCAGAAACAATCAAGTCATAAAGGTTGATTGCCGGGTATAGATATTTGGTTTCATTTCCATAGCTCGCGCTTACTCTGAGTCGCAAAATGCCGTTGCCGAAATACAGTCCGGATGATTCTGGAGGGAAGATGCCCAATATGTTGAAAGAGGCAGAATAGTTACAGCCTTCAGTGTTGGACGATGGCGACATCGGGAAGATGACCCTCCCGATTTCTTTCTGCTCAACTGTTCCGGAAAACAGGGATATCGATGAAGGAATGCCTGAAAGCTCACCCACTACCTCATTCAAAGTAACCCCCTCTTCCGTGAGAATATTCACGTTTAAGTTTAGATTGAGAACAAGGGAAGTCAAGGTTAAGGTAAAACTATTTGCGACAGTGTCAGATACCTGACATTTGCCAAGGGCAAAACAAAATGCCTCGGGCTGATGGAGATAAGGAACATTTGTGTTGAAGTCCTTTACCCCCTGAGGTATCAATTGGGACAATTCATCATCTGAAAGATTGAGTAGCCTGGCGCTGAAATTCTCCAATGGGATATCGGATTCTGAAATGAAATTCGATGGCCAATCTATTTTTACGGCATTGTTGTCGCAGGTGCATGCAAGGAAGATATAATTGCCGAATTTGACAATATGTTCTTCACCCTCCTTAGAGTAAAATTCTCCCTGGGGATTGAGCCTGTAGCCGTATTTTTCGGGTTCTTCCTCATTATCTAAGCCATTCACTGCATTCATAGCGACATATACCGTATCTTGAATGCAGACACCCTCAGGCCATATGACAGAAAATGATATGGCGGCAGATTCGGGACTGTCCTCATCAATAACTTTCGGCTCAAGCATCACGCAGGAGACCAGACAAGCTGCAATCAGAATATAGGAAAAATGTTTCATTGTGCAGCCTCCTCTTTTTCGTTCTTTTTCTCTATTGCAGCTGCGCGAGCGGCTTCCTTGGCAGCTGCCCGTTCCCGTCTTCTGGCTACCCTTTCCGGATCATCCTTCTTGTATTTGTCTTTGATGGACAAAGTCCTGAATGCAAAGCTTGCCCTCAGTTCCGACAATATGGGATACGGAATCATACGCCAACGCATAGAATCATCCGGGAGGATGACAAAATCAGTATCGGTATTGTTCATCCGATAAAGCTCGTATCGGCTTACTGCAAAACCGAGAGAAGCTCCAAGTTCAAAGTCAATGCAGAATTTTTTGAAGGTATAGAGCGGAAAATCATAGCCGTACGATGCTCCGATTCCAAACAAGATTCCCTGGCGACCTGTGGGGGACATCTTTACAGAAAACGAACCTCCGTGCAGGTACCCTCCGGCATAAAAGGCTCCATTTGAAAAGAATTTGACAGGTGACTCCTTTTGACGGTACCACCAACGGCATTCAGATCTGAATTCCAAAAGATTGAACACTGTGACAGGAGCCAAAGTGTGCCAAGTGTCCGGATTGTATTTCGCTGTCAAGGAGAGAGTCAGGCGATTGTACGGTGAGTCCGTCAAATCATACTCCGCACCAATGTTGGGTATTGTGCAAAGTAACTCTAACGCATTGATTTTTAGGCTAAGCCTCCCCCCCCCTAGCGGATTGACAGGGGTAGACGTTTGCGCCATCAATGCGTCAGCGCCAGATGTCATAATAGCCAAACTGATCAAGACATCGGTTAGGGCGTGTCTGACAAAATGCATCTCTGATTTTAATAATCTTCTAACTTGCAAAGGTAACAAATACTTTGAAATATACAAATTTGCGCACTGTTCAATTAGGGTGAATTGTTTATGTGATGGTACATCAAAAGGATGCATCCCAAGTCCTTTGACTGGGATGCATCCTAATTGTGATCACCCTTCCGGGATAATCTTCGAAGATTATTTGTCGAAGCTGATGGCGCTAACTTTGCGGCTTGAGCCTTTCACGTCTGCGTCAGCACTCAGTCTGATGTCGCGGGATGAAGAACCTACAAGGAACTTGTAGCTGCCTTCTTCCACTACCCAGGCATTTGCGGCTTCATCGAAGGAGGCGAGATCGCTGTTGCTGAGTTTCAGACTGACGGTCTGAGTCTCGCCCGGCTTCAATTCAGCTGTTTTAGCGAATGCCTTGAGTTCCTTGGCAGGCTTGTCAAGCCTTGAAGCAGGAGCTGCCACATAGAGCTGAACCACCTCTTTGCCGGCTATGGAGCCGACATTCTTCACGTCAACGCTTACAACGGTCTCTCCCTTGCCTGCCTTCACTACAGGATTGCTGTATTCGAAGCTGGTGTATGAGAGTCCGTAGCCGAATGGATAGGATACTTCCATTTCCTGCTTGTCGAACCAGCGGTAACCAACATAGATGCCTTCTTCATACTCGGTATAGTCAACGTTTCTCTGAGCTTCTCCGCTCTCCTTTCCGAACATTCCGAATTCAAGATCGATAGGGAAGTTCTTGGAAGAAGCGTGGTCGCTGTAGTTGACCGGGAAGGTCATGGAAAGCTTTCCTGAAGGGTTGGCTGCGCCTCTGAGCACGTCAGTAACGCTGTTGCCGCCCTCCTGACCTGCCTGCCAAGCGCAGAGTACCGCATCAGGGAGATTCTTCCAGGAAGCAGTCTCAATGACTCCGCCGATGTTAAGGAGGACCACAACCTTCTTGCCTGCGGCGTGGAAGGCATCGCAGACACCCTTTATGAGTCCGTACTCGTTTGCACTAAGGGAAAAGTCGGAGATTTTCCTGTCAAGGAACTCGCCGGAAGTGCGTCCTATGGTGATAATGGCTACATCGTTTGAGGCTACGCTGCGGGCAAGTGTCTTTGCGTCCGGGATGAATTCGCCAGGGCGCTGCTGAGGACCAAATACCGCAGCAGGATCATTGCTGGTGGATTTGTTGAGCTTGGCTGTCTCTTCCTCAATGTAGGTCTGATAGCGCTTTGCAAGTGTCTGGTCAGCCACATAGCCTGCATTGGAGAGTCCGTCAAGCAGGGATACGGTGTATGCGCGGTTCACGTTACCGGAACCGGTACCGCCGGCAATGAAGTCATAAGAGGTGGTGCCGAAAAGGGCCACGTTCTTGATTCCGGCTGCGAGCGGAAGCACTCCGTTGTTCTCAAGAAGCACCATACCCTCGACAGCGGACTGCCTGGTTACTTCGGCGTGAGCCTTGAGATCCGGTTTGTTGCTGTATTCATATCCTTTGAAGCGAGGAGACCTGAGTATGAGCTCGAGCACTCTCTTGACGTTCCTATCAAGCACCTTCTCGGAAAGACGTCCTTCCTTGACTCCGTTCACTATATCATCGAACTGGCCTGCGCGTCCAGGCTGGAGCATATCGTTGCCTGCTTCCATCTGGGCCACGGCGTCCTGTCCTCCGAACCAGTCGGTCATCACCATACCCTTGAAGCCCCATTCGTCGCGGAGCATCGTGGTCTGGAGATCCTTGCTCTCGGAAGTATAGACTCCGTTCACGTGGTTGTAAGAAGACATAACCGTCCAAGGCTGAGACTCCTTGACAGCGATTTCGAAGCCCTTGAGGTAGATCTCACGCAGGGCGCGAGGACTGACTCTGGCATCGTTCTTCATACGGTTGGTCTCCTGGTTGTTGACTGCATAATGTTTGATGGAGGTGCCGACACCGTTTTTCTGTATACCTCTTACATATGCGGCGGCAATTTTTCCGCTCACGAGCGGATCCTCGGAGTAGTACTCAAAGTTGCGGCCGCAGAGCGGGTTACGGTGAATGTTGAGGGCAGGTGCAAGCAGCACGTCTGCGCCATACTCCAGTACCTCCTCTCCGATAGAGTTGCCCACGCTCTCCACGAGCTCTGTGTTCCAGGTGGATGCGAGCAGGGTACCGATAGGGAAGTGGGTGCAATAGTAGGTGTTGGTATCACCTTCCCTGAGAGGGTCAATACGCAGGCCGGCAGGTCCGTCAGCGAGGACAATTGCAGGTATGCCAAGACGCGGAATAGGGTAGGTGGTGCCGGCAGCGCCGGGAACGAGATTGCGGGTTGCACCGATTACAGGTGCATCACCGTCGAATCCTGCCATTCCGGTGCCTATCACCAGATGGGCCTTTTCCTCAAGTGTCATCGCAGCAATCACCTTGTCCAGGGATGCTTCTCCGAGTTGCGGATCACCCTTAGGCCCGCAGGAAACCAGCAGGGCAGCGGCAGATGTCAAAATCACTAATTTTTTCATTTGAAATTATTTAAAAAGTAATGGAACGAATTCTGTGAGGTAGATTCTCCAGTTGCGCCAGATGTGTCCGCCATCGGTCTCCATATACTGGAACGGGAAACCTGCCTCGCTGAGCTGATTCCTGAAGTCGGCGTTAGCCTTGTAGAGGAAGTCGGTGTCTCCGCAGCCGATCCAGAGGAGGGCCGGTTTCTTGCTGAAGTAGGTGGCAAGCTTGGCGTCGAAATTCTCATACATAGGGCTGGGCTGCTGGTTGCTTACACCTATGGCAGAAGAGAACATGCCTGAGTAGTTGAACATGTCAGGGTAGTTCACGCTGATCTGCAGGGTGTGGAAACCGCCCATGGAAAGTCCGCAGATGGCTCTGCTCTGCTTCTTGGCGATGGTCTTGTAGTTGCTGTCTATGAACTTGACAATCTCAGGGAAAGAGGTCTCGAAACTGCCTTCCATGGTTTTAGGAAGCTGCATGGTTGGGTGCACATATCCTGTGGAATTTTCGCCGGGAGCGGCTTCCTCAGAGATGTTTCCGTTGGTGAAGACCACGATCATAGGCTTTGCCTTGCCCTGGGCGATGAGGTTGTCAAGTATCTGAGCTGCCCTTCCCTGCTCGAGCCAGGCATCTTCGTCGCCACCGATTCCGTGGAGGACGTAGAGCACAGGATATCTGGTCTTGCCGCAAGGATTGTAGCCTGCAGGGGTATAGACGCTGAGTCTGCGGTCGAAGCCTGCAACTGCGCTGTCATACCATACCTTTGACACGGTTCCGTGAGGCACGTCGTGGATATTGTAGAGATCAGCCCTTCCGCCAGGAACGATGAAGGCGCTGGTAAGGGTGGCGACATCTCTGTTCACCCACATATTGTTGAGGTCAAGAACCCTGTTTCCGTCAACGGTGAAGCTGTAGTTGTACATCTCCGGGGCTACCTTGAAATCGGTGGTGTATTCCCACACGCCGTTCTTGCCTTCCTTGAGCTCTGCCACTCCCGGGGCTTCCTGCACTCCGAATGGGGTTTCAATCTTCTGGGCAGGGAGGAAGTCACCGGAAACAGTCACCTTGACTGCCTTGGGGGCGTGGTAACGGAAGGTAACTGTACCGTCCTCATTTACGACCGGGGATTCGATCTGGGAACCTCCCCAGAGCGCTTGCTGGGCATTGAGAGCAGTGCAAGCTGCCAATGCGGCAAAAAAGAGAATTGTTTTCTTAAGCATTGTTATCAATAAATCTAATGGTTATTCGAAAGTTCCTACAAATTTAGCATTAACCGTTGAACTTTCAAGGGCTATGGTTTTTATTGTTTTATATAATTAGAATTAGTGATGTTAAAATCCTCTTGTTGGGAAAGTTCTGATGAAATCTATCAATTCCTTGTCGTGGTTGTGGGCGATGCGGCTCTCGTTGTCAAAGAGCATAGTAGCCCTGTCCGTGCAGTCGAATTCTTCCCATTCAGGGAGCTCTTCGGTGTTGGGATTGCCGGTACGGGCGAAATTGGCCCAGCTGTGGCTCATCTTTGCTGCAAGTTCCAAGGCCTGTTTGCCGCCTCCGGTCATGCTTGCGTGCCTGCCTGCATTGTTGAACACGAAAGGAATTTCCATACAGTGCGTACTGCGCAGAATTCCGTCCAGGACCGGAGATTCCCAGCAGAACATATACAGATACACCGGTGCTCCGTTCTGGCGGCACTTGCGCATTGCCTGTTCCAGCGCGCTCGGACGGAAAGTGAAATCAAGGTCGAGCAGATCCGCCGTCTTGTATCCCGGGTATGCCTTGCCCACAAGGTCCACGAAACGGGACGTCGCGTCGCCATACCTGGATTCGAGCATTTTTATCGCATCCTCCTTGCTGATGTTCCTGAGTTGAGGAGCATAGGTGGTAGTTGTGAACTCGTGCTTGGTCGTGCCTATTATCATAGGTATGTCTGCCGACATCGCCGGAGCCTGGGGGTCGAAAGGCTGACTCGGGAGCACGGATGCATCTACGGTCGGCGCCCATCCGAAGATGAATGAGGCGGTGCCTTCCTTTCTCGCTTCCTTCTCCACCTCGGCTACAGCCTTCTCTCCTGCAGCCAGCAGTTCCTTATATGGTATCTTCTCGATTTCTTCAATATTGGAGGCGTTGAGCCCGAGATTGCGCACGGTGGCTGCGCCGATTTTCCTGGAATATCTGGATTCCATAGTCTGGAGCATAGAGCCGCTCTGGACTATTGCCTTGTGGAAAAGTCCCTTAGCGGACGGGGTCGCCAGAAGGGTTGTGACCTTTCCGCCACCGCCTGACTGTCCGAAAATGGTGACATTGTTCGGATCACCGCCGAAGCCGGAGATGTTGTCTTTCACCCACTGGAGTGCGGCAACCATATCCAGAAGACCGGCGTTCCCCGATTTTGCGTATTTCTCCCCGAAAGCGGAGAGGTCCAGAAAACCGAGCACGTTGAGCCTGTGGTTGATGGACACAACTACGACATCCTCGGATGCTGCGAGGGATGCGCCGTCATACGAAGGCAGTTCCTGACCGGAACCGGCAGAATATCCGCCGCCGTGCAGCCAAACCATCACCGGCCTCTTTCCGTTGTCCCCGGCCTTTGGGGTCCAGATGTTTAGCCTGAGGCAGTCCTCGGAGCTGAAACCGTCATCCCAGTTGAAGGCGAAGGCTATCTCGTCATTCAACCAGCCCTGCCTGTCCTGCTGGGG
Source organism: uncultured Bacteroidales bacterium (assembly GCA_945939695.1). Classification (GTDB taxonomy): domain Bacteria; phylum Bacteroidota; class Bacteroidia; order Bacteroidales; family UBA932; genus Cryptobacteroides. Next base: position 17,888 of record CAMEWE010000004.1, read on the forward strand.
GCAGACCGGACCGTATTGGCGACAACTGCGGATTCCTTCCCATTTTTCTACAGGATGTGGTGGCTGGAATCTGTCCGCCCTGGCATACGGGATGCCCTTGTAGATGTATATTCCATTTTCAACGTAGCCGGCGACCTTGCCCTTGTCGGTACTGACCACCGCTACCGAAGACGAAGCGGAGATTTCCGTAGCTTTATTGCTTACTTCGGAAACCGTCCGCCTGCAGCAGGAAGATGCGGCCAGTGCGAGCCCCATCATCCAGAAAATCAACTTCAGTGCTTTCATAATAATTGGCATAGTTTTATACGTATACAAAGTTCCTCATTCCCCGACTCATAGGCTTGCGGTTTTGTGTTTCTTTTTTTTCTGCTTGTCAATCCGGCTGTCGGATTTGTTTATTTATTTTCAAATTTGTTCAAATCGCTCGCGGACAAGAGCAAATCAAAAAATAATTTGTATCTTTCGGATGATTTGAACTACACTACAAATGAAGATGAAATTCCTGGCCACTGCCTTCGCCTTCCTGCTATGCTTCAATATATCATCAGCATCCACTTATATCTCAGATGCTCTATCGAATGATAGGATTACTGCCATTACCCAGGATCTGCAAGGCCATATCTGGATAGGTACATTCAGGGGCTTGAATAGATTCGACTCTCACGCGTACCATCAGTATTTCTGTGCGTTGGATGATGCTAATGCTCTGCCTGACAATCAGATACGTAGCCTTCATACCGATGTCTCCGGCAGGCTCTGGGTAGGCACCGTCAATGGAATCTGCCGTTTCAGGGATGATGACTGCTTTGATACCATTCCCACCTACGGCGCCCAGAGCAAAAATGTGGGACAGATTCTTGAGACCAAGTCCGGCAGGCTGCTCATCAACACTGCCGATGCAATCAGCCTCTACAAGTCCGAATCAGATGCGTTCGAAAGCGTCATCACCATTTATTCGGGTGCCCTGAAATACATATCCACAGCCTATGTCTCCCCTGATGACAGGCTATGGATATTGGGTGACCGCCTGTACTGCTATGATACTGATAATTTCCGTCTCATAAATACGTTCCCTCTGCCTGAGGTCGAGCTGGTAAGCAGCTGTATGGCTCCTGACGGTGCCATTTGGATGAGCTTTGCAGATGGAATGCGTCTCTTCAGTACGGCCAAGGGAGCATTTGTCCCTCTGCCTGAGGCGGTTGCTGCAAACTCCGCATTGTCTTCGGCCCCGATTTCCCAAATCTTCCTGTGCTCCGGCAGTATCCTGTTCCTGTCGGCAGATTCGGAAGCATTGGCGTACAAGATTAGTGATGGGACTCTTACCAGTCAGTCGGAACCCGATTTTGAGTTTTCCATTCCGGACTTCATAATCAACAACGTATTTGAAGACAGGGACAAGAATATATGGTGGTGCTCCTTTGACCACGGCTATAGGGTTACCTATGCCTATAAGGAGCGTTTCGGCAACAATTTTCTGAATACGGTCTTGGGCGGCCGCTCGGTGATTGCCCTTGACCTTTCCGATGATGACAGGCTTTTCATCGCCACCGTCCGGGACGGTATCTACACCTACAGACTGGACGACGGCTCCTTCTATCCAACTCCTTTGCGGCAGGGCGGCAAGGAATTCAAAAACCCTTACATCACTGGAATGGAAGCCCAGGAAGGCGGATACCTGTGGGTTGCCACCTACAAAAACATTTTCCTTACTCGCGTCTCCGGCAGGGATTTGAAGGTTCTGCACAAATGGGACGTGCCGCTGTGCCTATGTCTGAAAGGAGATGACGAAGGCTACGTATGGGCTGCGACGAATCAGGGGAAGTTGCTGCGTCTGGGCAAGGACGGCAGCATCCGGGAGGCTGACCTGCACATAGCTCCCGAATCCTACACTTACGTGGGAGGCATCGATATACTTCCTTCCGGCAACATAATTGCGAGCACATTCGGCGACGGCCTATATGAAATAGACCGCAAAACCCTGTCTGCTAAACATATAGATTTCTCCGAAGAGGATTGGTCCCGTTGCATTTCGCGTTCACTCTTCATCCCGTCATCAATATGCATAGACAGCAAGGGCCTGGTCTGGCTTGGCACAGTGGCCAACGGTTTGCTCAGATATGACCCTGCCAGCGGAAGACTTCAGCCGGTGCCGGGAACCCCTTGTGACGATATTTGCAGCATAGAGGAGGACCAGCAGGGCAATCTTTGGATCAGCACCCAGAACGGATTGGCAAAATACGACAGGACTGTGGGTCGTTTCATAAACTGGTTCAAGTCGGACGGCATCGGAGGCAATCAGTTTTATGACAGGGCTTCCTGCAGGACGGAAAGCGGGGCGTTAATCTTCGGCGGTACCCACGGAATCACCTTTTTCGACCCGTTGGTGCTTATGGAAAAGAGGAATGTCCCCCTGCTGTTCGAATCGATCACCGTCAACAATGATATCATACAGCCAGGGAAGGACGCTTGCATTTCCAAGGCAATCAACTTCAACCCTCCGATAAGACTCAAATATGATCAGAACAGCTTCGGTATTGCGTTCACCGCCCTTGACTACAGCGAATTCGACCGTGTACGCTATGCATACAAGCTGGAAGGTTACGACAGATACTGGATTGACGCCACGGACAGCAGGGAGGCCTTGTATTCCAATGTGCCGGCAGGAAAATATACCTTCAATGTGCGTATCAGCAATATGGACCGCACGGAGATCCTGGCCGAAAACAGCCTGGACATTGCAATAGACAGGCCTTTGTGGCGCAGTTGGTGGGCTTATATGCTCTATGCCTGCCTGACTGCCGGAATCATAATGACCATTGTGTCTTACAGACGTAGCTTCCTGAAGGAGAAAAAGGCAAGGGAGAAAGCCGCAATGGAAAGGGAGCAGGAGAAAAGAATGAATGAGATGAATATGAGCTTCTTTGCCAATATCTCCCACGAGTTCAGGACTCCCCTTACTATGATTGCAGGCCCTGTAGCCCAGCTTTCGGAGTCCGGGTCTATCGACGATGAAGACAGGCGTCTGCTCGAAATAGTCCGCAGGAACATAAACAGGATGCTCAGGCTGGTAAACCAGCTCCTGGATTTCAACAAGATGGAGAATGACACCCTGAATCTGAAAGTGCGCAAGGTGGATGTGGTCGCCCTGCTGCGATATCTTGTGGAAACTTTCAGGGTGAATGCGGAAGAGAAGGGCATAAGTCTGGTGAGCTGGGGCATAGAGGATTCGCTTACGGCCTGGCTGGATGACGACAAAATTGACAAGATATGTTTCAACCTGCTCTCCAATGCAATGAAATTCACCGGTCAGGGAGGCAAGATAGAAATCAGTCTCGACTGCCTGTCCAGGGAGGAGGCTTCCAGATTGTTTAAACTCGGGGAGAAGGATATTGACAGCAGGTATGTCAAAATCACGGTCAAGGATTCGGGGCCGGGCATACCGGAAGACCAGCTGGAGAAGATTTTCGAGCGCTACTATCAGCTGGACAACAATGTGCGGGGCGCATACAACTGGGGCACCGGGATAGGCCTTTACTACGCGAGGTCGCTCGCCACCATACATCACGGCTGGCTCAAGGCGGCCAACAGGAGCGATATTCGCGGTGCGGAGTTTACCCTGCTCGTGCCGGCAAGCGAGTGCTCCTACACCCAGGAGGAGAAGTGCAGGGAGAAGGAAGAAGTATTCGTGAAGCAGGAGGCCTTGCCGTGCCGCAGCCTGGCGGATGAAGTCCCGGCGGACGGAAAGAAGCACAGCGTGCTCGTGGTTGACGACGACCCCGAAATCATAAGGTATCTGAGGGAGCTCCTGTCTGCCCGGTACAACGTCATCTGCATGCATGACGCGGACTCGGCGTTCAACGCCATCAAGAAAGATGCACCGGACATAGTCATCAGCGACGTAGTGATGCCCGGCAAGACCGGTTACGAGCTCTGCCGCGAAATCAAGGGCTCGCTGCAGCTCTCGCATATCCCGGTAATCCTGCTGACTGCGAAAGCTAATGTGGACGACCAGGTCGAGGGACTTGACTGCGGTGCGGATGCTTACGTCACCAAGCCTTTCGAACCTCAGTACCTGTCGGCTCTGGTCAACTCCCAGATCAAGAACAGGGAAAAGATCAAGTCTATGCTTTCCCAGGCCACGGAAGTTGCCTCGCTGGAGGAAAACGTGCTCTCAGAGCAGGACAACGCCTTTATGAAGGAGCTCTACGATCTGATGGAAGCCGAACTCTCAAATGACGAACTCGACGTCAGCGGAATGACCGAGAGACTGCATATTTCCAGAACGAAGTTCTATTATAAGGTCAAGGGACTCACGGGTGAGAATCCGAGTGTCTTCTTCAAGCGCTACAAACTCAACCGTGCCGCCCAGTTCCTCCAGGACCGGAAATACAACATCTCCGAGGTAGCGGATATGACCGGTTTCAGCACCCTGTCCCACTTCTCCACCAGCTTCAAGAAACAGTTCGGAGTCTCCCCAAGTGAGTACCTCAAGTGAAACTTGAACGGATTATTTTCGTATCTTTGCAGGGATATGTAATGTTTAGCCCGCTAAACTTGGTTGTATATGTTTGCAAAGGATGTATATGTCAGAAGGCGCAAGGCGCTGCTTGACAAGATGAAAGGGGAGAAAGGCCTAGCCCTGTTCATAGGTAATGTCGATGCTCCTGCACAATACAGGGACAACTGCTACAAATGGCGTCAGGACAGCACCTGGCTCTATTTCTTCGGCATAGACGAACCCCGTTTTGCTGCAACGATAGACCTTGAAAGCGGCGAAGAAACCATCTACGCGGACGATTTCGGGATAGATGACATCATCTGGATGGGCCCTATGCCTTCGGTGAAATCCCTCGCCGAGTCCGTGGGTGTAAGCAGGACTGCTCCTTATTCAGCCTTGGATGAGGCAGTGAAAGGCCGTCAGGTTCATTTCATCCCTGCAAGCAGGTATTTCACCCGTCTGAAGCTGGCTTCCCTGCTCGGTCTGGACCCTTCCGAGCTCGTTTCAGCCGGAAAGAAGGGCTGCCCTAAAGCTTCGGAAGCCCTTGTGCGGGCAGCAATCGGGCTCAGGCTTGTCAAGGAACCGGAGGAGATTGCCCAGATAGAAGCTGCCTGCGAGATTGGATATCAGATGCATACCGCTGCACGCAAGGGCATACGCCTCGGACGCGTGGAGCAGGAGATAGTAGGTGAGATGGAAGGTGTCACCCTTTCCAAGGGATGGGGCGTCAGTTTCTCGACCATACTCACCCAGCACGGAGAGATTTTCCACTGTCACAGCCACGACAGCCTCATCGAGCCGGGCAAGCTCCTGGTAGTGGATGCAGGTGCGGAGAACAATATGCACTATGCTTCCGACTTCACCCGCACCTATCCTACGGGCGGGACGTTCACCCGGAAGCAGAGGGATATATATGAGATAGTTTATCGCTGCAATGAACTTGCATATTCCCTGATTGCGCCGGGAATGGCATATCGCGACGTGCACCTTGAGGTTGCAGGTCTTATGCTGGACGACCTCAAGTCGCTCGGACTCGTAAAGGGCAATGTGGATGATATGGTGGAGAATGGAGTTGCCGGGCTCTTCATGCCTCACGGTCTGGGACACAATATGGGGTTGGATGTGCACGATATGGAAGACTACGGCGAGGACCTGGTGGGCTATGACCCTGACCAGAGCCGTTCCTCCCAGCTCGGCCTCGGCAGTCTCAGAATGGCCAGAAGGCTTTGTGAAGGCAATGTCATTACCGATGAGCCGGGAATCTACTTCATCCCTGCCCTGATCGAATCCTGGAAAAAGGAAGGCCGTTTCGCCGAATTCATCAATTACCCGAAGTTGGAAGAATACTACGACTTCGGGGGCATACGCCTCGAGGACGATGTGCTCGTGACCTCTGACGGAGCCCGCAGGCTCGGCTCCGCGAGACTCCCTATAGATCCTGACGAGGTGGAGGAAGCGATGAGACGGGATAAGGAATAAACTGAACCTGCGCTATTTGCGCAAATAATACGTACTAAAACAATGGGATTATTAAATGGAAAAGTCGCCCTTATCACAGGGGCATCCAGGGGCATAGGCAAAGCCATCGCCCTTAAGTTCGCGTCGGAGGGAGCGGATATCGCATTCACCGACATCAAGATCAACGAAGATACCGTAAAGGAAATCGAAGCTCTCGGAGTGAAGGTCAAGGCCTACGCCTCCAATGCGGCTGATTTCGCTGCCACTCACGAGACCGTGGAGCAGATACTCGCCGATTTCGGACACATTGACGTTCTGGTCAACAATGCCGGCATCACCCGCGACGGCCTTATGCTCAGAATGGATGAAGCCCAGTGGGATGCCGTAATAAATGTCAACCTCAAGTCCGCCTACAACTACATCCACGCCCTCACCCCGATCATGGCCCGCCAGAGGGGTGGCAGCATCATCAATATGTCCTCTGTAGTGGGTGTCAGCGGCAACGCAGGCCAGTGCAACTACTCCGCATCCAAGGCCGGCCTCATCGGTCTCGCCAAGTCCATAGCCAAGGAAATGGGGCCTCGCGGAATACGTGCAAACTGCATTGCTCCGGGCTTCATCATCTCCGATATGACGGCAGCTCTTTCCGAGGAAGTCCGTCAGGGTTGGATCAAGACCATCCCTCTCCGCAGGGGCGGTACGCCTGAGGACGTGGCCAACGTGGCCCTCTTCCTTGCCAGCGACCTATCTTCTTATGTCAGCGGACAGGTCATCCACTGCTGCGGCGCGATGAACTGCTAGATATGATACCTTCACCTAAAGACTTGAACTTGAAAACTGCCCTGTCTGCGATTGCAGACCTGGTGATGCCGAGAGTATGCGTCGTGTGCGGCGCCAGTCTTGACGGTGAAGAAAAGCATATATGTCGGGATTGTTTCACCGACCTGCCTCTGACAGGTTTTTCCCTTCTTGAACGCAATCCTATGGCCGACAAATTCAATGCCGGCTTCAACTCGGATGAATATGAGCCGTATGCGTATGCTGCGGCTCTTTTCTATTATTCTCCTGAAAGTCCCTACTCCAAACTGACTCAAGTCTTGAAGTATGACGGGAACATCTCTGCCGGCCGGCTTCTGTCCAGGATGCTCGCAGAGGATCTGGAATCCTCTCCCTTCTATGCCGATGTGGATGCAATCGTCCCTGTACCCCTGCACTGGACCCGCTTCCTGAAAAGGGGCTACAACCAGAGTGCCGTCATTGCCCGCTGCCTGTCATCGGAAATGGGGGCTCCCTGCCTCCCCAAGCTTCTGAAGCGCACCCGCAGAACCCGCAGCCAGACCACCCTAGGGATGGAGGGAAAGGCTCTCAATGTCAGCGGCGCTTTCGCTGTGGACGCAAAAAGCGCAGGGCGTATTCCCGCCCCGCGGCACATACTCCTTGTGGATGATGTGTTCACCTCCGGCTCCACAATGGGCGCCTGCCGGGCAACTCTCAAGGCTCATTACGGGCCAGAGTTGCGGGTGTCGGCAGCAAGCCTTGCCTTCGTGGGACGTCTGGGGTGATCAGTACTCCAGCGGCGCAGTTTTGTCTCTGAGCCATTCCGCCACTTCTTCCGGCAGCAGCGGACTCAGACTCCTGTACACCTTTTCGTGGTACGAATTCAACCACTCTATTTCCTCTTTCCCGAGCAGTTCAGGTATAATCGCATCCTTGTCGAAGTGGCATAGGGTGAGAGTCTCGAAACACAGCCAGCGCCCGAATTCGTTTTCTCCGGCCTCCGTGCAGAGCACCAGGTTCTCGTGCCTTACGCCGTGACTCCCTTCCCGGTATATTCCCGGCTCGTCGGAAATGATCATTCCTGCCTTGAGCGGCACCGGGTTGAGGTTCTGGCGTACATCCTGCGGACCCTCGTGCACTCCGAGGAAAAAGCCTATTCCGTGGCCGGTACCGTGGCCGAAGTTGCGCTTGCTCTTCCATAACGGCTCCCTGGCCAGGGCGTCGATGCGGCAGCCGGGCGTGCCCTCTGGGAATACGGCCATTGCAAGGTCTATGTGGCCCTTGAGCACGAGGGTGTAGTCCTCCTTCTCCAGTCTGCTGCATTCGCCCAGGGGAACGGTGCGGGTGATGTCCGTCGTGCCGAGGGTGTATTGGCCGCCCGAATCGCAGAGGTACAAACCCTCTTCCTCCAACAGCGGAGAGTTCTCGCGAGGGGTGACGTAGTGAGGCAGCGCTGCGCCCGGACCATATGCAGAGATGGTCTCGAAACTGTCTCCTCTGTATTCCTCGATTTCCGCCCTGTATTGGCCCAGCTTGACTGCGGCGTCCCATTCGCTGATCTGCCGTCCCGCCTTTACGCTCTTCTCCAGCCAGTAGAGGAACTTCTCCATCGCCGCTCCGTCCTTTACGTGAATTCTCCGCATTGCCTCGATCTCATACTCATTCTTCACCGCCTTGCGCATGCCTACGGGGCTAGTGCACTCCTCCAACTCGACTCCCGAGGCGATGAGGCTGCGGTATATGCTGAAGTTCAGACTGCCCGGATCGACCAGCAGGCGTCCTTCGTCGAGCAGCTCTGCCAAGCGGAATTCCGTATCGCCGTACGCGGCAATCCCAATGCCTTCGGCTTCCAGTATGCTGAAGCAGGCGGCGCTGCTCTCGTCTATCGCCCCGTCTTTCTCCACAAACCACACCGCCTTGTCCAAGGTCACGAGAAGGTAACTGATTATCAATGGATTATATTCTATGTCGGAGGCGCGCACATTGAGTATCCAGGCAATTTCGTCGAGGGAACTGAGCAATATCCCCGAAGCCTTGTTGTCTGCAAGGAAGGAGCGCAGCCACTCGAACTTGGATGCCCGCGTCTGGCCGCAATCCACCGTGAAGACAGGGGTCTGCGGGATTTGCGGTCTGTCCTGCCAAAATACCCCAAGCATATCCGGTACGCTGATTACCGTGCCCGGAAGGCTGGCTGCCCATTCGGCGCTGACGCACAGGCCGTCCACGGCAATCAGCCCCTCGTCCCCGAACTGCTGCTGCAGCCACTCGGGGATCAGCACCTGGTCTGGCACCCGCGTCTTGTGAAGCTCCACACCCGTTCCGTCCAGTTGCCTGCGGGCCTGTATGAAGTAGCGCGTGTCCGTCCATAGCCCCGCGTGGTCCAGGGTCACCACCAGGTCACCAGCTTCCCCCGTGAAGCCGCAGAGCCATTCCACCTGCTTCCAGCGCAGAGCCGGATATTCGCTCGAATGCGGATCGGACCCGGTGATGACCACTGCATCCCAAGCCTTGGTGCGCATCAGCGTACGCAGCATTTCCAATCTTTGACTGTAGATATTTTCCATCGCCTTTTTGCACTTTCTACAAATATAAGTAATTTTGCACAACGATGAAGATTGGAAGCGTGGATTTGGGCGAAAAGCCCCTTCTGCTGGCGCCGATGGAAGACATCACCGACGTCACGTTCCGCCTGCTCTGCCGTGAGCAGGGGGCTGATATGGTGTATACCGAGTTCATCCCTTCCGACGGACTGATTCGTGATGCGCAGAAGGCAATAGCCAAGATGCACACCTACGAAGAGGAGGCCCCGGTAGCCATACAGATCTACGGCCACATCCCCGAGTCCATGGTGGAGGCGGCGCGTATGGCTGACAAGGCTGAGGAAATAGCCGGCGGCCACGGCGCGGACATCATAGACATCAACTTCGGCTGCCCGGTGAGCAAGATAGCCGGCAGGGGAGCGGGCTCGGGAATGATGCGCGAGCCTGACAAGCTCGTGGCGATTACCAAGGCCGTGGTAGAGGCGGTGGACAAACCGGTAACGGTGAAGACTCGACTGGGGTGGGACGACAATTCCAAAATCATCGTGGAGCTTGCCGAGAGGCTCCAGGACGTCGGCATACAGGCGCTTACCATACACGGCCGCACTCGATGCCAGATGTACAAGGGGGAGGCCGACTGGACGCTTATAGGCAAGGTGAAGGAGAATCCGAGGATGCACATCCCCATCATAGGAAACGGTGACATCAAGGACGGTCCGGGGGCGGCAGCAGCCTTCGGGCGCTACGGGGTGGATGCAATAATGATAGGCCGTGCCACCTTCGGGCATCCGTGGATCTTCAGGGAGATACGGCATTACCTCGACCACGGTGAGCCTATGCCGGAACCGACGGTCGCACAGAAGGTGGCTCTGGCGAAGCGTCACCTGACTCTTTCCCTGGAGCACAAAGGCAGCCCGCGCGGCATCTATGAGATGCGCCGCCACCTGAGTTGCTACTTCAAAGGCCTGCCGGAGTTCAAGGAAACGCGTATGCGTATGGTGACAACCCTGGACAGTGCTGAACTTTATTCCATTTTGGACGAAATACAGCAGAGGTATGATTGACAGAGTACTTTTATTCCCATATTACGCAGTCCTCAAGCTGAGGAACAAGTTCTATTCTTCCTCCCGACGCAAGCCGGCGCTCACCGAGGTGCCTTCGGTCTGCGTGGGCAATGTAACGGTCGGAGGCACGGGAAAGACCCCTCACGTGGAGATGATACTGCGCATGCTCCGGGATAGCGAGAGATGGGGCGATGCTCAGCTCGCGGTGCTTTCAAGAGGCTACAAGCGCGAGAGCAAGGGTTTCCAGCAAGTCACGGTGGACGGGAGCGCGGAGATGTTCGGGGACGAACCTCTCCAGATCAAGATGAAGTTCCCGGGAGTTACGGTGGCCGTGTGCAAGAACAGGGTGGAAGGCAGCGGCCTGCTCTGCCATCCCGACAGGCTCAAGTCTAAGAAGTATGCCAGCAAATGCTGGAATCCGGAGTTTCCGCCGGCAGATTTCCTGGTGCTCGACGATGCCTATCAGTACCGCAGGCTCAAAGCAAAGCTCAATATAGTCCTGGTGGACTACAACCGTCCGGTGTTCAAGGATATGCTGCTGCCTCTGGGACGCCTTCGTGACCTTCCCGAGAGGGTCGCGGACGCGGATGTGGTGATAGTCAGCAAGTGTCCGTCCCAACTCGAGGATGCGGAGCGCCGCTCGTTCGCCGAAGGCCTCAAGGTCTTGAGTTACAATCAGGATAAGTGCGAGTGCATCAGCGCATCCGGGAAGCGCCAGCTGCTGCTCTTCACCACCATAGACTATACGCGGGCGCAGGGAGTGTACGATTGCACGGAGCCGAGGTACGTCTATTCCAAGAAGGCGATTATGGTCACCGGCATAGCCAAGGACACCCCTCTGCGCAAGCATCTGAGCGACAGTTATAAGATAGTGTCCCGTTTCAGCTTCCCTGACCATCACAAGTTCAACTGGTCGGACATAAACAGGATACAGGCTGCGCTCCGCAAGAATCCTACCGCTTCCATATTCACAACGGAGAAGGATACCCAGAGGCTGCGCGATTTCAACGGTATGCCCGAGGAGATAAAGGAGCGTTGCTTTATGGTACCTATAGAAACGCGCTTCCTGTCCGAGGCGGAAAGAAGCGCGTTTGCAGCTCTGCTGGAGCAGCTCTGATTATACGGTCATAATATCCTTTTCCTTGGCTGCTACAAGTTCGTCCACAATCTTGACCTTCTTGTCGGTAAGCTTCTGAATTTCGGTCTCGGCTTCCTTCTGGGTGTCTTCAGGGAGACCTTCGTTCTTGTTGGCCTTCTTGAGAAGCTCTATGCCGTCGCGGCGGGCATTGCGTATCACGATCTTCGCATTTTCGCCTGCGCCCTTTGCCTTTTTTATAAGCTCCTTGCGCCTATCTTCGGTCAGGGCCGGTACGGTGCATCTGATTACCTCGCCGTTGTTCTGAGGGGTAAAGCCGAGGTTGGCGTCAATGATTGCCTTCTCGATCTTCGGAATCATATGCTTCTCCCAAGGCTGGATGGCCAGGGTCTTTGCGTCCGGTGCTGAGATGGAAGCAACCTGGGCAAGAGGGGTTGGGGTGCCGTAGTAATCTACGGATACGCTGTTGAAGATGAGAGGGTTGGCCTTGCCTACCCTGTATGACTTGAGATCTTCCTCGAGGAAGTTTACCGCATCCTGCATTTTGGAATCCGCCAGGTTTACGATTTCTTTAGCTCTGTCTGTTAACATATTATTCGGAATTTGATTGTTATGCGTGTACCGTGGTGCCCACCTTTTCGCCTGCAAGCAGACGTCCAAGGCTGCCTTTTTCTCCTATATTGAATACTATGATCGGAACGGGGCCCTGCTCGCAGAGGGCGAAGGCCGTGGCATCCATCACCTTCAGGTGATCCGACAGGGCCTTGCTGAATGTGAGTTCGTCATACTTTACGGCGTCCGGGTCCTTTTCCGGGTCGGCTGTGTACACTCCGTCCACCCTCGTGCCTTTCAGAAGTGCGTCGGCCTCTATTTCAAGGGCTCTGAGCGCCGCACCGGAATCGGTGGTGAAGAACGGGTTGCCGGTGCCTCCCGAGATGAGCGCCACTCCTCCCTGCTCCATAAGGGCGACTGCGTCCTCCCTGCGGTAGTAGTGAGCTATCGGTTGCATAGGGGTAGCTGTGAACACCTCCGCTTTCACTCCCTCGGAGCGCAGGGCGCAAGCCAGGCCAAGTGAATTGATGACGGTTGCCAACATTCCCATACGGTCTCCGGTGATTCTGTCGAAGCCTTTGCCAAGGCCCTGAAGTCCGCGGAAAATGTTGCCTCCTCCATTCACGACCGCTATCTGGTGACCGGCTTTCACGGCTTCGGCGATTTCTTTGGCAAAGCCCATCAGGCACTCGCTGTCTATGCCCTTTCCTCCCGGACCTCCGAGGCTTTCGCCGCTCAGTTTAAGTAAAACTCTCATATACCTTATCCATTAAAATTCAAAATTCGTAGACTTTTAAACAAAAATATCGGAAAATTATGAAACTTGCAAGATTAGGAGTATATTTGCACTCCAATTGATTAAATTCAACACCAATGTTTATATTCAATTCATCTATCGGAAAGAAATTCATCCAGGCCGTGAGCGGAGCATTTCTTATCGTGTTCCTTCTCCTCCACGTTACTATCAACTTCTTCTCTGTGATCGATTCCTTCACAGGCAAGTTCGGCGCGGTTGCAGCTGATGACAAGCTCTTCAGTGCAGGTGACGGCCTCTTCAAGCTCGGATGCGACTTCATGTCCACTCCGGTCATCTCAATCATGGTTCCTGTGCTTGCTCTGGGATTCCTCATCCACATCGCCTACGGCTGCTGGCTGACTTTCCAGAACATCCGTGCCCGTGGTGGCGTAAAGCGTTATGAGGTTGCAAGCAAGGCGGCTGCGGATTCCTGGTCAGCACGCAACATGTTTGTCCTCGGAATCGTGATCCTGGGTGCTATCTTCTTCCACCTCTTCCACTTCTGGGCAAAGATGCAGATGCCTGAGCTTCTGCACATCGGCACTTTCGAGAATGATCCTTACCTTCTTCTCACCACCGTATTCGGCAACTGGTGGGTGCTTGTCATCTACCTCCTCTGGTTCGCTGCCATCTGGTTCCATCTCGTACACGGATTCTGGAGCATGTTCCAGACAGTGGGCTGGGACGGTACTACCTGGTTCAAGCGCATCAAGGTCATCGGCATCATTCTGGTCAGCGTCATCTGCGTGCTTTTCGCCGTAGTCGGAATCAATGCATTCATCCAGGCCAATTTCATTGCATAGAACAGATAGTTTTTGATTTTTCATAAAAAATTACTACCTTTGCGACCCCTATTTTGTGTAGGGATCGCAATTTTTTAGTATTAACTATTTAAAGATCAAGACAGTGGACACACAAAGCTACAAGACAGTATCGCTGAACAAGGCGACTGTGGACAAGAAGTGGGTTGTCATTGACGCGACAGATCTCGCGCTTGGTCGTCTCGCTTCGCGCGTTGCTCTTGTCCTTCGCGGCAAGAACAAGCCGGGCTACACCCCTCACGTAGACTGCGGTGACAACGTTATCGTAGTCAATGCCGAGAAGGTCGCCCTCGGAGGCAAGAAGATGACTGATCGTGTTTATACCCGTTACACCGGATATCCTGGTGGACAGAGGTTCACGACCCCGAAGGAGATCCTCGCCAATAGGCCTGAGGAACTTGTCAGGAGAGCAGTAAAGGGTATGCTCCCTAAGACCCGTCTTGGTGACGACATTCTCGGAAACCTGTTCGTTTACGCAGGTCCTGAGCACAAGCACCAGGCACAGAACCCTACAGTTATCAAGTTGGATGAAATTTAAACAGAGCAAATGGAACAGACACACGCCCTTGGAAGACGTAAAGCAGCTGTAGCTCGCGTTTATCTCACAGCCGGAAAAGGCAATGTGACAGTCAACGACCGTCCTCTCGAGAACTACTTCGCTCTCGAGTCCCTTCGTTATGTCGTTAACCAGCCTTTCGAAGTTACCGGAACTCTCGGACAGTTCGATGTAAAGGTCACCATCGCAGGTGGCGGAATCAAAGGACAGGCCGAGGCTATTCGCCTGGGTATCGCCCGCGCTCTCTGTGAGGTGGACAAGGAGGCATATCGTTCAGCACTCAAAGCAGCAGGTTTCCTGACCCGTGACGCCCGTGAGGTGGAGCGCAAGAAGCCTGGCCAGCCTGGTGCACGTCGCCGCTTCCAGTTCAGCAAACGTTAGTTATCGTTTATTTACGGCACAGCGTCGGTTTTTAAACCATCCCGCTTTTTGATGGCTGCCGCGCTGCGAAAAAGGTCGGAGATCGTAACAGCGCTACTCCGCCTTGAAGAAAAGAGACCCCGGAAGGGGACAGTTTACAAAAACAGAACAAACAAATGTCACGTACAAATTTCCAGGAATTGCTTGATGCAAGCGTACATTTCGGACACTTGGCAAGGAAGTGGAACCCAAAAATGGCCCCATATATCTTCGACCAGAAGAAGGGTATGCACGTAATTGACCTGCACAAGACCGTAGCCAAGGTGGATGAAGCCGCCGAGGAGATGAAGATGCTTGCAAAATCAGGCCGCAAAATTCTCTTCGTAGCAACGAAGAAGCAGGCTAAGGATATTGTAAAGGATAAGGCAACGGCAGTGAATATGCCGTCTATCACCGAGCGTTGGGCCGGCGGTATGCTCACCAACTTCCCTACAATCCGCAAAGCCATCAAGAAAATGTCCACTATCGACAAGATGAAGGAGGACGGCACCTACGACAAGCTCGCCAAGAGAGAGCGTCTGCAGGTGGATCGCCAGAGGGCCAAGCTCGAGAAGAACCTCGGCTCTATCCGCGACATGAGCCGTCTCCCGTCAGCACTTTTCGTGGTAGACGTGCAGAAGGAAGCAAATGCAGTCAAAGAGGCAAATCGTCTCAATATTCCGGTATTCGCAATGGTTGATACTTGTTGCGATCCTACCCCGATTGATTATGTGATACCGGCAAACGATGACGCCGCAAGCTCAATCGAGTGCATTGTCAACATCCTCTGCAAGGCTATCCAGGAAGGTCTCGACGAGCGCAAGCTTGAGAAGGACAAGGATGCTGCAGCAGCCGAGATTACCGAAGAGGTAAAGCCGGGTGCAAGGAAGCTCCGTTCCCGCAAGGGTAAGAGTGCTGAGGCCGAAGAGGCAAAAGCAGAATAGTTCCATTTAGAAACAGATACCATTATGGCAATTACAGCAGCAGACGTAATGAAGTTACGTAAAATGACTTCTGCAGGTATGATGGACTGCAAGAAGGCGCTTGAGGAAGCTCAGGGCGACTTCAACAAGGCAATGGACATCATCCGTGAGAAGGGTAAGCTCGTTGCAGCCAAGAGAGCTGACCGCGAGACTTCGGAGGGTGCGGTGAAGGCACGCGTAGAGGGCAACAAGGGTATCCTTGTATGCCTCGGATGCGAAACCGACTTCGTAAGCCGCAACTCTGATTTCCAGAACCTTGCAGAGGCTATCGCTGACGTGGCTATCGCACAGTGTCCAGCTGACCTCGAGGGTCTCAAGGCTTGCAAGATGGCTGACGGTTACACCGTTGAAGAAGCTGTGGAGGCTCAGACCGGAAAGACCGGCGAGAAGCACGTGCTTGTAGGCTACGCCCTCGTTGAGGCGCCTTTCGTAGCCCAGTACATCCACAAGATCACCGGCAAGCTCGGCGCGCTGGTAGGCTTCAACAAGGAAGTTCCTGCAGAACTCGCCAAGGGCATCGTGATGCAGGTGGCCTCCATGAACCCTGTCGCCATTTCCGCAGAGGACTGTCCTCAGGAAGTGATTGACAGCGAGCGCAATGTGGCTATCCAGAAGACCAAGGATGAGCAGATTCAGAAGGCAGTTGACGCCGCTCTCAAGAAGGCCGGCATCAATCCTGCCCACGTTGACAGCGAGGACCACATCGAGTCCAACACTGCTAAGGGATGGCTCACTCCGGAGCAGGCCAATCAGGCTCGCGAGATCATCAAGACCGTGAGCGCCGAGAAGGCTGCCAACCTCAACGAGCAGATGATTCAGAACATCGCCAACGGCCGTGTCCAGAAGTTCCTCAAGGAGCAGACTCTCCTCGAGCAGGACTATCAGATGAGCGACGAGAAGATTTCCGTAAAGGATGCTCTCGCTGCAGCTGACAAGGAAGCCAAGGTGGTTGTAATCAAGCGCTTCTCTCTCAATGACTAATTTTTAGCCGAATATACACAAAAATGGCCGGCCCGGAAGGGTCGGCTGTTTTTTTGTACTTCTCCGGCATCATTTCTTTCTGATCACGGTCAAACCGTCCTTTAAGGGAAGGATTACGGTCTCGACGGCAGGGTCGGAGGCGACGATGCCGTTGAATTCCAGCAGGCCTTTTGTCTGGGCGTCGTGAGACGGGGGACTAGCATATACCTTCCCGTCCCAAAGGGTATCATCGGCAACCAGCAGTCCGCCCTTGCGAAGAAGGGGTAGGCAGAGCCTGTAGTATTCGGAGTACTGTCGCTTGTTGGCATCCACAAAAATGAGGTCATAAGGCCCTTCGAGTGTGCCCAGGCTCTCAAGCGCATCCCCTATGTGCAGGCGTATCCTGTCTTCAACTCCCGCCCTCTGCCAGCCTTCCCGCATAAGATCTTCAAGCTCGTCATTGATCTCCAGGGCGTCAAGGTATCCTCCCTCGGGCAGTCCCAAGGCCATCCAGCAGGAGGAATAGCCGGTAAATGAACCTATTTCAAGAATTCTCTTTGCTCCGCTAATCTCGACCAGCATCTTCAGGAAACGCCCCTGCACCGGACCGGAGAGCATACGCGGATAATTGGTCCGTATATGGGTCTGCTTCTCAATCCATTCCAGGGCTTCGGGAGCGGCGCTGCTGTGTTCGCGTATGTACTTATTCTCCGAGGATTCCATTGTTCTTCGATATTCTCAAAATCTCTTTCTCGCTGAATTTTGTTTCAGTGCCTTTCCTGTATTTGCTCTCCCTGAAACTGAAAAGCTCGTGCGTGTCTGCGGAAATCAGCATGCGGTAGCACTTCATGTCCGGACCCGGCTCGACAGGACTGACTGTCACGCATATCAGCGTGTCGCTGTCAGCCTGCATGTACAGCTCATCGCATCTGTCAGGGTCCAGGCAGACCGTCTTTCCCTTGAATTTGCGGTCATAATAGCCAAGGCCTGCATAGGCCGCCTGATCGCTTACCATCGCGTCCTCGATGTAGGCCTGAAGTATGTCGATGAATGCTCCCATATACATAAGCTCCCTTCCGCTCGGAGCTCCGGCGCAGGCGATTGGTACCCTGACCACCTCGAACGGACGGCTAAGGTTGTTCTCGGCCTCAGGGTTGCCACCCTTCTCGAGGACTATGTATGTAATGCCTGAATCCACTCCGAGGTAGAGGAAGTACAGACTGTTGTCCCCCTTGAGTTTCTGCATGTCTTCGGCATTGCAGAACTCATATGGGGAGATTCTCCATCTGGTGGAGATTTCTTCTCGGAAGGTGATGTCGAGCAGGGGACTGCCGCCTCCTGCAACTTTGATGGTGCGTGTAGGAAAATCGGCAAGCCTGGCTTTCCTTGTGTAAACCTTTCCCTGAGCTCCGGCCGTCTGGCAGAAGAGCACGAACAGCAGGGAAACAAATAAGAGTCTCAAACTTTTTTCCATACTTTCAAAGTTACAAAGAAATTCATAAATTTGTAAACTATGTCAGATTATATTGTATCAGCCAGGAAATATCGTCCTGACAGTTTCGAATCACTGATCGGTCAGGACAACATTGCGAGGACTCTCAAAAACTCCATAAAGAGAGGCCAGCTTGCGCACGCCTACCTTTTTTGCGGCCCCCGCGGAGTGGGCAAGACAAGTGCTGCGCGCATCTTCGCAAAGACCATCAACTGCTATAACCCGAGCCCTGATCTCGAGCCCTGTGGCGAGTGCGAATCCTGCCGTTCCTTTGCGGAGGGACGTTCATACTGCATACACGAGCTGGATGCAGCGTCAAACAATGGCGTGGAGGATATTAAGGCCCTGATGGACCTGGTGCAGATTCCTCCTCAGACCGGGAAGTATTCCGTCTTCATCATAGATGAGGTGCATATGCTCTCCCCTCAGGCCTTCAATGCTTTCCTCAAGACCCTTGAGGAGCCGCCGGCACACGCCATCTTCATCCTTGCCACGACCGAGAAGCACAAGATACTCCCGACCATTCTGAGCCGCTGCCAGACTTATGACTTCAGCCGCATCAGCATCTCTGACATAGTGAGCAATCTGCGTGCCATCTCCGCCAAGGAGGGCATAGACATAGATGATGAGTCTCTGCATATCATTGCCGGGAAAGCTGATGGAGCTATGCGCGACGCCCTTACCATTTTCGACCAGACCGTAGCCTTCTGCGGCACAACGGTAAGGTATGGGGATGTAATGCGCAACCTCAATGTCCTGGATTACGAGTACTGTTTCAAGCTTGTGGACAATTTCCTTGCCGGGGATTACGCCAGCGCCCTGCTGGTGCTGGATGAAGTTCTTTCGAAGGGCTTCAACCCCCAGTACTTCATATCTGCCCTGGGCTCCCATCTAAGGGACCTTCTGGTAAGCAGGACAGGAGGACTGGAGTCCCTTGTGGATTTTCCGGAGTCCCTCGCCAAGAGGTACGCCGCCCAGGCTGCAAAATGCTCCGTCAGGTTCCTCTATGATGCTCTTGCCGTGACTTCCCAGTGCGAGGCCGGATATCGTGCCGCCCTCAATCAGAGGCTCCATATTGAATTCTCCCTTATGAAAATGTGCTTCCTGCTGACCCAGGCTCCAGCAGCACCGGTGAGTGGTGCGTCCGCCACGATGAACTCTCCGTCCCGACCTGACGCCACTGACCCGGCTCCGAAGCCTGCGTCTATTGCCAGCCCCGCTCCGAAACCCGATGCCGCTGCGGCGCCTGCAAAAGTGTCCGCTGTGCCAGAGCCTCAGCCGTCCCCGGCACCGAAGCCAGAGCCTCGCCGCAGTCCCCGTACGGGAGCCTCACTCTCCCTCAGTTCGCTTATGAATGGGGACAGCAAGGAACAGAAGGAGGCTGAAGAGGCGGCAAAGCCTGTGGAGAACGTCCAGCTCCCTTCCGAGGAGCAGCTAGCCCTCAAGTGGAAGGAACTGGCAGAGTCATACGCTTCCAAACCAAGGCTTGCCAACGCCCTTTCGGAGGCGAAGCTTTCCTTCCGTGAGGAGGATGGCCGGAAAGTGGTCATTTTCACCGTCACCAACGAGGCCCAGCGCCGTTGGATTGAGGAGAAGATGCTCCGCGAGATGGAAAAGGACTTCTGCGCTCTGTCTTCCTGCAGGATGCTCAGGCTTGAGCCTGCGGTGCTCCCGGAGGAGGAGGTAAAGGAAGTGAAATATATGCCTAAGGATAAGGCTGAAGACCTTATCAGTCATAATGAGGAGGTAAGGAACCTTGTGATGGATCTCTCCCTCGATGTAAACTGATGAAAAGTATATGAAACTGCGTTGCGAAAATCTGGTCAAGAAGTACGGTCTGCGCACCGTTGTGAAAGGTGTTTCGATGGAAGTGAGCCAAGGCGAAATCGTAGGTTTCCTCGGTCCTAACGGTGCCGGCAAGACCACCAGCTTCTATATGATCACGGGACAGATAGTCCCCAATGAAGGTAAGGTCTTCCTTGACGACGAGGAGATTACCGGTATGCCTATGTACAAGCGTGCCCAGAAGGGTTTGGGCTACCTGCCGCAGGACGCATCCGTATTCAGGAAGATGTCCGTGGAGGACAATATACTGTCGGTTATGGAGATGAGGGGAATCGGCAAGGCGGAGCGGAAGGAGAGACTAGAGTCGCTGATAGACGAGTTCAACCTCTCGAAGGTGCGAAGGTCTCTGGGAATACAGCTTTCCGGAGGCGAGCGCCGTCGCTGCGAGATAGCCAGGGCTCTGGCGATCGACCCGAAGTTCATCCTTCTTGACGAGCCTTTTGCCGGAGTGGATCCGATAGCGGTGGAGGACATCCAGTACATCATCGCAAAGCTGAAGTACCGCAATATAGGGGTTATCATCACCGACCACAATGTGGGTGAGACTCTGGCGATTACAGACAGGGCGTATCTCCTCTACGAAGGGACCATACTCCAGGAAGGCACGCCTCAGCAGCTTTCCGAGGACGATGACGTGAGGACAAAGTATCTCGGATCAGGCTTCGTGCTGAAGCGGTCCGTATCCGTGCAGAGGGCTAAAGACGAGTATGATGCCAAAATGAAAAAAGAGAAAGAGAATGATTAGAATACCGGACATCACCATAGCGGTGGACGGATTTTCCTCCACCGGCAAGAGCTCCTTTGCGAAGGAGGTGGCGAAGAAGTTCAGCTTCCTTTACCTGGATTCCGGGGCTTTGTACAGGGGAGTGACCCTATTCGCCCAGGAGAACGGGTTTATTGATGTGGACAACAATGTCTCCGAAGGGCTTGAGGCTGCGCTCGAAGGGCTGGACCTGCACTTCGGGGAGGGCGGAGCACTCCACATCGGGGAGCGGTGCATAGAGATGGAAATACGCTCAATGGGCGTGTCTTCGCAGGTGAGTCCCATAGCCACGGTGCCCTATGTGCGCAGCTGGGTGGACAAACGCCTGCATTACCTTGCCTCATCAGGAAGGGTGGTTATGGACGGCAGGGACATAGGCACTACCGTGTTCCCGAATGCTGAGCTCAAGATTTTCATGACAGCCAGGGAGGAAGTGCGCGCGAAGCGCCGCTTCGACGAGATGAAGTCCAAGGGCGGCAACCCGGACCTCGAGGAGGTGCTGGCAAACCTCCGAGAGAGGGATTATATTGATTCCCACCGCAGCACCTCACCTCTGCGCAGGGCTGACGACGCCTTTGAACTGGACAATTCTGATATGAGCATGGCCGAAGAACTCAGCTGGGTTCAGGGCCTGATACAGGGCCGTTTCGGCCTTTTGGGATAGGCGATGCGCGTAGAGATAGATTCACATTCCGGCTTCTGTGGAGGAGTTATCAGGGCCATAGGCACGGCTGAGAAGTACCTTCATTCCCACGGAGGCAGGCTTTATTCCCTTGGAGCGATAGTTCACAATGAGGAAGAGCTTTCCCGCCTCGCTTCACTCGGCTTGGTGTGCATCGATAGCCTGGACGGGCGTTCCCCGGTACTGATCCGTGCCCACGGGGAGCCGCCTTCCATCTACCGGAAGGCGCAGGAGTCAGGGATAGAGCTGATTGACTGCACCTGCCCCGTGGTGCTCAAATTGCAGGGACAGATACGCGAAGCCTATGCAAGGCTTTCAGCCTCAGGCGGAAGCCTGGTGATTTTCGGAAAGACAGGACATCCGGAAGTGCTTGGCTTGATGGGACAGGTTAACTCCGACGTCACGGTGATTCAGAGTCTGGAAGAGCTCAAACCCCTCCTGGAGAAGGGTATGCTTCCTGTGGACAAGGACATAGAGCTGTTTTCGCAGACCACGATGAGCCCTTCCGAGTATGAGAGGGTGTACTCATATCTGCAAAGCTCGATGCGTGGTGCATCGCTCACGGTCCACAATACCATATGCTCGCAGGTTAGCTCCAGACACAGGGAACTGATGCAGTTTGCGCGTAACCACGATGTCATTGTGTTCGTGTCCGGAAAGGAGAGCTCCAACGGGAAGGTCTTGTACGAACTCTGCCGCAGCGTCAATCCCCGAACTTACCACATAGTCTCGCCTGAAGGTCTCGACCCTAGCTGGTTCGATTCTGCCGACAGTGCAGGAGTGTGCGGGGCGACATCCACGCCTAAGTGGTTGCTGGAAAACGTGTCCCGGGCCATAGAAAATTTGCATTAGTTCCATCATTTGACTAACTTTGCCAAGTTATAGACAATAATTAATTATTTACGATATCTTATGGCAACAACAGCTGATTTCAAAAACGGTCTTTATCTGAAGTACAATGACAAGCCTTGTATGATTGTGTGGTTCCAGCACGTAAAGCCTGGCAAGGGACCTGCTTTCGTGAAGACCAAACTCCGCAACCTGGAGAACGGACGCATACTTGAGAACACTTTCACCGCAGGTGCGAAGATCGAGACCATCGATGTGGAGCGTCGTCCATATCAGTTCCTTTATGAAGAGGAGGACGGATTCAACTTTATGCACGAGGAGACCTACGAGCAGATCCTCCTTCCGAAGGAAGTTGTGGAGAATGCCGACCTTATGAAGGAAGGACAGCACGTGGAGATGATGTTTGTGGTTGGTGAAGAGAAATGCCTCACCTGCGAACTCCCTACCTACGTGACCCTTGAAGTGACTTATTCAGAGCCTGCAGTGAAGGGCAATACCGCTTCCACTTCAGCCCTCAAGGAGGTTACTCTCGAGACCGGTGCAAAGATTATGGTTCCTCTCTTCATCGAGGCCGGTGAGAAGATTACCGTCAACACTACTGACCGCTCATACGGACAGAGAGTGTAAGCAAAGACACGGATGCATTATGAAAATAGAGGTCGACTGTTTCAGTCGGCCTCTATTTTCAATTCCTGAATCTTGCATTCGTTGCCTTTGGAACTGACGAATATTGTCACAGAGAAATTCTCGCCCCCGGCGGAAAGATTGCCCAAGGCGTACTTCATATTGGCCCGCTCGGCAGTATGGGTGATTTCGAACTCCCTTGGAGTGTACGAGGAGAAGAAGACCTTAAGTATCTGCTTCGCCTGATTCTTGCTGGTGCTGCCTTCCTGTCCTGCAATGGTGAGCTCCAGATTGGTGTCAAACCAGGCAGACAGACTGTCTGCGTCACCCTTCACTATGTACTTGCTGATAGGGCTGAACACATCAAAACTCTCCGTTTGCGCAGATGCAGGCATCCCGAAGAGGAGAGGAAAGATGATAATCAGTATGTTTAATAAATGTTTCACGGAATAAAACGTGCAAAAGCCGTACCATAATGCGATTTGATGTGTAGAAAACTTTGTTTATATTTGTCAGGATATGAAAATTACGCTCCTTACCGTGGGGCGGACTGACGTGGAATGGGTCCGCAAGGGTCTCGATCTGTACGTGTCGAGGCTTAGGCATTATGTGCCCTTCTCCCTGATTGAAATCCCGGAACTGAAGAATGTGTCAGCTTTGGCCAGGGAGCAGATAAAGCAGAAAGAAGGTGAACTTGTCCTGAAGGCTCTCAAGCCTTCGGACTGCGTAATACTCTTGGACGAGCATGGACGGGAGTACAGGTCGATCGAGTTTGCCTCAATGCTGGAGGACAGGATGAGCAGGGGAGGACGGGACCTGGTCTTCGTCGTCGGGGGTGCATACGGGTTCAGCGATGCGGTATATTCCCGTTCCGACGAAAAGATCTCCCTTTCAAAAATGACCTTCTCCCATCAGATGGTGAGAACGATTTTTGCAGAGCAGCTCTATCGGGCTTTCACAATCATGAAAGGAGAGCCTTATCATCACGAATAAATGAAGAACAGGAAGAAAATATTCAGCGTTCTCACCGTCCTGATGCTTTTGGCAAGTGCGGTGATGATGGTATTCTCATCCACCAGGGTCAGAAGTGCAGCAGATGCCGACAGGGTGGCTGCCGGGGTGTCGCGAGCATTACAAAAGCGTATGGACCTGCTGGACAAGTATATTGCCCAGGCCTTGGCCCAGGATCCTTCGGGCTGGCTTTCGCTGGAAGGTCTGCCTTCGGATATGGTTGTGTACCGCTACATTGAGGACACGCTCCAATCCTGGGTGGGGGAGTTCCCGGTTTCCAATGACAATATACATTCAGGCACCTATCTTCCTGTCATCACCAATCCTGCCCGTTCCCTGGTTTCTCCGCTTTCCAACATAGGAGAATCGGCGAGACTGGTAAATATGGGGCAGCAATGGTTCATTGCCAAGTCTCAGGTTGAGGACAACTGCCGCGTCATTGCCGGAATAGAGATTCTCGGCAATATGAACGGTCAGCGTATGCGGGTCAACCCTGCCCTGCACATCAATCCCTGTTATGCAGTAAGGAGTCTTGCCGAGACCGGCGGATCTGCCGTGTACCTTGACGGTGAACCTGTGTTCAAGGTTATATGTGAGACTCTGGATGCCTCTCTGCTTCAGGATCCCGGTCTGTTGTGGTTTGCGTTCGCGTTTTTGATAGCTGCCGCTTTCTGCTTCCTTCTTGCCGAGAGGAACGTGAAGCGTCTGTTCATCACCCTGCTTGTGCTGGTCTGCGTGATGACTTCATTCTACCTCTGGGGCCGCAACGCCGGCGGACGCTTCATCATCTTCTCCCCGGTGCTCTATGCCGGTGGGGCAGTGTTCAGCTCGCTTGGAGCCGTGGTCATTGCCAATCTCGCCATTCTGCTCATCGTTTCATGCATATATATCGCACGTGACAGTCTCTCCGGGATGTTCCGTAATGATTCCTCCCGCTGGGTCTTTATCGTTTGCGACCTGGCGCTGATTCTGCTGCTGCTTGCCTACACTCACCTTATGCTCAAGAGCATAATCCTGAATTCCGGCATCACTATGGAACTTTACAAGCCGGCGGAATTCACTCCTTTCTGCGCCATAGTGTATGCCTCATTCATTTCCATGCTGATGAGCGTGCCTATGCTTGCACAACTGGGCTCGGTTTCAGCGCCCGGCCGTTACCGTGGCAAGTTCAATGCATTCTCGATGGGGAACAAGCTCCTTTACAGTGTCTTCATAGCAGTATATCTGATAGGTATCTCCTCCACTCTCGGTTTCCGCAAGGAGCAGGACCGTATGGAGGTGCTGGCAAACCGTCTTTCTTTCGACAGGGACATCTCCCTTGAAATGCGGCTTCGCAGAATAGAGAACCAGATAGCTGAGGATATGATCATTTCCGCCTTGTCTGTATTCAACAATACCGCTTCCACAATTCAGGGGCGAATACTGGACACTTATTTCTCCCGCACCGAGCAGGATTATCTTGTATCAGTGTATGTGTTCAATGACAGCAACAACACCCGTGCTGCCCTGGACCAGTATAACCGCTTGCTGAAGGACGGGGTTCCGATCGCTGACAATTCCCGCTTCCTGTACGTGAAAAGGGATAGCGGCCACTCCTATTATGTGGGCCTCTTCCTCTATCTGGTTGAGGGCAACGGTATCAGCAGGGTGCTTGTGTGTCTGGAGTCCAGGGATATACGCGGCAACAAGGGTTACGCCAGCATATTCGGCATTACTCCTCCCGGCAAGGTTACGATCCCGGCAGGTTATTCCTACGCCAGGTATGAGGGGACGAATCTTAAATCCAGCCACGGCAGTTTTGCTTACCCTACCAAGCTCAGTCCGAAATTGAGAAATATCGCTTACGAGCTCAAGAACAGGTCCGAGACGATGAATGGATATACCCATTTCTTTACCCTTATCTCGGATAATGAGCTGGTGGTCATTTCCAGGGTGAAGACCGAGCTGGTGACATATCTGGTGACGGGGATACTGATAGCAATAATCCCTTTCCTGATCATGTGCCTGATGTCCTTGAATTGGAGCGACAGGCGCAACTATGGCTGGACCTTCTTCAGGACGCGGATATTGGGCCTTTTGCTCATTTCTCTCATACTCACCCTGGTGGCAATGGCTTTCGTGAGCATATTCTTCGTGGCTTCCCGCAACGAGACCAATATGCACACTATGATGTCGGAAAAGATCCTCTCCATCTGCAGTATGCTGGAGGCTGAAACGGTGAGCATCAATGAGCCGGCCGATTTTAACTTCCAGCAGCTGCGTCGTCTGATGGAGCAGGTGAGCTCCGACACCAACTCCGACATAAGCCTTTATACCCCTGACGGAAAGATAATGATGTCCACCACGCCAATGGTATTCGACAGGCAGTTCCTTGGAAACCGTATCAACGGCAAGGCCTACTCCGAGATTGTATACAGCCACAAGAAGTATCATATTCAGAGGGAATCCTCAGGTCCGGTCAATTTCTACAGCCTGTACGCCCCTCTGATGAGTAGGGAAGGAAATGTTCTGGCTATCATCTGTTCCCCTTACAGTGAAGAGAATTACGACTTTGAGCAGGATGTTGTTACGCACACGATGACAGTGGTGGCAATATTCCTCTTCTTCCTCATATTCTCCACCTTTATGGTGTCCCGGATCGTAGACAAACTGTTCGGCCCGCTGGGCGAGATGAGCCGGAAGATGAGCTCCGCCGATCTGGATTCCCTGGAATATATCAATTACGACAGAAACGACGAGATTACATCCATAGTCCAGGCTTACAACCGTATGGTCACCGAGCTCTCCGAGAGTTCGCGCAAACTGGCCCAGGCCGAGAGGGACAAGGCCTGGAGCGGGATGGCAAGGCAGGTGGCGCACGAAATCAAGAACCCGCTCACCCCTATGAAGCTCCAGCTCCAGAGGGTGATCCGTCTCAAGCAGAAAGGAGACCCTGTATGGCAGGAAAGGTTCGATGAGGCAAGCAAGGTGCTGCTCGACCATATAGACATACTCACGGATACGGCGAACGAGTTCTCGACCTTTGCGAAGCTCTACACTGAAACCCCTGCTGAAATTGCTCTGGACACTCTCATTCGCGGAGAAATTGCAATGTTCGACAACAGGGACAATATAGAATTCATATATCTCGGATTCGAGGACGTGAAGGTCATGGGGCCTAAGCCTCAGCTCACCCGGGTGTTCGTCAACCTGCTCAATAATGCCGTGCAGGCCATTGGTGACAGGGAAAACGGCAAAATTGTGGTGTCCCTGCGAAACTCCATGGAGGACGGTTTCTATGACATAGTGTTCGAGGACAACGGTCCGGGCGTATCTGAAGAGAATGAGTCCAAACTCTTCTCCCCTAACTTCACCACCAAGAACGGAGGCTCCGGCCTTGGACTTGCAATCAGCCGAAGCATATTGGAACGTTGCGGGGCAAGGATATCATACCACCGCTCCTACACTCTTGGAGGAGCATGCTTCAGCATAAGCTATCCTAAGGAAATGCCGGAGGACTTTACTTCTGACGGCAGAAAATCTGAACCGGACAACCGTTGAGGTTGAAATTCTTTCTGATCTGGTTCTCAAGGAAACGTTTGTACGGCTCCTTGATGTATTGAGGCAGATTGCAGAAGAAGGCGAAAGCCGGGAACCTGGTCGGAAGCTGGGTGACGTACTTGATCTTTACGTACTTGCCCTTCCAGGCAGGAGGTGGGGTCTCTTCTATGACAGGAAGAAGGGCTTCGTTGAGTCTTGCCGTAGGAATCTTCCTGCTGTAGTTGGCATACACTTCGGTAGCTGCGTTGAGAACGTCCTGGATGCGCTGCATCTTGAGCACCGAGGTGAATACGATAGGAATGTCGTTGAACGGGGCCAGCCTCGCTTTCAAGGCTTCCGTGTACTCCTTCATGGTGTTGGAATCCTTGATGAACAGGTCCCACTTGTTCACTACTACCACGCATCCCTTCTTGTTCTTGATGATGAGGTTGTAGATGCTCATATCCTGGGCTTCCATTCCCGTGGTGGCGTCAATCATCAATATGCAGATGTCGGAATGTTCAATTGCCCTGATAGAGCGCATTACCGAATAGAACTCCAGGTCCTCATGCACCTTGGTTTTCCTGCGTATGCCGGCTGTATCAACAAGCATGAACTCGAAGCCGAACTTGTTGTAGTGGGTTTCAATGGCATCTCTTGTTGTGCCGGCGACAGGGGTGACAATGTTCCTCTCTTCGCCCAGCAGGGCATTGGTGAGGGAGGATTTGCCCACGTTAGGCTTGCCGACGATGGCGATGCGCGGGAGTTCGGCGTATGGATCCGGGCCCTGGTCTTCCTCCGGAAGCACGGCTACAAGCGCGTCCAGAAGGTCTCCGGTGCCGCTTCCATTGGCCGCGGAGATACTGTAGATCTCTCCCAGTCCCAGGGAATAGAACTGGTAAGCGTCGAACATCTTCTCTCCTGAATCCACCTTGTTGACGCAGAGTACCACAGGTTTGCGCGAGCGCCTGAGTATGTCTGCAATCTCGGAGTCGTAGTCGGTGATTCCGGTGCCCGCCTCGACCATAAACAGTATGGCGTCGGCCTCTTCTATGGCAATCTGCACCTGGGAACGGATGGCGCTTTCGAAGACGTCATCTGAATTGGTGGTGTATCCGCCGGTGTCGACTACGGAGAATTCCTTTCCGCACCAGTCGCAACGTCCGTAATGGCGGTCGCGGGTTACTCCCGCAGTATCATCTACTATTGCCTGCCTCATTCCGACGAGGCGGTTGAACAGGGTCGATTTGCCGACATTAGGCCGGCCGACTATTGCTACCAGACTCATATAATTTACATTCTTTGCAGGCGTCGCTGTAATCGCCGCTGCAGTGTTTCTTATGCAAGGCGGCATCCTCGTCCTTGTAACAGCGAATGCCGCGCTTCCTCATTTCCTCGTTGGAACCCACGTCGTAGTGCGGGAAATCCTTTTTCCGCACAAGTATGTTGAAACACAGTCCGAGCACGCACAGGGCGATCAGGGCAAGGGCGAGGAGAAATACTTTCATTTTGTCAGAATACGAAGTCGCTGCTTATTGACTCGTAGTTGTAAACTTTGTTGATGATATGTGCAAACACCGCAGTCATCGTCACTATCCTGATCTTAGGATCGTTTGCGAGTTCCGGATGCGGCACGGTGTCGGTGATGAACACCTCTTCGAGCACGGAATTGTGTATTCTTTCGAGGGCTTCACCTGAGAAGATGCCGTGGGTTGCGCAGGCCCTCACGCTCTTGGCGCCCTTGCTCTTGAGGACTTCAGCTGCCTTGCAAAGCGTGCCGGCAGTGTCAATCATATCATCGACGATGATGATGTTCTTGTCCTCCACGTCGCCTATGGCAGTGATGGAGCCCACCACATTGGCTCTTTCCCTGGTCTTGTGGCAGATGATTACGGACGCGCCGAGGTCTTTTGCGTAGGCATTTGCCCTCTTGGCTCCGCCCATATCAGGTGCGGCTATGGCCAGGTCTTCGATATTGCGTTCCTTGATGTAAGGGATGAATACCTTGCTGGCATAGATATGGTCCACAGGAATGTCGAAGAAACCCTGGATCTGGTCGGCGTGCAGGTCGCAGGCCATCACCCTGTCTGCGCCGGCGGCACGGAGCAGGTTGGCAACCAGTTTGGCTCCGATTGCAACTCTCGGCTTGTCCTTGCGGTCCTGACGGGCCCATCCGAAGTAAGGCATCACTGCAACGACAGAGTCGGCGGAAGCTCTTTTTGCGGCGTCGATGGTCAGAAGCAGTTCCATAAGATTGTCTGCAGGCGGGATACTCGACTGCAGGATATAGACTGAGGCTCCGCGTACGCTCTCAGTGAATTTCGGCTGGAACTCTCCGTCACTGAAAGGGGTGATTTCCAATTCTCCGAGATGCATCTCGGGCTGGTCCGGGCCCTTGATTTCGTTGAGATGCTCGATGACTTTGACGGCAAAGTCCTTGGATGCGCGGCAAGCGAATAATTCCAGTCTGTGGGAGTGTAACATAAATTATTTTGCATTAAGGTTATTGAGTATCCTGTCTATGTAGGACAATATCTCTTCCTTGCCTGAGCCGGTCTTGGAAGAGGAACAGAGGACTTCTGGCAATTCCTCCCATTGCTCCAGCAGAGCCCTGGAGTTGCGCTCCAGCCTGGCTGCCAGCACGTTGGGCCCCTGCTTCTCGCACTTGGTCATAATGATGCTGAAGGGGATGCCGTGCTCTCCTAGTTCGTTGATGAAGTCTATGTCTATGTGTCCCATGTCGTGGCGGGAGTCCACCAGAACAAAAAGCATCACAAGATCTTCCGAACTTGTGATGTAATCCTTTATTATCTCTGCAATCTGTTGCTTCCCATCCCGGCCGAGCTTGGCATAACCGTAGCCCGGCAGGTCCACAAGATACCAGCTGTCGTTGATGAGGAAATGGTTGACAAGCTTGGTCTTGCCAGGTGTGGAGGAGGTCATGGCCAGCTTGTTGTTGCCGCATAACATATTGATAAGCGACGACTTGCCGACGTTGGACCGGCCTATGAAAGCAAATTCCGGCAGGCGCCTTTTCGGTCTTCCGGCCGCTCTGGTGCTGCTGCCCGCAAATCTGGCTTCAGAGATCTTCATATACAAGAAATAAATACACCTGTTAATTCTCTGCAAATATAGCAAATCTTTGCCATTTTTTGTAATTTTGCAATAGTGGAAAAGTCATGGCTTTTCCGGTACCTATATTGACCTTGACGTATGAACAAGAGAATTTACCAGACCGATCCCTGGCTTGAGCCGTTTAAGCCGGCGATTGACGCCCGACACGAAAGGATACTTGCCGATAAGCGCAAGCTTGCCGGTGAAGGTTCTTTAAGCGCGGCAGTCAACAACCATCTTTACTACCCTCTGCATAAGGAAGGATCCGAATGGGTTCTGCGCGAATGGGCGCCGAATGCCAGCCGTATCTATCTTATCGGGGAATTCAACAATTGGAAGCGCACCGACAGTTATGCCCTGAAGCCTGTGGGCCAGGGTAACTGGGAGATCAGGCTGCCGGGAATCTGCCTTCATCACGGAGATTTGTACAAGTTCTGGATAGAGTGGACCGGAGGTGGAGCGGAAAGGCTTCCGGCATATGCGACGAGGGTGGTGCAGGACCCTGAAACGAAGGTTTTCTGTGCCCAGGTCTGGGATCCTGAACCGTACGAGTGGAAACACCGCAATCCGGGCAAGCGCCCGCATCCTCTGATTTACGAGTGTCACATAGGCATGAGCTCCGAACAGGAGAAAGTGTCCAGCTTCGAGGAGTTCAGGACTGCCGTGCTTCCACGGGTCAAGGCTTTGGGATACAACGTTCTGCAGATTATGGCGCTGCAGGAGCACCCTTACTACGGCTCTTTCGGCTATCAGGTGTCCAATTTCTTCGCCTTGAGCTCCCGCTTCGGCACGCCCGAAGACTTCAAGCGTCTCGTGGATGATGCCCACGCCCGCGGAATTGCGGTCATTATGGATATAGTCCATTCCCATTCCGTGATAAATGAAGCCGAGGGCCTGAGCCGCTTCGATGGCCGGGACGACCTCTATTTCTACAAAGGCCACCAGGGCTACCACCCTGCCTGGGGGTCCCGCTGCTTCGATTACGGTAAGGACGAGGTAAAGTACTTCCTGCTCTCCAACTGCAAATACTGGATGGAGGAATATCATCTGGACGGCTTCCGTTTCGACGGCGTAACCAGTATGATCTATTGGGATCACGGCCTGGGCAAGGACTTCGGAAATTATTCCCTCTACTTCGACAACGGGGTGGATGAAAATGCCGTCAGTTACCTCGCTTTGGCGAATATGCTCATCCACGAACTTAACCCGAATGCCATCACAATAGCGGAAGACGTCAGCGGAATGGCAGGCCTCGCCGCCCCATTCAAGGCCTATGGCGTGGGCTTCGACTTCAGAATGGCTATGGGAATCGCCGACCACTGGATCAAGTGGATAAAGGAACTCAGGGACGAGGACTGGAGTATGGGCGGAATATGGTGGGAACTCACCAACAAGCGAGCGGATGAAAAGACCATCTCCTATGCCGAGTGTCACGACCAGGCTCTGGTAGGCGACAAGACCATCATCTTCCGCCTTATGGACAAGGAGATGTATTACAGCATGTGCAAATCCTCACAGAACGGAATCGTGGACAGGGGTATAGCCCTGCACAAACTCATACGTCTTGTTACCCTGGCTACCTGCGGCGGCGGATATCTGAATTTCATGGGCAATGAATTCGGCCATCCGGAATGGATAGACTTTCCTCGGGAAGGGAATGGCTGGTCGTACAAATATGCCCGCAGGCAGTGGTCTCTCGCCGACAATCCGGAGCTCAGATATGGCGGGCTCCAGGCTTTCGACGCTGCGATGGTGAGATATGTGAAGGCCGAAAGAATATTGAACTTCTCCCCGGAGCAGTTATATGTCGATGAAAAAGCAAAAGTTTTGATATTCAAGCGGGGAAATAGTATCTTTGCATTCAATTTCAGTCCGAACGCATCGTATGCGGATTTCCGCTTCCATGCCCCGGACGGAGTTTATGTAATGGCCTTCAACTCAGACGAAGAAAGGTTTGGAGGTTTTTCAAGGCTTCAGCAGGATGAGAAGCATTTTACCGTTGACGGAGTGCTTTCCCTCTATCTGCCGAGCCGTGTTGCTATTGTATTGAAGAAATTATAATATAGACTATGGCATTCATAAAATTCAACAAGTCCGAGCTTGTGAATATTGCCTACTCTCTCAAGAAGGAGATTCTGTGCGCCAATAAGACCGGAGCGTATTGCAATACGTCGATTCTGACCTGCAATACGAGGCGCTATCACGGTCTTCTGGCCGTTACCCTGGACCGCTTCGGAGGGGACAGATATCTTCTGCTCTCAGATTTGGACGAGAGCCTCATAATCAAGGGTAAGCAGTTCAATCTCGGAATTCATTGCTATGGAGACATCTATGAGCCGCGCGGACACAAGTACGTAGTGGACTTCAGCGCGGATCCGGTGCCTCAGATCACCTACAAGGTCGGGGAGGTGCTTTTCCGCAAGAGCATCCTTCTTGCCCAGGACCGCGACCAGGTCCTCATAAAATATGAGCTCCTCGAGTCTCCTGCTCCTGTGAAGCTTATTCTCAAACCTTTCCTGGCTTTCCGCAACATCCACGACCTTACCCATCAGAACTCCGCAGCCAACACTTCAGGCCGCGAGATTCCGGGAGGTATGGCCTATTGTATGTATGCCAACTTCCCGGACCTCCATCTTCAGCTCAGCGATTCCAAGTCCAGCTTTGTGGAAGGCCCTCACTGGAACAATAATATCACCTATTCCGACGAGTACCGTCGTGGCTTTGACTGCCGCGAAGACCTCTTCGTGCCGGGCACTTTCGAGTGTACGCTCAAAACGGGTGCTTCGGTGGTGTTCTCCGCTTCCCTGGCCCAGGAAGAACCGTCAGGACTCAAGAGACGTTTCAACTCTGGAGTGGCGGCAGCAGGAGAGATTGGCGGTTACCGCGACCAGCTCTGCCGTTGCGCCGACAGCCTTATCATAGATCACAACAACAAGAAGAGGATCAACGCCGGTCTTACCTGGCTGTACAACGGACTCCTCAGGGAGACCCTGCTGTCTCTTCCTGGGCTCACTCTTTATGCGAAGAATGATGCCAAGCTCTTCGAGGAGATACTCGACAATCTCATTGCTGACGAGCAGGAAAGGCTCTTCCGCAGGACCACTCAGGTGGAAGCCCCGCTCTCGCTTGCCTGCATACTGCAGGATTATGTGGACTGGGGTGCTGATGAGAAGGCGGTATGGAAGAAGTACGGGTCTGTTGTCTGCGGCATAGTTGAAAGTTATCTGCCGGGAGTACGCGCTGAGATTGCAATGCAGCCGAACGGTCTGCTCTGGGCCCAGAAGGACCGTACGGCCCTGTCCTGGATGAACGCCTATGTTGACGGATACCCTGTGACAGAGAGAGCTGGCTACCAGGTCGAAACCAACGCGCTCTGGTACAATGCAGTCTGCTATGCCATCGAAATGGAGCAGAAATACGGTCGCAAGAAGAATGACTTCGTTCAGAAGTGGACTCCGATCCGCGACATGATCAAGGCCAACTATCAGAAGACTTTCTGGAACGAGCAGCGCGGCTGCCTTGCCGACTATGTCGACAACAACGGTCAGAATATGGATATACGGCCTAACCAGCTCTGCCCGCTCGTATGCAAATATTCTCCTATAGACGATGAACTCGCCCCTTCCATCCTCAGGGTGGTGGACGGTGAACTTGTGACCTCCCGCGGCATAAGGACTCTCTCTCCTAGGGATGTCAAGTACAAGGGAGTGTATGAAGGAGCCCAGAGGGACAGGGATCTTGCCTACCATCAGGGCTGCACCCGTCCTTGCCTGCTGGATCCGTATGTAAAGGTTTCCTTCCGCATCAAGGGACCTTCCTTCATCAAGAAGGCCGAATGGCTTGTGGAAGGATTCTATGAGGACCTCGGCCAGCATGGCGTGGGTGCCTTCTCGGAACTTTATGACGGAGATCCACCTCACGCGCCGCACGGAGCCATATCTTCTGCGCTCAGCACGGCGGCTCTGCTTACCGTTGAACATATTCTGGACAAATACAGGGAGGAAGGAAAATGAAAGTATTGATGTTCGGTTGGGAGTTCCCGCCTCATATCGCGGGCGGACTCGGAACTGCCTGTGAAGGCATAGTCAAGGGACTTGCCCACAACGGAGTGGATGTGCTTTTTGTTATGCCTTCCGCCTCCGGGGACGAGGACCAGAGCTGTGCCAGGATACTCAACGCCAGCGATGTGGCCGTTTCCAATGTCAGCGACACGGTTGAGGAGTTCATCGATAAGGTGAAGTTTATCAACGTGGATTCCAACATCGTGCCTTACGTGGATCCGGATGAATACTTCGAGGCCATCGAGCAGATGAAGAAGAACAAGGTTCACGAGACCACCGTAGGCTTCGGACAGAAGTTCAAGTTCTCAGGCAAATACGGCGCCAACCTCCTTGAAGAGGTGTCCCGCTACGCCCAGGTTGGAGGTACCATAGCCATGCAGTATGACGGCCAGTTCGACGTGATCCACGCCCACGACTGGCTTACCTACCTTGCCGGTATTGCCGCCAAGGAACTCACGGGCAAGCCGCTGGTGGTGCACGTTCACGCCACTTCATACGACAGAGGCTCGGACGATATGGTGGATACCAGAGTGCTCGCCATAGAGAAGAAGGGTATGGAGGCCGCAGACAAGGTTGTGACCGTGAGTGACCTCACCCGCAATATTGTAATCAACAAGTACGGAATCGATCCTGCCAAGGTGGTGACTGTCCACAATGCGGTGGACTTCAGCGGCAGGAGCAAGATGGAAGTGGAAAGGGGAGTGAAGGACAAGATTGTCACCTTCCTCGGCCGCATCACCTTCCAGAAGGGTCCGGAGTATTTCATAGAGGCTGCAGCCAAGGTTCTCAAGAGAACCCGTAACGTCCGTTTCGTCATGGCCGGCAGCGGAGATATGATGAACAAGGCTATCCGTCAGGTGGCAAGGCTCGGCATCTCCGACCGTTTCCACTTCACGGGCTTCCTCAGGGGACAGGAAGTACAGAAGATGTTTGCACTCTCGGATGTTTATATCATGCCGTCAGTGTCTGAGCCTTTCGGCATCTCTCCGCTTGAGGCGATGCAGTCCAACGTGCCTTCAGTCATTTCCCACCAGTCAGGAGCCGCAGAGGTGCTTAAGTATGCCCTCAAGGTGGATTTCTGGGATGTAGATGCAATGGCCGACCAGATTTATGCCCTGCTCAATTATCCGGCTCTTGCCGATTTCGCAACCAAGCATGGTTACGACGAAGTGAATGAGCTCAAGTGGGATGGAGCCACTGCCAAGCTCAAGAAAGTTTATGAATCAGTAGTCAAGTAACAATATGAAAAAATCAGTTTGCCTTTACTTTCAGGTACACCAGCCAACCCGACTCCGCCTCTATCGTTTCTTTGATATAGGCAAGGATTCCCATTACTACGACGACTTCGCCAACAGAACCATACTCAAGAGAATAGCCCAGAAGTGCTATCTTCCTATGAATGAGCTGCTGCTGGATGCCATCAACTGCAATAAGGGTAAGTTCAAGCTTGCCTTCTCAATATCAGGCTCCGCCCTGGAGCAGTTCGACCGCTACGCTCCGGAAGTTCTTGACAGTTTCAAGAAACTTGCCGACACCGGTTGCGTCGAATTCCTCTGCGAAACCTACAACCACTCGCTTGCATCCCTTGCCTCAAGGCAGGAGTTCGAGCACCAGGTAAACAAGCACAAGGAAGCCATCGAACACTATTTCGGCGTGACTCCAAAGACCTTTCGCAACACCGAACTCATCTATTCCGACAGCATAGGAAAGGATGTGTACGATCTCGGATTCAAGACCATACTCACGGAAGGAGCACGTCACATCATGGGATGGCAGAGTCCTAACTATCTTTACAGGAATGAAATCAAGAGCGGTCTCAAGGTGCTTCTCAGGAACTATTCCCTCAGCGATGACATTGCCTTCCGCTTCTCCAACAGGGCCTGGTCCGAGTGGCCTCTCACTGCCGAGAAGTATCTGGAATGGCTCAAGGCTGCAGAAGGTGAAATCGTAAACCTCTTTATGGATTATGAGACCTTCGGCGAGCATCAGAGCGAGGATTGCGGCATCTTCAGCTTTATGCGCGCCCTTGCAGATTTCGTAAGCAAGGATCCCGAACTTGAATTTGTCACCCCTTCAAGGGCGGCAACCAAGCATAAGCCGGTGGGTGAAATCTCCGTTCCGGAGGCCATCTCCTGGGCTGATGAGGAGAGGGATCTCTCCGCCTGGCTCGGAAACGAGCTTCAGCAGGATGCCTACAACAAGCTTTATGCCCTTGAGGAGAAGCTCTCTCTCGCGGACAATGAAGCTCTTTGGGCTGACTACGGTCACCTTCAGGAGAGTGACCACCTTTATTACATGTGCACAAAATTCTTCTCTGACGGAGAAGTGCATAGCCGTTTCAACCCTTACTCGGGGCCGTATGACGCATTCATCAACTATATGAACGTGCTCAGCGACTTCAGCATAAGGGTTAACAATGCTATTGCGGAAAAACAATAACAAGTAGTGTATTATTTATAAAAGATGAACAGAAACGAAATTGGAGCACCATCGTGGAAGAGCGTTATGGTGACTCGACACCTCCCGGAGAAACTTTCGGGCCTTGAAACCCTTTGCAAAAACCTCTGGTGGTGCTGGAACGATAACGCCAAAGCTCTCTTCAAGAGCGTCGATTATGACCTTTGGCACAAGTCCGGCCATAATCCGATGGAAATCCTGGATAAGGTGAGCTACAAGAGATATGTGGCTCTGTCAAAGGACGAGGAATTCGTAGCACGCCTCGACAAGGTGATGCAGGAATTCAACTCGTATATGGCTAAGAAATCTGAAAGAGTTGAACCGTCGGTGGCATACTTCTGTATGGAGTATGGCCTTGATACCTCTTTGAAGATCTATTCCGGAGGTCTCGGAATCCTGGCAGGTGACTACCTCAAGGAAACCAGTGATATGAACGTGAACCTCGTCGCAGTAGGACTTCTGTACAGGTATGGATACTTCACCCAGAGGCTTACCCCTCAGGGAAATCAGGTGGCAGAGTACCAGGCTCAGGATTTCATGAAGATTCCTGCAGAGCCGGTAATTGACGCCAACGGAGTATGGAAGACTATCAAGGTTGCCCTCCCGGGACGTGATATGACAGCACGCATCTGGAAGGTGGCGGTGGGCCGTACTGACCTCTACCTGCTCGATACTGACTTCGAAGCCAATATTCCTGAGGACAGGCAGGTGACCCACCAGCTCTATGGAGGTGACTGGGAGAACCGTCTCAAGCAGGAAATCCTGCTCGGTATTGGCGGTGTCCGCGCACTTCGTGCTCTCGGGCTCAATCCTACCATTTACCATTACAATGAAGGACACGCTGCCTTCGCCGGTCTCGAGAGGCTTCGCGAGTGCATGCAGGGTGGCCACCTCAGCTTCTCCGAGTCAATGGAGCTCATCAGGGCTACAGGACTCTTCACTACCCATACTCCTGTGCCTGCAGGTCACGATGCCTTCACTGACGAGCTTCTCGGCAAGTACATAGGCTCTTACCTCCCGACTGTAGGCATTGACTGGCATACTCTTATGACCCTGGGCAAGATCAATCCTGACAATCACGATGAGAAGTTCTCCATGAGCTCCCTCGCTGCGAATATGTCCCAGAATGTCAACGGTGTATCTATGCTTCACGGCAAGGTGAGCCAGGAGATTTTCGCGGATATGTATCCGGGATATCTTCCTGAGGAACTTTATATCAGCTATGTCACCAATGGCGTACACTATCCTACCTGGGCTTCCAGGGACTGGAAAAAGGTGCACGCAAAGGTCTTCGGAGACCAGTTCTCCACCCACCATTATGACAAGAGCTGCTTTGAAGGCATTTATTCCGTTTCAGACCAGGAAGTGTGGGAGACCAGGAAGCTGATGAAAAGCGAACTCACCAAGGCAATCAAGGAGAGATTCTCGGATCCTCAGCTTTGTGCCCACTATACTCCAAAACAGATTGTGACCATCAAGGAAAGGCTCAGCGACGATGCTCTTACCATCGGCTTTGCCCGTCGTTTCGCAACATATAAGAGAGCCACCCTGCTCTTCAGCGACCTTGACAGACTGGCTGAGATTGTGAACAATCCTAAGCGCCCTGTGCAGTTCATCTTTGCCGGTAAGGCTCACCCTGCCGACGGTGCCGGTCAGGACCTCATCAAGCAGATAATCGAAATCTCCAAGCAGGACAGATTCCTCGGCCGAATCATCTTCGTCCCTGGATATGACATCACCCTTGCCAAGCGCATGGTTCAGGGCGTGGACGTATGGCTCAACAACCCTACCCGTCCTCTTGAAGCATCCGGTACTTCCGGTGAAAAGGCCGCAATGAACGGAGTTATGCATTTCTCCGTACTTGACGGTTGGTGGGTCGAGGGATACAAGCCGGGTGCCGGCTGGGCCCTGCCTCTCGAGAAGACCTACGATGATCCTAACTACCAGAACGAATTGGATTCTGCTACCATCTACTCTACCATAGAGAACGAAATTGCTCCTGATTACTATGCAGTTGACGAAAAGACCGGACTCTCGGCAAAGTGGATAGGCTACATCAAGAACACCATCGCCAAGGTGGCCTGTGAGTTTACTACCAACAGGATGCTCACGGACTACTGCAATCAGTATTATATTCCTCAGTGCGAGCGCTATGCCAAGCTTTCTGCCGACAATGACAAGGTGGCAAGGGAAATTGCCCAGTGGAAAGACCTCGTTCTCGCCGAGTGGAACAACATCCGTATCGTATCCTATACCCAGCCTGATGCATCATACTCTCTCTCAGCAGAGAATACACTCAAGAGTGAGGTGGTGCTCGACCTTGGCCGTCTTAAGCCGGAGGATATAGGAGTCGAGATGCTGTTCACCGTTTCCGACGAGAAGGGTAAACTCCACCTCCAGGCAGTGAACGAGTTCAGTCTCGTTTCCTACGAGAACGGCAAGGCTACCTATCAGGTGGAAGTGCTCCCTGAGAGGACCGGTATGTATCAGGTAGGTACCAGGATTTATCCTAAGAATCCTCTCCTGCCTCACAGACAGGATTTCCCTCTCGTGAAATGGCTGTAGCAGCCACCGGCTTTTTTGACGGAGTCCATCTTGGACACCGTGAAGTTCTAAAGACACTCGTCTCCTCGGCCCGAAAAAGGGGCGAGGAGGCGCTTGTCGTTACTTTCTCCCAGCATCCAAGGACCGTACTTCAACAGGATGCAGGAAAACTGAGATTCCTCACTACACCTGAAGAAAAGCGCCTCCTGCTTGAATCTGCAGGCGTAGACAGGGTCGTTACCATCCCGTTCACCAAACAATTCGCCTCAATGAGCGCCCGTGAATACATCTCCGAACTGCTCGTGAAGCGTTATGGGGTAAGTTGTCTCATTCTGGGTTACGACAACAGGCTGGGTTGTGACAGACTCAATGCCCGGCAATTGCAGGACTTGTGCGGGGAACTGGGACTCGAGGCAATGATGGTTCCGCCTTTCAGTCTGCCTGACGGCAGTACTGTGAGTTCAACCAAGATCCGGGAACTGGTAGCCTCAGGGGAGATAGGCGAGGCAAATAGGATGCTCGGAGAGAGGTATTCGCTCTCCGGAGTCGTAGTAAGCGGAAAGCAGCTGGGCAGGACCATAGGCTTCCCTACTGCCAATACTGTGTGCTCCAATCCCCTGAAACTGGTGCCGGGAAGAGGAGTTTACGTTACGGAAGTCTCCGTTCTGGACAGACAATACTATGGAATGACCAATGTGGGAGATGTGATAGAGACCAACATCTTCGACTTTGATGAAAGTATCTACGGTCTCGAGCTGAGGCTCAGGTTCATTGCACGAATCCGCGATATGCGCGCAATGAATGGGGTGGAAGAGCTGAAAAAACAACTCTCCCTGGACCGCAGCGCAGCCAGGGAGATAATCTCTTCCTTGAATTAGGATTATTATTTCAGCACCTTGTCGAGTACCTTTCTGAGTCCGTTCTCTCCACTCACTGACTCGGAGTAGAGCTCTCCGTCCACGATGAGGAAGGAATTCGGAAGGCTGCTGACGTTGTACAGGGTGACAGGAGAAACGCAGCCCAGACCGTCATTCACATTGATCCACGGAAGCTTCTGTGCGCTTACAACTGAACCCCAGAGGGCTTTGTCGGTGCTCACGCAAATCGAATAGATCTCAAGGCCGCGACCGTGGTATTTTTCGTACAGAGGGAGCAGCGAATCCAGGTTCAACATCTTCTGCGCCACATCTGCAACATCCCAGAAATGCACAAGGACGACCTTTGCATCTACTGAGCTGAGTGCCTTCATCTCTCCGTTGATGTCAGGGAGATTGATGTCGGGGTACGATATCTCGGTAGCGTTACGGAGCCGTCCGTCAAGTCCCAGCATCCTCATCCTGCGGGCGGCTTCCTTCTCGAGAGCTTTCACGTAGCGGGAATCCGGATAA
Organism: uncultured Bacteroidales bacterium; assembly: GCA_945939695.1. Classification (GTDB taxonomy): domain Bacteria; phylum Bacteroidota; class Bacteroidia; order Bacteroidales; family UBA932; genus Cryptobacteroides. The sequence goes on from CAMEWE010000004.1 coordinate 58,737, forward strand.
GCCTTTTTCAGCGAATCTGCCGCAGATCTGAATATAAAGGCGTCAGACGGCTGGTTGAATACGGGAGTGTCAGGGCCGAGCTGTTCATACAGCACAGGAATCACTGTCAGAGAGAAAGGATTCCCCACAACATACTTGAGACTGTGTCGATAGTGCTGGAGGTAGGTCTTTGCCATAGCCGGGCCGTCTCCTACAGCAGCATCCATATTCTTTATGAAGTCTACGTATTCCTTGTCGACCTCGGCGAGTTTGGCAGAACCTTCAGAGCCTTCCACGCTGTAGTTGCCGAGGGTGTCGGCTGTCACGGATGCCTGCTCGCCTTTCTCGAGAAGCAGGGCCGCAATGCGGGTGTCCCCATAAAAAATGTATACGAACTCAGGCTCTCCCTTCTTTACGCTGACCTTATATTTGAATGAACCGTCGCTTGCAGTCCTGATTGTGTCAAGCACGGAAAACTTGTTCACCTCGAGCTGCTTGAGTACGATGTCCTTCTCAGCGGCACCTTCGATCTTTCCGGAGATGCCTGCACTCTGGGAGCAGGCTGCAATCGCAAGCGAAGCGAGCAGAATCAAAGCGGATTTATTGATTTTCATAAGCTGATAATATTGTGGCAGCAGTCTGTGCCATTTGTTCTTTGGTGAATTCAGGACGCTGTTTGCGGAAGTCCATATCTGCCTCGCTCTGGAGAGGGATGAGGTGGATATGGGTGTGAGGAACTTCCATTCCAAGCACGGCAACTCCCACCCTCTTGCACGGAACTGCCTGCTTGAGGGCTACGGCAACTTTGCGGGCAAAGGCCCAGAGTCCTTCGTAGGTGTCAGAATCCAAATTGAAGATATAGTCGTCTTCCGTATGCTTTGGAATGACGAGGGTATGGCCGAGGGCAAGCGGGCTGATGTCGAGGAAGGCGTAGTAGTTTTCGTCTTCTGCGACTTTCCAGGATGGAATTTCACCCTTGGCAATTTTGGTGAAGATTGTTGCCATTAAATGGAAATTTCAAGGATTTTGAATTTAATTATTCCGGATGGGGCATTAGCCTCGACTGTCTCCCCGGCACCGTGGCCGAGCAGGGCTTTGGCAATAGGTGTGGTGGAGGCGAGCTTTCCCTTGGAGAAGTCTGCCTCGCTTTCTCCTACTATGGTGAATTCCATAATCCTTCCGTTGTTCAGATTCTCCACCTTGACCCTGTTGAGCATCTGAACCTTGTCAGTGCCCAGCTGGGAGTTGTCCACAACCTTGGCATTGACAATCATATTCTGGAGATTGGCAATCTTCATCTCAAGCAGACCCTGAGCTTCGCGGGCGGATTCATATTCTGCATTTTCGGAGAGGTCGCCCTTCTCCCTGGCTTCCGCTATGGCAGCGGAAATGACGGGCCTTTGAGCCAGAGCTTCAGCAAGCTCTTTCTTTATCTTGTCAAGGCCTTCCTGACTCATTAAATGAACTTGATTCATAATAAAGCAATTAAAAAGGAGTCCTGCCGGCAGGCAGAACCCTTGTGTCTTTTGCAAAGATACGAAAATTTCGGATTATTCCTCGTATTTGGGCTTAAGTATTTCGGAATATATAATCATTTTCCTTTTCTCTTCGTCAGTGAGCTTCAACCCGGCCCCTTGAGGCTCGTCTTCTACCGTAAGCGGGGACTGAACCGGCATGGCAACGGGCTCCCTTTTGGCTGACGGCTTGGCTTCTGCAGGCTTTTTTCCATTGTGCAGAGTGCTTCCGCCCTCCTCCAGAATGCTTTCCTGTTCCGGCTCCATATCGAGTATCTCGCGTGTGAGGGGCTGAAACTTGACATCAACCTTCTTCTTGCCCTTGAACATCGCTATCACCGGTATTGCCATGAATACCAATACAATCAAAAATTCCATATCAGAACATCTTTTTTTTGCTTTCCGTTGCCATAAACTGCTTCAGGTAGAAAGGCTCAAAATAGGCGCAGTCCTGCCATTCTCCCCGCTCGAACGCGGCTGTCGCCGGTCCCAGCATTGCCTTCGCGTCAGGACAGCGCTGCTCGAAGAATGCGTTCTCCGATCCCAAAATGTCCCGGCACTTCTCCGCTCCATCGCCAATGAACAGCACCGGCCCCTGCTCCAGCCACCCGGCATAGCTGTTCCCGTCCACGATGACAGGGCTGATTTCGCTCAACCTCTGAGCTTTGTTGTCGTAAACTGCCGAATATACCTCCATCCTGCGCGCGTCAATCATGGGAATGATGTATTTGCAGCCCGGAGGAATCAAGTTGTCCCTGATTGCCGCTGCGGCCAGCACATCGGTGCCGGTGACGCTGAGAAGCGGTATGCCTGCTCCGAAGCACAGACCCTTCGCCGTGGATACGCCCACTCTGAGTCCGGTGTATGATCCCGGACCGGCGCATACGCACACGGCATCGCAGTCTTTGACTGTAATGCCTTGTTCATCAAGTATTTCCTTGATAAATACCGCGGCCTTGGAGGCGTGAGCCCGGGGCTCGGAGCTCTCCCTGTATGCTGCGATTTTCCCATCGGCCGCCAGCGCTGCCGAACACAGGGCAGTGGAGGTCTCTATCAACAATATCCTAGCCATCGATTCCGGTGATTAATTCTTTCAGCTTAGGGAAAATGTCCCCTCCGAGCTCCCGCAGCTTCCCGTAGACCACAGCGTTCTCCAGCTGATCGGCGTCCAGGATATTGAGGGCCGAATTCAGGGCCTCGAACGCCAGCACCAGCAGGCCTAGTATTATCGCCACCTTGATGATGCCGAACACCAGTCCGAGAAGACCGTTGACCCAGCCCAGCGACACCATATTCAGCACCTTGGTGAGCAGACGCCCGAGCAGGGTGAGCAGGCCGGCCACGAACAGCAGGATTACCACAAAGCAGATTACGTGCAGCACGATTTTTTCCGCCTCTATGTATTGTGCCAGCCAGATGCTTGCCAGGGAGGAGTAGTGGAATGCCACCCAGGCACCCAGAAGAATGGCCGCAATCTCGACTACCTGCCTGACAAAACCTTTGGTGATGCCTGACACGATGGCCGGGATGAAGCATAAGAGGAGTACAATATCTACTATTGCCATAAGCTTGAATTGTATAAATAAGTATAATTTCTTAAATTTGCAGATTAAGAAAAAGTATACTGAACGCAAAAATAGATAAAAAAGTATGATATTCAAAGAGTATGGCGGACTAGATCTCGTCTCGTTGGCTGACGGGGTGCTGAAGAGATGGAAGGAAACATCGGCGTTTGAGACTTCCCTAAAGCTGAGGGAGGGCGCACCCGAGTTCATATTCTTCGAAGGCCCGCCTTCCGCCAACGGTATGCCTGGAATCCACCACGTGATGGCCAGGTCCATCAAGGACGCGGTATGCCGCTATAAGACCCAATCAGGTTATAAGGTGCGCCGCAGGGCCGGATGGGACACCCACGGACTTCCTGTGGAGCTGGGTGTGGAGAAGAAACTCGGCATCACCAAAGAGGATATAGGAAAGAAGATCAGCGTAGAGGAGTATAACCGCACCTGTCGCGAGGAGGTGATGAAGTACACCGCCGAATGGCGAAGCCTTACCGAACGCATAGGTTACTGGGTGGATATGGACGATCCGTATATCACCTACGACAACCGCTATATAGAGACCCTGTGGTGGCTCCTCAAGGAAATCTACGGCAAGGGACTTCTCTACAAAGGCAAGTCCATACAGCCGTATTCCCCGGCCGCGGGCACAGGCCTCAGCAGCCACGAGCTCAACCAGCCGGGCTGTTACCGCGATGTCAAGGACACAACCTGCACCGCCCAGTTCAAGGTGATAGGGGAGGAGGACCTGTACTTCCTCGCCTGGACCACCACCCCGTGGACCCTGCCGTCCAATACGGCGCTTTGCGTGGGACCGAACATCGACTACGTGAAGGTAAAGTCCTCCAATCCATACACCGGAGCGCCTGCCACCTACATCGTGGCCCGGGATCTCGTGGATACGCTATTCAACGGGAAAACAGCATTCGAAGTGCTTCCGGGGGTAATGAAGGGCAGCGAACTCGTGGGAATGCGCTACGAGCAGCTCATCCCCTGGTTCCGTCCGGACGAGGGCGCATTCAGGGTGATTGCAGGGGATTACGTGTCCACCGAAGAAGGAACGGGCATCGTGCACATAGCGCCGACCTTCGGTGCCGATGACGCCAAGGTTGCCAAGGCAGCAGGGGTGCCGGGTCTGCTCGTGAAAGACATCAACGGCGATCCTCAGGCCCAGGTGGATCCTCAGGGCAGGTTCTACCGCATCGAGGACCTGGATCCGGAGTACGTGAAGGATAGGGTTAGCCCGGATTATGCCCAGTGGGCCGGCAGGTATGTGAAGAACGCATACGACGACAGCCTCCCGGCCGATGCAGCTACGCTTGACGTGGATCTCTGCGTGATGATGAAGACCACAGGCAAGGTGTTCCGTATCGAAAAGCACGTGCACAGCTATCCTCACTGCTGGCGTACCGACAAACCGGTGCTCTACTACCCGCTCAACAGCTGGTTTATACGCACCACCGCAGTGTGCGAGAAGATGATGGAGCTCAACGACAGCATAGAATGGAAGCCTGAATCCACCGGCAGCGGAAGATTCGGCAAGTGGCTGGAAAACATCCAGGACTGGAACCTCAGCCGCAGCCGCTATTGGGGAACACCTCTCCCTATATGGCGCAGCGATGACGGCAGGGAAGAAATCTGCATAGGTTCGGTGCGGGAGCTCTACAATGAGATCGACAAAGCTGTAGAAGCCGGATTTATGGAGTCCAATCCGCTCAGGGACAAGGGCTTCAACCCGGATGATATGAGCAAGGAGAATTACGACAGAATAGACCTCCACCGTCCGTACGTGGATAATATCTTCCTTGTGAGCCCGAGCGGGCGCAAGATGACCAGGGAGACTGACCTCATAGACGTGTGGTTCGACTCCGGTTCTATGCCTTATGCACAGACAGGGCTCAGAGGCAGGGACAGTGCCGATTTCGGCAGTACTGCTGACTTCATCGCCGAGGGAGTGGACCAGACCAGAGGCTGGTTCTACACCCTGCACGCGATACATACTATGGTCAGCGGAACCCCTGCGTTCAAGAGGGTTATCTCCAATGGACTGGTGCTCGACAAGAAGGGAGAAAAGATGAGCAAGCGCCTCGGCAACGCCGTGGATCCGTTCAAGGCTCTCGACACATACGGTCCTGACGCCCTTCGCTGGTATATGCTTACCAACGCCCAGCCTTGGGATAACCTCAAGTTCGACCAGGCCGGAGTGGAGGAGGTGCGCCGCAAGTTCTTCGGTACCCTATACAACTCCTACTCCGTCTTCGCACTTTACGCAAATATAGACGGTTTCGATCCCGCCTCCGAGGCTGTGCCTTACGAGCACAGACCACTCTTCGACAGATGGATAGTCAGCCGTCTGAATACTCTGCGCAAGAACGTAGAAGCTTGCTACGAGGACTACGACATCACCGGCGCCGGCCGTCTTGTCCAGGATTTCGTCTGCGACGACCTCAGCAACTGGTACATACGTCTCAACAAGAAACGCCTCTGGGGCTCAGGTATGAGCGAGGACAAGCTCTCCGCCTACCAGACCCTGTATGAAGCTCTCGTGAGCGTGGCTCTGCTTTCCGCGCCTATTGCTCCTTTCTTTATGGAGAGGCTTTGGCTCGATCTCGTGCCGGGAGGAAGGTCGGTGCATTTCGAAAAGATGCCTGAGTGCGACATGACTCTCGTGGACGAGGGTCTGGAGGAGAGCATGGCATTTGCCCAGAAGGCTTCCTCAATGGTACTCGCACTGCGCAAGAAGGTGGGTATCAATGTTCGCAAGCCTCTTGCCAGACTGCTTGTGCCGGTGATGGACGAGCAGGTGAAGGAGCACATCGTGAGGGTTCAGGACATACTCCTCACCGAAGTGAATGTGAAGGAGATAGAATTCCTCCACGACACCACGGGCATCATTACGAAAAAGATCAAACCGAATTTCAAGACTCTCGGCAAAATCTACGGCAAGAGAATGAAGGAGATCGCTGCGGCTTTCTCTACTCTCAGCCAGGAGGATATTGCAGCGATAGAGCGTTCTGAAAACGAATACAAATGGGCTCTCCCGGGAGGAGAGGTCATACTTAATAAGGGTGACTATGAGATCAGCTCCGAAGATATGCCGGGCTGGCTTGTCGCCACCGAGGGCACCCTTACCCTTGCTTTGGACATAGTTCAGACCCCTGAACTCAAGAGGGAAGGTGTGGCCCGCGAGCTCATTCATCCTGTCCAGAGCCTGCGCAAGGAGCGCGGTTTCGAAGTTACCGACAGGATTGATACCGTTATTTATGCTGACGGGGCAAATTATGATGAGATAAGTGACGCGCTTTCCGAATATTCGGATTATGTCGCTTCCCAGACTCTCTCGCTTTCGCTGAAACTCCGCAGACTCGACGAAGCCACTGAAGACGCTTCCGAGCTGGAGTGGGGCGATTCCTCCGTCAGAATCTCTGTAAGCAGGAATAATTCCTAATACTTTTACCTATGGCAGAAGATACCAACAAAGGCACGCCAATCAACGTCAAGACACGTTATTCGGATGCGGAACTGGCCGAATTCAAGGCCATTATTGAGGAAAAACTTGCTCAGGCAAAGGCTGAGTACAACACCCTGCGTGAAGTCATACTTCACAACGGAACCAACGACATAGAGGACACCTCCCCTTCGTTCAAGACCGTGGAGGATGACGGAGCCAATCAGCTCTCTAAGGAAGAAGCGAGCCAGATGGCACAGAGGCAGTACAAGTTCATCAAGAACCTGGAAGCCGCCCTCGCGCGTATTGAAAACAAGACCTACGGCGTCTGCCGCGTCACCGGAAAACTCATACCTAAGGAGAGGCTGAGGCTCGTACCTCACGCAACCCTTACCGTAGAGGCAAAGGAGATGCTCGCCAAGTCCGGTAAGAACTAGGGATGAAGATGACAAAAGGAGCCGGGCTAATCCTGCTCGGCGTTGCTCTGGTGGTTATTGACCAGGTCATAAAGGTCCTGGTCAAGACCAATATGGAGCTTGGGGAACAGATCTATCTTATAGGCGACTGGTGCAGACTGTGCTTCGTCGAGAACAAGGGTATGGCCTTCGGTATGTCTTTTGGCGGCAACTTGGGCAAAATCCTGCTATCGATTTTCCGCATCGTGCTGAGCGGCCTGCTTATCTGGTGGATTTCCAAGCTCGCAAAAAAGCCCGAAACACCCAAAGGAGTGCTGGTTGGGCTGACTTTGATCACTGCAGGAGCCATAGGCAATGTGATTGACTGCCTGTTCTACGGACTCATATGGGACTATGCTCCTTTTATGTTCGGCAAGGTTGTGGATATGTTCTACTTCCCTCTGATTACCAAGGGGGAGCAGGTCATTTTCTTCAGTCCTGTATTCAATTTCGCTGATTCATGCGTGACTTGCGGAGCTTTCTACCTGCTTCTCTTCCAGTGGAAGTATTTCTCCGCCTCCGAGAAGAATTGAAAAGATTATCTCCCTCTGTCCGTGATGAGACAAAGGGAGATAATTTTATTTTGGACAAAGGTATTTATTTGTTCAGCTGGAATTTCGTGCAGCCGTCCTTGAAGTAGGCGACAATCTGCCGTGCGGCAGCCAAACCTGCGTTTACATTCGCCTCGGAAGTCTGGGCTCCCATTTTCTTAGGGGTGGCAAAGACTCTGAGACCGCACTTTTCCTTCATCTCTGCGAAATTGTCGGGAGCCACATCGGTGACATACTTGAGGTCAGGCCTCTGTACAAGAGCATCCAGGAGCCCTGCTTCGTCAATCACCTCCTTGCGGGCGGTATTGATGAGGGTGGCGCCCTTAGGCATCCTGCTCACCAGTTCAAATCCTATTGATCCTATGGTCTGAGGTGTCGCCGGAATGTGAAGGCTGACGTAGTCGCAACTTGAGTAGAGCTCTTCCAGGCTCCCTGCCGGCTCTGCGCCTCCTGCCTTGATCTGCTCCGCACTGAGGAACGGGTCGATAGCCTTGACCTTCATACCTAGAGCCGCCGCCTTTGCGCCTACCAGCCTTCCTACGTTTCCGAAGGCCTGGATGCCCAGGGTCTTGCCCTGGATCTCGGAGCCTGTAGCCGGAGTGAACTGTCCTCGCGCCATAAAAATCATCATCGCGATTGCGAGTTCCGCTACGGCGTTGGAATTCTGACCAGGAGTGTTCATCGCAACCACATTCCTGGCGCTGCACGCAGGAAGGTCGAGGTTGTCGAAGCCCGCACCTGCGCGTACAACTATCTTCAGCTGCCTTGCGGCTTCCAGTACCTCGGCGGTAACCTTGTCCGAACGGACTATGAGGGCATCCGCATCCGCAACTGCCGCGCAGAGCTCGGTCTGACCTTCATATTTCTCCAGCACGGCGAGTTCGAAACCTGCGTTTTCAACTATTTCCCTGATGCCTGCCACAGCTGCTGCGGCGAAAGGCTTTTGAGTGGCCAGAAGTACTTTCATCACTTGTGGGCATTTTCGAAGTCCTGCATGCATTTTACGAGAGCCTCCACGTCTTCCTGGGTGCAGGCGTTGTAGATTGAGGCTCGGAAGCCTCCGACGGAGCGGTGGCCCTTGATGCCGACCATTCCGCATTTCTTGGAGTATTCGAAGAACTCGTCCTGGAGATTCTCGTGGCCCGGAGCCATAACGAAGCATACGTTCATAATGGAACGGTCTTCTACCGCAGCGGTGCCGGTGAAGAGGCTGTTGCGGTCGATTTCGGCGTAGAGGGTGGAAGCCTTCTTGAGGTCCATCTCGTGGATTGCCTCGACGCCTCCTATGCTTTTCACCCATTTGAGGGTCTCATTCATCACGAATATGGAGAAAACCGGAGGCGTATTGAACATTGAACCCTTGTCTATATGCACTCTGTAGTCGAGCATGGTAGGGATGTACCTGCTGACCTTGCCGAGGGAATCCTTCCTGATGATGGCGAAACTTACTCCCGCAGGGCCGGCGTTCTTCTGAGCTCCGCCGTAGATGAGCTCATACTTGCTCACGTCAACCTTTCTGGACAGGATGTCTGACGACATATCGGCTATCAGAGGTACAGGACAATCCAGGTCCTCTTTGATTTCCGTGCCGTAGATGGTGTTGTTGGTGGTGATGTGGAAATAATCCAGATCTTCAGGGATCACATAGCCCTTAGGAATGTAGGAATAGTTCTTGTCGGCGGAGCTGGCAACGGCTATTGCGTTTCCGAGCCCCTGGGCCTCTTTGAGGGCCTTTTTGGCCCATACACCCGTGTCCAGGTAACCGGCCTTGTGCTCAAGGTAGTTCATTGCCACATAGAGGAATTCCAGGCTTGCTCCGCCTCCGAGAAATACGATTTCGTGGGTGTCCGGGATGTTGAGGATTTCCTTCCAGAGGGCGCGGCACTCGTCCATTGTCTCTTCCCAGCCCTTGGTGCGGTGGGAGATGGAGATTAGGGAGACTCCCGTTCCCTTGAAGTCCCTGAGGGCTTCTATCGTGTTGTCAATGGCCACCTGGGGAAGCAGGCAAGGCCCAGCGTTGAATACGTGCAATTTGCTCATATCGTAGTTATTTTAAGTGGTGCGTAAAGGTATTGATTTTTCTCAATCTTTCCAAGAAATCCTCCCTTTGCGCGAGGCGCACGAACACTTCCATCGTACATTCGTTGAGGAAGGACTGGCCGCGCTGTGAAAGCCCCATATCCTTTGCCAGTTTCATCACTGCCGGCAGTTCGCTGTAAGGGAAGTCCAGCTTCATCCATTCCCCGGCGACCTTTTCGCAGAAGTTTGCCGCTGCCAGCGCGTCTGCGGTCGAGGTCTTGTATGCCCTTATGAGCCCGGGAATGCCCAGCTTTATGCCCCCGAAATAGCGCACTACCACGACCAGTATGTCACTCAAGCCCGCCGAATCGATCTGCCCGAGTATGGGACGTCCCGCCGAACCGGAAGGCTCGCCGTCATCGTTGGCTCTCCACCTGCTCCCGTCCAGACCTATCCTGTATGCGTAGCAATGGTGGCGCGCGTCGTGGTATTCCTTCTTCAACGAGGCCACGATCTCCTTTACCTGCTCCTCGCTGTCCACCGGGTACGCCAGCGCTATGAAGCGGCTCCCGTTATCCCTGAACAGGCCTTGAGAGGGCTCCTGGATGCTTTTGTATGTATCATTTGCAATCACAACAACCAAAATTAGTGAATATTTAGTATCTTCGCAACTTAGTTTTTCAAAATAGCTGTATGGTATATAAATATAGAATCACTTTGGCCGGTCTCAAAGGCTTCTTCAGAGTTTATGCTGTGAATGCGCTGAATTCACTTTATACTTTCCACAAGCAGCTGCGCTCTGACCTTGAATTCCCTATGGATCAGCCTATTCTCTTCAAAGCTCTGGATGAGGAAGGTGCTGTCGTTGCCCGTTATGCTCTGGTGGATCTCGGCTTCGGGACCGTGGATGCCGTCACCATTGCCGACACCGTGAAGGCAGGAGTCAGGAGTTTTGTCTATTTCTACGACATTGAAGCAAAGAAGAGCGTAATCGTCACCCTCGAAGGCGAATGCGGGGAACTCACCCAACTTCCCAAGCTCCTGGATTCCAAAGGACCTGTTCCTGCAGAGTTCGACAATGGCTATGTAGCTTTTGAGGACCTCCCTGAAGAGCGTCGGAAACTTCCGGGTGAGTCCGTTTCCGATGATGACGATGATGATGATGACGACGACTTCGACGATGAGGAGGATGAAGATGAGGATGAGGACAAAGAAGAAGAGGAACTGATCTACGACGAAAAGGAATAGGGCAGATTTTGATTTTACATAAATATTGTCTATCTTCGGATATAAATATTTATGTGATTCTGCTATGGTACGCGTAAAACCCTTCGCGGCGCTTCGTCCGCCAAAGAATATTGTCACCGAAGTGGCAGCCCCTCCTTATGATGTCCTCAACTCCGAGGAGGCCGCTGCGATGGCAGGGGAAAAATCCCTGCTGCATATCACCAAGCCTGAGATAGATTTTGACCCGATTCTCCCGGACCACGATGCGAGGGTCTATGACAGGGCAGTGCTGAACTTCCGCCAGTGGAGGGATAAGGGCTGGCTCGTCAGGGACCCGAAGCCTTGTTACTATGTTTATTCGCAGACCATGGACGGACGTACCCAGTACGGACTGGTGCTTTGTGCGCATACGGACGACTACTCCGGAGGAAAGATCAAGAAGCACGAGCTTACCCGTAAGGACAAGGAAGACGACCGTATGGTTCACGTGCGCATCCAGAATGCCAACATCGAGCCGGTGTTCTTCGCATTCAAGGACAACGATGTGCTGACCGGAATCGTTGAGCGTGCCATCAAGGCTGCGCCGGAGTACAGTTTCGTGGATGAGCACGGATTCGGGCACGAGTTCTGGGTGATAGACAATGACACTGACATAGACACTATTACCCGCACCTTCGCTACGGATGTAGATGCCTTTTATGTGGCTGACGGCCACCATCGTACCGCGGCTGCGGCGCGGGTGGGAGCGGAGAAGAGAGCTTCCAACCCCAATCACAGCGGCGACGAGGAATACAACTTCTTTATGGCCGTGTGCTTCCCTGAAAGCCAGCTCAAGATCATAGACTACAATCGCGTCGTCAAGGACCTTGCTGGCCTTTCCGACGAAGAGTTCCTGAAAGCTCTTGAGGAAGATTTTGTGGTCGAGGAAAAGGGTAGGGAAATCTACAGGCCGTGCGCCCTTCACAATTTTGCCCTCTACCTCTCCGGAAGGTGGTACTCTCTCACCGCAAAGCAGGGAAGGTTCTCAGACAACGACCCTGTGGAAGTGCTGGACGTTACTGTCCTGTCCCGTCTCGTTCTTGACAAGATTTTGGGAATCAAGGACTTGCGCACTGATAAGAGAATAGATTTCGTAGGTGGCATCAGAGGACTTGGTGAGCTTTCCCGCCGTGTGGATGAAGGAGAGATGAAGGCCGCTTTCGCCCTGTATCCTGTATCTATGCGCCAGCTCACGGACATTGCCGACAGCGGTATGATTATGCCTCCTAAGACAACCTGGTTTGAGCCTAAGCTCAGGTCCGGTCTTGCGATCCACACTTTGGACGATTGATATGAATCAGGATTTGATTCGGAAGACACTCAAGGAGTTCTTCGGCTATGACACCTTCAAAGGCGATCAGGAAGAAGTGATTACCCACCTTCTCGGAGGTGGGGATGCCTTCGTGCTTATGCCTACAGGCGGAGGTAAATCCCTCTGCTATCAACTGCCTGCCCTGCTGATGAAAGGCACTGCCATCGTGATATCTCCTCTGATAGCCCTGATGAAGAATCAGGTTGATCTCATCAGGGGCTTTGATGCAGGCACCGGCAGCGTAGCCCATTTCCTGAATTCTTCCCTTTCCCGACAGCAGATCGATGAGGTCCGTTCCGATTTGCTTGCCGGCAAAACCAAGCTCCTGTATGTGGCTCCCGAATCCCTTACCAAGGAAGAGAACGTCCAGATGCTCAAGGAAGTGGAAATCTCCTTCTACGCCGTGGACGAGGCTCACTGCATCTCTGAATGGGGCCACGATTTCAGACCTGAGTACCGTCGCATAAGAGCTTTGGTGGAGCAGATAGGAAGGGCTCCGATCATCGCTCTTACCGCTACTGCCACTCCAAAGGTTCAGAGCGACATACTCAAGAATTTGGGTATCACTGATGCGAAGGTGTTCAAATCTTCCTTCAACCGGCCAAACCTGTACTATGAAATCAGGGACAAGGTGGATGCCGAGAAGGACATAATACGCTTCATAAAGCAGAACCCCGGAAAATCCGGCATCATATACTGCCTCAGCAGGAAGAAGGTTGAGGAACTGGCGGAGCTGCTGTCAATCAACGGTGTACGGGCTCTGCCGTACCACGCGGGTCTGGATGCGAAGACAAGGGCCGAGAATCAGGACCGTTTCCTCTCCGAGGACGTGGACGTGATCGTCGCCACCATAGCCTTCGGTATGGGCATAGACAAGCCTGACGTACGCTTCGTGATACATTACGATATCCCCAAGAGCATAGAAAGTTATTACCAGGAGACCGGGCGTGCCGGACGTGACGGGATGGAGGGCAGGTGCATAGCCTACTACAGTTACCGCGATATCCAGAAACTCGAGAAGTTCATGCAGGGCAAGCCCGTGGCAGAACAGGAAATCAGCCGTCAGCTGCTGAGCGAAGTCACGGCATACGCCGAGTCTAGCCAGTGTCGTAGAAAGTTGCTGCTCAATTACTTCGGAGAAGAGTATCACCAGGCGAACTGCCAGTGCTGCGACAATTGCATACATCCTAAGGAGACTTTTGACGGCAGGGCTGAGATGAGTCTGGTCATACGGCTTATCGAATCTTTGCCGGAGCATTTCAAGATAGACCATCTTGCAAACGTGCTCGCCGGCGTTTCCAACTCCATTATCAAGTCATACAAACACGACCAGCTCGAATTCTTCGGCGCAGGGAAGAACCATTCCGAGAAGTTCTGGTGCACCGTAATCCACCAGGGACTTATAGCCCGCCTCCTTGACAAGGAAATCGAGAGCTATGGCCTGATTTACGTCACCGACGAGGGACGCAAGTTCCTGGAGAACCCTTGGCCACTCACCCTGGTCGAAGACAGGACCTTTTCTACCGGTGTGCCAGAGGAAGATGAGGATGAGGAAGGAAATGCCGCAGCTGCTGCGCTCCGGGCAGGGGGCGGTGCCGGAGATCCGGCTCTGCTCTCTATGCTGAAGGACCTGCGCAAGGATCTCTCCAAACGCCTTAAGCTGCAGCCTTGGATTATCTTTGGCGACCCGTCCCTGGAGGATATGGCCACAGCTTATCCCATCAGTTTCGACGAACTGAAGAACTGTCAGGGAGTAGGCGAGGGCAAGGCGAAAAAATTCGGCGAAGAGTTCATAAAGCTGATACGCAAGTACGTGGAGGAGAACGACATCATCCGTCCGGATGACTTCATACTCAAGTCTCCGCCAAACAAATCCGCGAATAAGGTTTTCATCATTCAGAGCATAGACCGCCGTATGTCTCTCGAAGACATTGCTGAAGCCAAGGGCCTGGAGATGGAGGAACTGCTTGGAGAGATTGAGGCGATAGTATCCAGCGGGATGAAATTGAATCTGGATTATTACATAGAAGAAAATCTTGACGAGGATATTGTTGAGGAGATTTATGATTACTTCCGCAACGAAGCCACTTCAGACGATGTGCAGCAGGCCATCGAAGCCCTCGGCCCTGACTATTACGAGAATGAAATCCGTCTTGTGCGTCTGAAGTTCCTCTGTGAGAATGCAATATAAACGCCTTCGCACCTGCGAGACTCAAGTGAACAATGATACCTCAGGAGACAGTCAACCTTATTTTGGATACAGCGCAAATCGCCGACGTTGTGGGCGATTACGTGACGCTGAAGCGTCGCGGGGCGAACTATGTCGCCTGCTGTCCCTTCCACAATGAGAAGACTCCCTCTTTCTACGTTTCCCCAGCCAAAGGCATATACAAGTGTTTCGGCTGCGGTAAGTCCGGCTCTGCCGTAGGTTTCGTGATGGAGCAGGAGCACTGCTCCTACGCCGAGGCTCTGCGCTATCTGGCCAAGAAATACAATATCGAGATCATAGAAGAGGAGCAGTCTGCTGAGGAGATTGCCAAACGCCAGTACAACGAGAGCCTGCTTCTCGTGATGGAGTACGCCCAGAAATTCTACCGCGGGCAGCTCTCCACCCAGGAGGGACGCACGCTCGGTGAGGCGTACTTCCGCAGCAGGGGATTGGAAGATTCCACTGTGGAACGCTTCGGCCTGGGCTGGGCTCCATCCGGCCGCACTGCCTTGCTTGACAGTGCGCTTGCTGCCGGCTACAAGCTCGAGTACCTTATCGGTGCCGGCCTTGCCGTACAAAGGGAAGACGGCAGCGTGCAGGACAAGTTCCGCGAGAGGGTGATGTTCCCCATCCATTCGCTCAGCGGCAGGATAATCGCATACAGCGGCCGTACCCTGCGCTCCGACAACCCTGCCAAGTACGTGAACTCCCCGGAAACGGAAATATACATCAAGAGCCGCAACCTGCTAGGTATTTTCTTCGCGAAATCGGAGATCTCCCGTCTGGACAGGTGCATCTTGGTTGAGGGCAACATCGATATGGTGATGATGCACCAGCTCGGCATTCGCAATGTCGTTGCATCCTGCGGCACCTCGCTCACTGTGGAGCAGATACGCCTCATCCACAAGTTCACATCCAACGTTACCATAATGTATGACGGTGATTCTGCCGGCATCCACGCCGCCTTGCGCGGCATACCTATGGTGCTTGCGGAAGGTATGGACGTGCAGATCGTACTGCTTCCGGACGGGGAGGACCCGGATTCCTTCGCGCGCAGCCATACCCTGGAGCAGGTGCAGGAATACATCAGCACCCACAGTCGCGACTTCATTAGCTTCAAATCTGAGCTGCTGCTCTCAGAGGCTGCCGGAGATCCGCTCAAGAAGGCTCAGCTCATCAATGACATTGCCGACACAATTGCCGCCATCCCCGATCCGGTGAAACGCTCCACTTACGTGGATGATACGGCGCTGAAGTTCGGTGTGGAAAGCTCCCTGCTTTTCCGCCGCATTCAGCAGCAGCGCAAATCCCGCAACAGTGAGACCCCTCTTTCCAGGAACATTTCCGAGGAGCTCCCCTCCGAGGCGTGGACCGAGGAGAACCGGACCCTTGCGCCTTCCGAGCGCGACCTTCTTTCACTGCTGCTGACCTATGGTTGCGATGAGCTTGAGTTTGAAAGTGATTCCGAGTTTTATGGGGGAGAAGATGCCCCGAAACCTACCGTTGCCGACTTTATCAGGGACGCCCTTGACAGCGATGGCACGAAAATGGCAAATAAGGCTTACGCGGCCACCTATTCGGCATATTTTGAAAAGTATGATGAGGGACTGTCCGGGGATGAGATACTCAAATGCCTTATGGACTCCGCCGACAGGCAGGTCGCTGAGGTGACGGCCACCCTGTCCACTCAGAAATATATGATCACGATAAAGGATTTCGAAAGATCGCTCACCACGCGCTCTTCCTGGCTCGTGACCCAGGTTCCCCGGGCGATACTGTGTTATGCGGAAAGCATCATCAGGGACAGGATGGAACAGCTCAAGCGTAAGATAGCCGAGAACAAGGACGACATACAGCTGGACCTGATGCAGCAGATGCTTATGCTCCAGAACACCCAACGCAAGATAAAACAAAAGATAGGAAGAGAAAAAACCAAAGACAATGGATAAGCAATATAAGAGAACTCTGGTAACCTGTGCGTTACCTTATGCCAATGGCCCGGTGCATATCGGGCATCTTGCCGGCGTTTATGTGCCGGCCGACATCTATGTGCGCTACCTGAGGCTTAAAGGCGAGGACGTGCTGTACATCTGTGGCTCCGATGAGCACGGTGTGCCTATTACCATAAAGGCGAGGCAGCAGGGCTGCACCCCTCAGGATATAGTCGACAAGTACAACAAGATCATCAAGGACTCATTCTCAGGCCTGGGCATCAATTTCGATTTCTATGGGCGCACCTCGTCCGAAATCCACGCTAAGAACGCATCCGCCTTCTTTAAGAAGCTCTATGACGAAGGCAAGTTCGTTACACGCGAGAGCGAGCAGTACTACGACCCTGAAGCCAAGACCTTCCTCGCCGACCGCTACATCGTGGGCACCTGTCCCAAGTGCGGAGCCGAGGGAGCATACGGCGACCAGTGCGAGAAGTGCGGAAGCACACTCAGCCCGGAGGAACTCATCAATCCCAAGAGCAAGCTCAGCGGAGCGGAGCCGATAAAGAAGAAAACCACCCATTGGTACCTGCCTCTGCAGGATTATGAACCTTGGCTCAGGGAGTGGATACTCGAAGGTCACAAGGAATGGCGCAGCAATGTCTATGGCCAGGTTAAGAGCTGGCTCGACGGCGGGCTCCAGCCCCGCGCAGTGACCCGTGACCTCGACTGGGGCGTTCCGGTGCCTGTGGAAGGCGCTGAGGGAAAGGTGCTCTACGTGTGGTTCGATGCCCCGATCGGCTATATCTCCAACACACAGGAGCTGCTTCCTGATGACTGGGAGAAATGGTGGAAATCCGAAGACACCAAACTCGTTCACTTCATAGGCAAGGACAATATCGTGTTCCACTGCATAGTGTTCCCGTCCATGCTAAAGGCGTATGGTGACGGGTACATACTCCCGGAGAATGTGCCGGCAAACGAGTTCCTGAACCTGGAGGGCAACAAGATCTCCACCTCCAAGGGTTGGGCAGTATGGGCTCACGAGTACCTGCGCGACTTCCCGGGAAAGGAGGATGTGATGCGCTACGTGCTCACCGCAAACGCGCCTGAGACCAAGGATAACGATTTCAGCTGGAAGGACTTCCAGCAGCGCAACAACAGCGAGTTGGTGGCGATTTTCGGCAACTTCGTCAACCGTGCCGTAGTGCTTACCCACAAGTACTTCGAGGGCAAGGTGCCTCCTTGCTCTTCCCTGCTCGACATTGACAAGGAAGTGCTAGCCCAGATTCCTCAGCTCAAGGCTTCCATAGAAAAGAACATAGAAAACTACCGTTTCCGTGAGGCGCTCAAGGATGCGATGTCCATTGCGCGTCTGGGAAACAAATATATCTCTGACACCGAACCTTGGAAGGTCGCAAAGACTGACCTCGACAGGGCTGCTACCATACTCAATATCTCAATCCAGATTTGTGCTGACCTTGCAATCGCATTCGAGCCGTTCACTCCGTTTGCGGCCCAGAGGCTCCGCAATATGCTGGACGTATGTATGTGCACAGGCACCGACCATAAGGCGGACAGGGAAGGCGCAGCCCTCCACACCGTCCCTGCAGGGGATTTTGCAGGAGAATGTCCGGGCAAGGGTAAGTGCGTATGCCTGAGTTGGGAAGTGTTGGGCCGTCCTACCATCATTCCTGCCGGTCACAAGCTTGGTGCTGCCGAGCTCCTCTTCGCCAAGATTGAGGACGCGCAGATTGATGCACAGCTCGCCAGACTGGATGCTCTCAGGGCAGAGCAGGAAGCCGCAGCCAAGGCTGAGGCTGCCGCCAGGGTGAGCCCTCAGAAGGAAGAGTGCAGCTTCGAAGATTTCGGAAAGATGGATATACGCACGGCTACCGTGCTTGCTGCAGAAAGGGTTCCCAAGACGGACAAGCTTCTCAAGCTCGAAATAGATACCGGAATAGACAGGAGGGTTATCGTGTCCGGCATAGCCGAGTACTACAGCCCGGAAGATATGGTTGGCAAGCAGATCTGCATACTCGCCAACCTCAAGCCTCGTGTAATCAAGGGAATCGAGAGCCGTGGAATGATACTTATGGCAAGGCAGAATGACGGCAAGATGCGTTTCATCACTCCTCAGGAGGCTTTGACAAATGGTGCGGAAATCGGGTAATTGACAGATTATGAAGGTACTTATAGTTGATGATGAAAGGGCAATCAGGAACTCTCTGAAAGAGATTCTTGGGGATGAAGGATACTCCGTAGATACCGCCGAGGACGGTGCCACGGCCTTGGATATGTCTGCAAAAGAGAAGTATGATGTCATCTTCTGCGACATCAAGATGCCCAATATGGACGGAATTGAGGTACTTGACACGATGATCAAGAACGGCATAGATGCCGCCATCGTGATGATTTCCGGACACGGCGACATCAGTACGGCCGTCGAGTGCATCAAGAAGGGTGCCTTCGATTTCGTGGAGAAGCCTCTGGATCTCAACCGCGTGCTCATTACGATCAAGAATGCCTCCGACCGGGTGCATCTCACTACGCAGAACAAGGCTCTGCGCAAGAAGGTGTACGGCGCCGATATGATAGGCGAGTCCGCTCCGATGAGACGCATACGCGAGATGATAGAAAAGGTGGCGCCGACCGATGCACGCGTGCTCATTACGGGCCCCAACGGATCCGGGAAGGAGCTTGTGGCAAGAAATCTGCACCAGCTCAGCAGGCGCAGTGCTATGCCTATGATAGAAGTGAACTGCGCCGCAATACCGGGTGAGCTCATTGAGAGCGAGCTTTTCGGTCACGAAAAGGGATCGTTCACTTCTGCAATCAAGCAGCATAAGGGTAAATTTGAACAGGCAGACGGAGGTACGCTTTTCCTTGATGAAATCGGAGATATGAGCCTTGCAGCCCAGGCCAAGGTGCTGCGCGTGCTTCAGGAAAGGAAACTCTCACGGGTCGGTTCCGACAAGGATATCGAGGTGGATGTCCGTGTGATAGCCGCGACCAACAAGAACCTTGAGCAGGAAATAGAGAAGGGCAACTTCCGCGAGGACCTCTACCATCGTCTGAGCGTAATTCCTATACGTGTCCCTTCTCTGGATGAGCGCAAGGATGATATTCCTCTGCTGATCGATTTCTTCCTCAAGAAATATAATGACCAGAACAGCTCGCGTTCGTTCTCCAAGGAGGCGGTGGAACTGCTTATGCAGCGCTCCTGGCCGGGGAATATACGCGAACTTGACAATGTGGTGGACCGCCTCCTCATCCTCGGGGACGAAGTCATCTCAGCTCAGAATGTCAAGGATTTTGTGAAGCTTTAGTCCTCTTCTTTCAGCTGGTATAAAGGAGTTGGCGGCATTCTTTACAAATGCCGGAACCGGATGATTACAAATAACCGAATAAAATCATCTCGAATGACCGAATGTGAGGTAGCGTTGGACCAGTCCATAGACGGATTTCTTGGCGCTACGGAATTCTTTCCAGATGAATACTCCCCAGATTGCGGCTATCATAGGAGCTCCCTGCCCAAGTGCATAGCTTACAGCAGCACAGGCTTTGCCGGAGGCACCAGCATCTGCCGCAATTTTGGTCTTCAGAAGATGTTTTCATTCATAGGATATGTTGAAAGAGCCGACAGTGGGGCTGAGTTTACACGGACTTGAAGGTGATTTGAGAAAAGATGATACTACCCAGAAAACTACCCAGAAAACTAGGGAAGTTATCCTTGATGCCCTTAAAAACTCAAAATATTTATGTACCTTTACAACACTTACATAAAAAAACACTTATGAAATACCGCAAAGCAATATCTGCCGTCATCGCTTCTGTCCTATCAGTCATCATCGCTTCTGTGCTCATGCCCATCCATGCGAATGCCCAGGATTTTGACAAACCTATCGTAATAAACATAGATGAAATCATAAGCGAGTATCCTGCGGCGGTGCACACTTTCATGTACCGGTATTATAATGCCATAGGATCCTCCAAATTCAGCCAGAGAAGACTGGAGCGTATTACAGAAGCTTATGAGCAGGCATGTACCCGAGAGCCTTCCTGGGAAGTGTTTTGTTCCGCGCTTTACGGCCGCTTTATGATGGCCGACTGCAATCCGGACTCCATCAAGGTCCGGGGTGCAAAAATAATTGAAGACGCATTGAATAAGCCGTCAGAGTCACAGCTTCCGCTCTCTGACAGGGTGAGCCTTACCCTCGATCTTGCAAACGCCTACCTGAAAGGTGACGGAGTAGAAGAAAACGAGGCGAAAGCCTTCGAATTGTACTGTAAAGCCTATGCCGCCATGCCTATATTCAATGGCATAATAGCGACATGCTTTCTGACAGGCATAGGAACTCCTGTTGACATAGATAAGGCTTGTTACTATTATGCGCTGAATTATGACGACCCCGAGTTGACCTACCCGTGGGTCAAAGAGAGAAACTACGAAAGAATCTATGCCGTATCCTACAATAGGACGAACGATGTCCCGGAAGGAATCCGGACAGATTACTACGAGGCCTTGCGCTTGATTTTCAAACACGACTATGACGGGGCGGAGAAACTGCTGGACAAGAACTGCTCTCTCGGTCACACGCCATCCATGTATGCGCTGGCCGGAGTGTATGAAGAAAGCGGAGACAAGCGGGCCGCGATGGAACTCTATAAACGTTCAATGGAAGCCGGATATCTGCCAAGTGAATTTGTCTATGACATGAGGCAGATGTATAAGGGCATAAACAATCTCTCGGTTTTTGAAAGCCGCGGGGAATCAAAGGCATTTCCGGCCTTTGAGGCACTCGCAGACAAAGGTTATTCCCCGGCACAGTACATGTGTGCATTATATGATGCCGGGACTTATGCCAAAAAATCAAATGTCGGTGCGGCGCTCATGAACGGCATAGCGGAAGGCATAGCTTACACCTTGCTCGCGGCCAATGAAATCATGGATTCCGGGCTTCTGGACACTGGTGCCACCGGCCAGGCCGGGCAAAGCGCATATACTCCAGGAAGCTCTTCGCAAAACAATAATCCATACACCAACTCGTCCAGCAATCCGGTCAGCAAGAGCGAAACGACAAGGGAATATGAGTATGTCAAAACAGTATCTGCCATCTACGAACCAGAGCAGAGTGTGACAAAACTCCATATTTACCGCAGCCGTAATAACGGCGAACGCCGCGCCTCTACCGTGTACGACACAAAGGGTCTGGACAGAGCTGCGACATACAAAATCAACAGTGGCTCGAAAGTCTTCTACGAAGAGCGCTATTCCAACTACATCTCCTACTACGGCCTCTGCACATACTTCAACGACTAGGTAATCGCTAAAAAACAAGTTTTGCCGCTTTCCGGTATCCTAAGTTCGGCAACGAGAATGCACTGCACGATGCCGTTCCAAACTACTTTGTGGATTACAGGGAGAAGATGTCTTCCGACCGTAGTGTCCGTTATACAGATTGCCTTTATCCGGACGGCACCTGGGAGGTAATCAAATAACCCGCATTTTTGACGAAAACTTGATGAATATTGTTTTCGTAGAATTTTCGTAGAAAAAATAACATATAATTGTAACCGCTTCCATTTGGAGGCGGTTATTTCATTTTCAATTTCAACCGATTGAATATGGACACCAAATTCACTCAAGTCCGAAATCTCGGTAGTGTTTCATCGAGTGTGTCCGGAGCCGGTCCCTCGGACTCTTTAGATATGCAAATATAATCAGTTTTCTTTTGGTTTGTCATCTTCGGCAACGGCCGAAGCGGAGCGAGCCATTTCAGCGAGCTCGCGCAGCTTCGGATCGTAGCAGCCGGAGGTCGTATATTCCGGCTGCGGTGCCGCCTTCTCTGGAGGGAACAGCGTTTCATCCAGATCAATTCTAGGCACCTGCCGCAGGTACGATTTCTTATCCATGGCCGTCTTTCCCATCAGCAGAAGGACAGATTCTTCGTTAGGCATCGCGCCCCGCATCCTGGTGACCCGTCGGAAGTCCTTCTGGAGCCTCTCTATCCAGTTTGTCGTGTAGATCATGGCCTGGATGCGATGGTCATAGTTCAGGTATGTGAAGTACAGCTTGTAGGAGCAGTCGTCACGCCTGCGCTTGATTGCCCTGTAATAACGGCCCCATTTGTCGCAGAATGACTGCCACTCCGTCCAGGCCTTCTCAACGGTGTAGTTCCTGTCACCGGTCCGGAACACCTGCTTGAGATCCTCCGCCACTTCACGCTTGTCCCCGATGCGTACATCGCTGATAATGTTGCGCTTGAGATGCGTCGTGCAGCGCTGCAGTGGCGTTTTGGGGAAGACCTCGGCAATCACGTCCTCCAAGCCTTTCAGACCGTCGGCGCATATCAGCCCAAGCCTCTCGACGCCTCTCTCATATATGTCATTGAGCATCTCGCCCCAGCCGTGAGCGCTCTCCGTGGGCTTGTTGTAGATGCCTATCACCTCCCTCGTCTTGTCCTCCTTCACGGCCAGCAGGACATAGAACGCTTCCGTATCAACGCTGCGCTTGCGGTGAATCTTGATATGCACGCAGTCAATGAACAGGACTGGATAGTATGCTTCCAGACTGCGGTTCAGCCACTCCTGGACATCCTTTCTCAAGTACTCCAGCATCCTTGAGATGCTCGCCTTGCTGTAGTGTTCACCGTATATGTCGTTGAACACATCACCGACCTGTTCCTGAGTCAGGCCCTTGCTGTACAATGTGCCTGCAAGTCTCTCACACTCTTCCTCCTGGCTCCTCAGCACTGCGAGGATGCGTGGGTGAAAATTACCGTACCTGTCACGAGGTATCCTGAATGTCAGGGTGCGGCCCTGACCATATGTATGGCCCATCCTGAAGCCGTTTCCCTTGTCGCCCGGCAGGCCGTCCTCGCGCAAATACTCACGCCTCTCGGCTACCATCATACTCTCAATCATTATCTCCATCAGGTCCTGGAGACCATTTTCTCTCTCCGCATGCTTGCATAATACCTCGGAAAGTTGTTCCTTTGTGAAATCCATAAGTCTACGATTCTTTTGTATTTGTTGTTTCTCTTTTACAAATCTAAAGAAATCCGTAGACTTTCTTTTTTATCTCAGCTCAGACACACTTTTTGAAACAGTATCGAAATCTCCCCAAACAATGGGGTACAAAATGGGGTACGATTTGAAACAATGCCTCTCAGATACCCTAAGGGGCATTTTCAGTGGAGATGAGCGTAACTCAAAAATCAGTATATTTGTGCAAACAAAATTATTGACAGGATGAAAACGACGTTATCAGAAATAGCCAAGAGAACAGGCTATTCTTTGACTACGATTTCTCGTGTATTGAATGGGAAATCTGTTGATTATCGTATTTCTCAGGAGGCAACGGACCTCATAGTCGCAGAGGCTAGGCGCTGCAATTATATCATCAAGTCCAATGCTCAGATTCTAAGGCAAAATAATACAAAAATCATTGGGGTACTTCTTCCGTCGGTGACAAATCCTTTCTTTGCAGAACTTGCAGGAACCATAGTCAGTGAAGTAAGACAAAGGGGATATACAGCTATCATCACCGTTACTGACGAAAATGAGGCCGATCAGGAGGCTTGCCTCTCATCCCTGATGACAAGGAATGTGGAAGGAGTGATTGCAGCACCTTGCGGCTGCAATCCCAATCTCTTTTACAGCATCAACAGAGATATGGCTCCCGTCGTTCTCATCGACAGATTCTTCATCGATACAAATATATCTTACATCAGTTCAAACAATTTCAACGGTGCTGTTGACGCCACACGTTTCCTTATCGGCAATGGCCACAGAAACATTGTATGCATCCAAGGTGACATTGATTCTGTCCCGAACAGCAGAAGGGTTGAGGGCTATAAGAAGGCGATGACTGATGCTGGACTGGAAGAAATGATATCGGTAGTAGGGGATTCGTTTTCAGAGCAGAACGGGTATTTCGAGACTAAACTTATCCTTGGAGATTCTTCCAAGCGTCCAAGCGCAATTTTTGCCCTTAGCTATACCATAGTGCTTGGTGTGATGAAAGCTCTGCGCGAGGGTAATCTTGAAATAGGAAAGGACATCTCGCTCATTTCCTTCGATGACAATATGAGTTTGGGATATATGCAGCCACCTATTACAAGGGTCGCTCAGCCTACCTCGGAGATGGGCAGGTTCGCCGTCAAGGTGCTCTTTGAACAAATTGAGAACCCACAGGCCGCAATTACCCGGATAGAACTGAACACGAAAATAATAAACGGCGACTCCGTAGCCGGCATATAAAAAGAGGACGTCCCGTGGGGCGTCCTCTCTTGAATATGTATCTTTGGCCTACAGGTCGTTGAGGTCTACAGTCATCTGTTCGTCCTTGCGGCCGACGATGATGTCCTGATAATCCTTGAGACCTGTACCTGCAGGGATGAGATGTCCGCAGATAACGTTCTCCTTGAGTCCTTCGAGGTGGTCGACGCGACCTCTGATAGCTGCTTCGCTGAGGACCTTGGTGGTCTCCTGGAAGGAGGCTGCAGAGATGAAGCTGTCGGTCTTGAGGGCTGCTCTGGTGATACCCTGGAGTATGAGCTTGGCCGTTGCAGGCTGAGTGTTCCTGACAGCGATAAGCTCGAGACCCTGACGCTGGAGTGAATCATTCTCGCTGCGCAGCTCGCGTGCGCTGATGATGTCGCCCTGCTGGTACTTCTGGGATGCACCGGCGTTGAGTATGTAGTACTTGCCGTAGATACTGTCATTTACGTCCATAAATCTCCACTTGTCCACCATTTCCTCGGTGAGGAACTCGGTGTCGCCCGGATTGGTGATCTCCACCTTGCGCATCATCTGTCGAACGATGATCTCGAAGTGCTTGTCGTTGATCTTCACACCCTGGAGGCGGTATACGGCCTGAACCTCGTTTACGATATACTCCTGAGCCTTCACCGGTCCGAGTACGTTGAGTATGTCGCTAGGGGACACACCACCGTCTGAGAGCGGGGTGCCGGCTTTGACATAGTCATTTTCCTGGACGAGGATCTGCTTGGTAAGAGGTACGAGGTATGACTTCTTTGCGCCGTACTTGTTCTGGACAATGATTTCACGGTTACCTCTCTTGACCTTGCCCATAATAACCTCTCCGTTGATCTCGGAGATGATGGCCGGGCTGGACGGGTTGCGGGCTTCGAAAAGCTCTGTAACTCGTGGAAGACCACCGGTGATATCGCTTGCCTTTCCGATTGCGCGAGGAATCTTCATTACAACGTCACCGACCTTGACCTTGTCTCCGTTCTCGGCCATAAGGTGTCCGCCAACAGGCAGGTTGAACTGCTTGATGGTCTCTCCGGCCTCGTTCACGATGTGCATCGTAGGGGTCTTGGTCTTGTCCTTAGACTCGATGATGACCTTGTCGGTGCTGGCTGAATACTCGTCGGCGCTCTCCTTCTTGTAGGTCACGCCTTCAATCATATTCTCGAAGCGCACGGTACCTGAGGTCTCGACTATAGTGGTAGCGTTGTATGCATCCCAGTTACAGATGAGGTCGCCCTTGGAAACCTTGTCACCGTCGAACTTGTAGAGCACCGCTCCATAAGGAACATCGTACTGTGAGTAGGTAATTCCGGTATTCTCATCGATGATGCGGAGTTCGGTCATTCGGCTCACTACAACCACTTCCTTGGTGCCTTCATCTGTAATCCTGTCAATTGTACGGAGTTCCTCGAACTTGAGGACGCCGTTGTACTTGGACTCGATGGATGAGTCTGCAGCTGAAGAAGAAGCGGTACCACCGACGTGGAAGGTACGCAGGGTAAGCTGGGTACCAGGCTCACCGATGGACTGTGCGGCGATTACGCCTACGACTTCACCCTTCTCGACCATTCTGCTGGTAGCAAGATTGCGTCCGTAGCACTTTGCGCAGACACCCTTGCGGCTCTCGCAGGTGAGCACTGAGCGTATTTCCACCTGCTCAATCGGAAGTGAATCGATGAGATTGGCTTCTGCCTCACGAATCTCTTCACCGGCCTTGATGATGAGTTCACCGGTAAGCGGGTTGAAAATGTCGTGGACGGAAGTACGTCCGAGGATTCTCTCTCCGAGGGATTCAACAACCTCATCTTTGTTCTTGATGGCGGTTGCGATAAGTCCTCTGAGCGTGCCGCAATCATCTTCGGTGATGATGACGTCGTGTGATACGTCCACCAGACGACGGGTCAGGTAACCTGCATCCGCAGTCTTGAGGGCGGTATCGGCAAGACCCTTACGGGCACCGTGGGTGGAGATGAAGTACTCGAGCACCGTCATTCCTTCCTTAAGGTTGGAGACGATAGGGTTCTCGATAATGTCAGCTCCGGATGCGCCGGCCTTTTGAGGCTTGGCCATAAGTCCACGCATGCCGCAAAGCTGCTTGATCTGCGTGGTGGAACCACGGGCTCCTGAATCCAGCATCATATATACAGGGTTGAAGCCCTGCTGGTCTTCGGATATCTGCTTGGTCACGATCTTGGTGAGCTTGTTGTCCACTGCAGACCAGAGGTCGATGACCTTGTTGTAGCGCTCGTTGTTGGTGATGAAACCGTTCTCGAAATCGTCGCGTATCGCTGCAACCTGCTTGTATGCATCCTCCACGAGGGTTGTCTTCTCAGACGGAACGAGCACGTCGCCCAGGTTGAATGAAATACCGGCACGGAACGCCTGATCGTAACCGAGGTTCTTGATATCGTCAAGGAACTTGGCGGTACGGGTCACACCGGTGTGCTTGATGACCTCGGTGATGATCTTTCTCAAAGCCTTCTTTCCGAGAAGCTCGTTCACATAAGGAACCTCTTCAGGAACGTACTGGTTCACGATGATGCGTCCGGCGGTCGTCTCCACAATCTCGGTGCCCTTTGACGGGTCCAGCTTGTCCTTAGGAAGTCTGACCTTGATGAGGGCGTGCATTTCGATTGCTTTCTCGTTATATGCAACAATCACTTCCTCAGGAGAATAGAAGCACTTCTTCTCTCCCTTGGCGCCAGGACGGATCTTTGTGATGTAGTACAGACCGAGCACCATATCCTGGGAAGGCACGGTGATAGGGGCTCCGTTGGCAGGGTTCAAGATGTTGTGGGAACCGAGCATAAGGAGCTGTGCTTCCATTATGGCTGCATTGCCGAGAGGGAGGTGGACAGCCATCTGGTCACCATCGAAGTCGGCGTTGAAAGCCGTACAGGCGAGAGGGTGGAGCTGGATGGCCTTTCCTTCAATCATCCTAGGCTGGAAGGCCTGGATACCGAGTCGGTGGAGGGTAGGTGCACGGTTGAGGAGCACTGGATGACCCTTCATCACGTTCTCGAGTATGTCCCAAATTACCGGATCCTTGCGGTCAACGATCTTCTTGGCTGACTTCACGGTCTTCACAATACCGCGCTCGATGAGCTTGCGGATAATGAATGGCTTGTAAAGTTCGGCTGCCATAAACTTAGGAAGACCGCACTCGTGCATATTGAGCTCTGGACCTACAACGATAACTGAACGTGCAGAGTAGTCGACACGCTTACCGAGGAGGTTCTGACGGAAGCGGCCCTGCTTGCCCTTGAGGGAGTCGGAGAGGGATTTGAGCGCCCTGTTGGACTCGCTCTTGACTGCTGAAGACTTCTTCGAGTTGTCGAAGAGTGAATCTACAGCTTCCTGGAGCATACGTTTCTCGTTGCGGAGTATGACTTCCGGAGCTTTTATCTCTATGAGTCTCTTGAGACGGTTGTTGCGGATGATGA
This sequence comes from uncultured Bacteroidales bacterium, assembly GCA_945939695.1. Lineage (GTDB taxonomy): Bacteria > Bacteroidota > Bacteroidia > Bacteroidales > UBA932 > Cryptobacteroides. The sequence continues at coordinate 86,703 of CAMEWE010000004.1, forward strand.
CCCTGCGGTAAAGATCGTTGAGGTCAGAGGTGGCAAAACGGCCGCCGTCGAGAGGAACGAGAGGGCGGAGGTCAGGCGGAATCACAGGGATGACCTTCATAATCATCCATTCAGGGCGGTTGATGCCCTTAGACTCCTGGAACCACTTGACTACCTGAAGCCTCTTGAGAATGTCAGCCTTGCGCTGCTGGGAAGTCTCGGTGAGCATCCTCTGGCGGAGTTCCTTTCCAAGTTCCTCTACGTCAATCTCCTTGAGGAGGTCGTAGATGCCCTCGGCGCCCATCTTGGCGATGAACTTGTCAGGGTCGGAGTTTGGAAGGTTCTGGTTGCCAGGAATGCGTGCGAGAGCGTCGAGATACTCATCCTCAGAGAGGAGAGCCATCTTTTCGAGCTCGCTGGCACCAGGCTTTACCACGATGTATTTCTCGTAGTAAATCACGGACTCCAGCTTCTTTGCCGGCAGTCCGAGCAAAGCGGAAATCTTGTTCGGAGCGGACTTGAAGTACCAGATATGCGCAACAGGTACGGTGAGCTCGATGTGGCCCATCCTCTCGCGGCGAACCTTCTTCTCGGTTACCTCGACCTTGCACCTGTCGCAGGTGATACCGCGATAGCGTATTCTCTTGTACTTTCCGCAATAGCACTCGTAGTCCTTCGTAGGTCCGAAAATCATCTCGCAGAACAGACCTTCCCTTTCAGGCTTGTATGTCCTGTAGTTGACGGTTTCCGGCTTGAGGACCTCGCCGCACGAACGCGCGGTGATGTCCTCCGGAGACGCGAGAGCAATGCTTATAGTCTGGAAATTGCTCTTGATCTTATTGTCTTTATTATTGAAAGCAGGCATATTATACTATACGTTCAAACAATTATTCCAATGTAACCTTGAGACCCAGTCCGCGGAGTTCGTGGAGAAGCACGTTGAGTGATTCCGGAATTCCTGCAGGCGGAATAGGGTCGCCCTTCACTATGGCCTCGTAGGTCTTTGCCCTGCCGACAACATCGTCAGACTTGACAGTAAGGATTTCCTGGAGTGCGTTTGCAGCACCGAATGCCTCGAGGGCCCAGACTTCCATTTCTCCGAATCTCTGACCACCGAACTGAGACTTACCTCCGAGAGGCTGCTGGGTGATGAGAGAGTAAGGACCGATGGAACGTGCGTGCATCTTATCGTCAACCATATGGCCGAGCTTGATCATATAGATCACACCCACGGTCGCAGGCTGGTCGAAATAATCTCCGGTGCCGCCGTCACGGAGTCTGGTCTTACCGAACTTCGGAACACCTGCCTTCTCGGTATAGTCGCAAATCTCATCTATGCTTGCACCGTCGAAGATAGGGGTACTGAATTTCACACCCAGTTTCTCACCGGCCCATCCGAGTACTGTCTCGTAGATCTGGCCGAGGTTCATACGTGAAGGCACGCCGAGGGGGTTGAGCACGATATCCACAGGAGATCCGTCCTCAAGGAACGGCATGTCTTCCTGACGCACTATCTTTGCCACAATACCCTTGTTGCCGTGGCGTCCTGCCATCTTGTCGCCGACAGTGATCTTGCGCTTCTTCGCAATGTACACCTTGGCTATCTGCATTACTCCGTTAGGAAGCTCGTCGCCAACCTTGATCTTGTCCATCTCGCGCTTGCAGATTGCCTGCTCGCTCTTGAGGGCGATGCAATAGTTGTTGATGAGCTCGCGGATGAGGGTGTTAGCCTCTTTCTCCGTGGTCCATTTGTTGGAGTTGATATTGGTATAGTCGATGCTCTTGAGAAGTTCAGGTGTAATCTTCTTGTCCTTCTCGAGAATCTCGACTCCGTAGAGGTCGGTGATGCCGGCGCTCTTCTTGTTCTTGGTGAGGATTATCAGCTTCTGGATGAAGTCGGAGTAGAGCCTCTCGGCCTTGCGCTCGTAATCTGCCTGACGCATGTCGAGTCTGGTCTTCTGCTCTGCCTTGGCTGCGCCTCTTTTGCTGCCTTCCTTGGCAAGCTTGGTGTAGAGGGCAGTCTTGATGACGGTACCGCTGAGGGAAGGATTTGCCTTCAGGGAAGCATCCTTCACGTCACCGGCCTTGTCGCCGAAGATGGCCTTGAGAAGTTTCTCCTCAGGGGACGGGTCGCTCTCGCCCTTAGGGGTGATCTTACCTATCATAATGTCGCCCGGCTCAATTCTTGCGCCGACACGAACAATACCGTCCTCTCCCAGGTTCTTGGTGGCATCTTCGCTCACGTTAGGGATGTCGGAAGTGAGTTCCTCCATACCTCTCTTGGTGTCGCGTACTTCCGTAAGGTACTCGTCTACGTGAACGGAGGTGAGTACGTCCCACTTGACCATCTCCTCAGAGAGCACGATGGCATCCTCATAGTTGTAGCCCTTCCAAGGCATGAACGCAACCTTGAGGTTCCTTCCGAGTGCGAGCTCTCCGTTCTGGGTGGCGTAGCCTTCGGTAAGCACCTGACCTGCTTCAATCCTTTCGCCCTTTCTGACTATAGGCTTGAGGGTGATGGTCGTGCTCTGGTTGGTTCTGCGGTAGATAGGAAGCTTGTATGTGGTCTCCTCAGGGGAGAAGCTTACGAACCTCTCATCTTCGCTTTGGTCGTACTTGACACGGATCTCGTTAGCATCGACATAGGTTACTTCACCGGCGCGCTCTGCGATCACCTGGGTACGCGAGTCGATGCAGGCTCTTTCCTCAAGTCCGGTGCCCACGATAGGGGACTCCGGCCTCAGGAGAGGAACGGCCTGACGCATCATGTTCGCGCCCATCAATGCACGGTGGGCATCGTCGTGCTCAAGGAAAGGAATGCAGGAAGCAGCCACTGAAGCCATCTGGTTAGGAGCTACGTCCATATAATCCACCTGTTCCTTGGTAACGACAGGGAAGTCTGCCTCGAGACGGCACTGGATGCGGTCTTCGAGTATGTTGCCATCCTTGTCCATCTTCACGTTTGCGAGGGAAACGAGCTTGTTCTCTTCCTCCTCGGCGCTCATATAATGGCATCCGGCATCGCTGAGATCCACCTTGCCGTTCTTCACGTCGCGATAAGGGGTCTCGATGAAACCGAGGTCATCTATGCGTGCATATACGCAAAGGGATGAAATAAGTCCGATGTTAGGACCTTCCGGAGACTCGATAGGGCAGAGGCGTCCGTAATGGGTGTAGTGCACGTCTCGAACCTCGAATCCTGCCCTGTCCCTGCTCAAACCTCCCGGACCGAGGGCTGAAAGACGCCTCTTGTGGGTGATTTCTGCGAGAGGGTTGGTCTGGTCCATGAACTGCGAAAGCTGGCTCGTTCCGAAGAATGAATTGATCACGGAAGAGAGCGTCTTCGCATTGATCAGGTCGATAGGGTTGAACTGCTCGCTGTCGCGGACGTTCATCCTTTCCCTGATGGTGCGGGCCATACGGCTCAAACCGACGCTGAACTGATTGGCGAGCTGCTCACCGACAGTGCGTACGCGACGGTTGGAAAGATGGTCGATATCATCGACCGTAGCCTTGGAGTTGATGAGTTCGATGAGATACTTGATGATCTCGATGATATCAGTGTTGGTCAGCACGCGCGTCTGAGGATCAATCGCAAGATTGAGCTTCTTGTTCAGACGGTAGCGGCCGACGTTGCCAAGGTCATATCTCTTTTCGGAGAAGAAGAGCTTGTCGATAACATCCCTTGCAGTGCTCTCATCAGGCGGTTCCGAGTTTCTGAGCTGTTTGTAGATGTAGTTGACTGCCTCTATCTCTGTATTTGTCGGGTCCTTCTGAAGGGTGTTGAAAATGATGGCATACTCGTTTGAGTTTGCCTCATCCTTCTGGAGAAGGATTGTTTTCTCATCTGCCTGGAGTATTGCATCGATGGTGTCGTCATCGAGAATTTCACCTCTCTTGACGATGATTTCAATGCGCTCGACAGGGGTCACTTCTCCAGTATCCTCATCGATGAAGTCTTCAAACTTGGTCCTGAGCACGTTGTTGGCGAGCTTGCGGCCCTTGTTTGCCTGAAGTTCCTCGAGATTGACGTTGATTTCATCGGCGAGGTCGAAGATGTCAATGATATCTTTGTCGGAGTTGTATCCGATAGCTCTCAGCAGAGTGGTTACAGGAAGCTTCTTCTTACGGTCAATGTACGCATACATCACGTTGTTGATGTCGGTGGCAAACTCGATCCAGGAACCCTTGAACGGGATAATCCTGGCGGAATAGAGCTTGGTGCCGTTTGCGTGCATGCTCTGGTCGAAGAAAACGCCTGGAGACCTGTGAAGCTGTGAGACAATTATTCGCTCGGATCCGTTGATTACGAAAGTGCCGGCAGGAGTCATATACGGGATATTGCCCAGATATACGTCCTGAACCCTCGTTTCGAAACCCTCGTGCTCTTGATCCGTGCAGGAAAGGCGGAGCTTTGCCTTCAGAGGGACGTTGTATGTCAAGCCTCTGTCAAGACACTCCTCGATGGAATACTGAGGCGGATCGATAAAGTAATCGATGAACTCCAGCCTGTAGCTGTTCCTCGTATCCTCAATCGGGAATATTTCCTGGAAGACCTGGTACAGTCCTTCATTCTTCCTGTTCTCCGGGGTGGTTTCCAGCTGGAAGAAATCCTTGAAGGACTTCAGCTGCACCTCCAGAAGATCCGGGTACTCCAGGATATTGGATGTTGCAAAGTTGATACGCTTGTTGATGGTCTTTTTTGACATATTCTGCCTTGGAAATAGAGAAAAACTTAAATACGGAAAAAAGGTTTAGAGCCTATTATCCCCGGCTCTAAACCTGTTTGTCCTCCCATAGCAGGGAGAGGTTGATTTATTTAATCTCAACCTCAGCGCCTGCGTCCTCAAGGGCTGCCTTGAGAGCCTCGGCGTCTGCCTTGGAAATTTTCTCTTTGAGTGTAGCAGGAGCACCGTCAACGAGGTCCTTAGCTTCCTTCAGTCCGAGACCGAGCTCAGCCTTGACAACCTTGATGACATTGAGCTTACCCTGGCCGGCTGACTTGAGGATAACGTCGAACTCAGTCTGCTCTGCCTGAGCTGCTGCACCTGCACCGGCGTCAGCTGATACTACTACAGCTGCTGCTGCAGGCTCAATACCATACTCTTCCTTGAGAACCTTTGCGAGTTCCTGAACATCTTTTACAGAAAGGTTTACCAACTCTTCTGCGAGGGCTTTAATATCTGCCATAATTGTTTATTATTTAATTGTTAATATAATCTTGAATTACTCTGCTGCTGGAGCTTCTGCTGCCGGCTCAGCTGCGGCTTCCGGTTCTGCTGCCGGCTCAGCTGGCTTGGCGGATCCGATCTTTTCGTCTTCGCCTTTGCCCTCGGATGCATTCTCAAGAGCTGATACGATATTGCGCATAGGGCTCTGGAGGAGAGAGATGATGTCTCCGATGAGTTCTTCCCTCGTCTTGATTGCTGCGAGCTGGGCGAGCTTGTCCTCACCGATGAACACGCAATCCTGAACGAAAGCTCCCTTTACAACCGGCTTGGCAAATCCTTCCCTCTGGAGTTTCTGGATGAGCTTTGCAGGGGCTGCAGGGGTGTTGGTATACATAATGGCGGTATTGCCTACGAGAGTCTCAGAGAGGCTCTTTACCTCCTCATTCTCAAGCTCTTTGAGAACGTGTGCGAAGAGGGTGTTCTTGACAACGGTAAGCAGCACGCCTTCCTTGAAGCACTCGCGACGGAGTCTGCTTGTCTGTCCAGCATTCAGGCCGGCAATATCCGTGATGTAGAAGTTAGGATACTGCTTGAGCTGCGCTGAGATGCTTTCAATAATCTGACCTTTAAGTTCCTTTTTCATAATATTGAATTTTTACTCAGCACTGTTGAGGAATGCCTTGAGATCAACTTTAATACCTGGGCTCATAGTAGAGCAGAGAGCTGCGCTCTTCATGTAAGTACCCTTGAGGGCCTGTGGCTTCAGCTTGGAGATGGCGTTGAGCACCTCTGCAGCGTTCTCGTAAATCTGCTGAGCGCTGAAGGATACCTTACCGATACCGGTGTGGATAATACCGGTCTTGTCCACCTTGAAGTCAATCTTACCACCCTTGGAAGCCTTGACGGCAGCTCCAACCTCCATAGTCACGGTGCCGGTCTTAGGGTTCGGCATAAGTCCGCGTGGTCCGAGGATCTTACCGAGAGCACCCACCTTTGCCATTACGGAAGGGGTACAGATGATGACGTCAACGTCTGTCCAACCTGACTTGATCTTCTCGATGTACTCCTCGAGTCCAACGTAGTCAGCGCCGGCTTCCTTTGCCTCGGTTTCCTTGTCAGGAGTGCAGAGTACGAGTACCCTGACAACCTTACCGGTTCCGTGAGGAAGGGTAACCACGCCACGAATCATCTGGTTGGCCTTGCGAGGGTCAACACCAAGGTTGGCTGAAAGCTCTACCGTTGCGTCGAATTTGGTGTATGTGATGTCCTTTACAACCTGGCACGCCTCGGCGAGCGGATACAGTTTGTGAGAATCGAACTTCTCTGCTACTGCTTTCTGATTTTTTGTCAACTTGCTCATATTGCGTGTAGATTTTAAAGATTCTCAGGGAATTCACCGGTCACGGTGATACCCATACTTCTTGCTGTTCCTGCCACCATACGCATAGCTGATGCGAGGGTGAAGCAGTTGAGGTCCGGCATCTTGCCTTCAGCAATGGTCTTTACCTGGTCCCAGGTAATGCTTGCGACCTTCTTGCGGTTAGGCTCGCCGGATGCTGTAGTGATTTTTGCAGCTTCCTTGAGCGAAACGGCTACAGGTGGCTGCTTTACCTCGAAGGTAAATGACTTGTCGTTGTAAACAGTGATGACAACTGGCAGAATCTTGCCAGCCTGACCCTGCGTGGCTGCATTGAAAGCCTTGCAGAAGTCCATAATGTTCAAGCCTTTGGAACCGAGTGCCGGTCCTACCGGAGGTGCTGGATTTGCTGCTCCACCTTTGATTTGGAGCTTAATGAATCCGGTAACTTCTTTTGCCATAATAAACTAAGTTATGCTTTTGTTACTTGAGTAAAGCTGAGTTCTACCTGAGTCTTCCTTCCGAAGATCTCGACTATGACTTTCATCTTGCTTCTGTCTTCGAGTATCTCGTCCACTATGCCGTCAAATCCGCTGAACGGACCGTCGGTAATGCGGACGGACTCTCCGATGGAGTAATTTACAAGAGTCTCTGCTGCATTGTCTGCATTTTCGTCCTGCACGCCGAGTATGCGCTGCACCTCTTCGTCACGAATAGGTACCGGCACTCTCTCGAACTGGGCGCCATTGGTCGTTCTTTTCTCGGTAAGGAAGCCGGACATTCCCGGAACCAGATTACGGATGATGTTCTCGAGCTTTGCGCTGAGCTCAGCCTGTATAAGCACATAGCCAGGGAAAAGCAATTTGTCAACTGCCTTTCTCTTGCCGTTCTTGGTTACAATTTCCTTTTTTACAGGAACTAGAACCTGTGCTACCTGATCCTGGAGACCGCTTTTCTCAATCTCTTTCTCGAGATATTCCTTTGCTTTCTTTTCCTTGCTTCCTGCTGTGCGCAGAACATACCATTTCATTTCGCCCATAGCCACCGAAAAATTACAGTGTATATACTCCAGTCATCAGAGATTGGAAAGCAAAGTCTATAACCCAAAGCAGAGCGGCCAGAATGATAGTCGTAACAATGACCAGGATGGCTGAACTCTGAAGTTTCTGCCAGCTTGGCCAAGTCGTCTTCTTGGTCAGCTCTACGAAAGACTCTTTGCAGTAATTGATAAACTTTCTCATCTTTACATTTAATGGAAGCCGCGGGTGGAAGCAGAGATGCGGCATCTGTTAAACAATTACCAAATCGTAACCTTTGATATTTTGCAGGGGAAGCAGGATTCGAACCCACATCGACGGTTTTGGAGACCGCTGAACTACCCTTGTTCTATTCCCCTGTATTAAGGCCGGGGCCTAAGCTCCGGCCTATGGGATGTCTCAATATTAGTCGAGAATCTTAGTAACCTGTCCTGCACCTACGGTACGGCCACCTTCACGGATAGCGAAACGGAGGTTCTCGTTAAGAGCCACAGGAGTGATGAGCATTACGTCGATCTCAACGTTATCTCCAGGCATTACCATTTCTACGCCCTCCGGGAGTGTAATCTCACCGGTAACGTCGAGGGTACGGATGAAGAACTGAGGACGATACTTGTTGTGGAATGGAGTGTGACGACCACCCTCTTCCTTCTTGAGGACATAGATCTGTCCGAGGAAGTGCTTGTGTGGAGTGATGGAGCCAGGTTTTGCGATAACCTCGCCACGCTTTACTTCCTTCTTGTCGATACCGCGGAGGAGAAGACCTACGTTATCTCCAGCCTCTCCCTGATCGAGGAGCTTGCGGAACATCTCGACACCGGTAACAACAGTGCTCTTTGGCTTGTCGCTGAAACCTACGATCTCGGCAGCATCGTTGACGTGGATGGTACCGGTCTCGATACGACCAGTAACAACGGTACCACGACCGGTGATGGAGAAGATGTCCTCGATAGGCATAAGGAATGGCTTCTCGTTCTCACGAACCGGGAGCGGAATGTATGAGTCAACAGCATCCATAAGTTCCATAACCTTGTCCATCCACTTAGGCTCTCCGTTGAGGGCACCAAGTGCTGAACCGCGGATGATAGGAGCGTTGTCGCCATCGAAATCATACTTGCTGAGGAGCTCACGAACCTCCATCTCAACGAGGTCAAGCATTTCCTCATCCTCTACGAGGTCAACCTTGTTGAGGAAAACGACCATCTTAGGCACGTTAACCTGCTTTGCGAGAAGCACGTGCTCGTTGGTCTGAGGCATAGGACCGTCAGTAGCGGCAACCACGAGGATTGCACCGTCCATCTGAGCGGCACCGGTAACCATGTTCTTCACGTAGTCGGCGTGGCCCGGGCAATCGACATGCGCATAGTGACGATTTGCGGTCTGATACTCAACGTGTGAAGAGTTGATGGTGATACCACGCTCCTTCTCCTCTGGAGCGTTGTCGATCTGGTCGAAAGACTTAGCTTCGCTGAAGCCTTTCTCTGCCAATACCTTGGTAATGGCAGCGGTAAGTGTGGTCTTACCGTGGTCAACATGGCCAATTGTACCAATGTTAACATGAGGTTTATCCCTCTTAAAAACTTCTTTTGCCATAATATTACGTATAAAAGTTGTTGCAAAAACAAGCCGGCTTGTTAAACCGGCATTTAGAGCCGATGATGGGAATTGAACTCATGACCTCATCCTTACCAAGGATGCGCTCTACCCCTGAGCTACATCGGCAATTCTTGAGCGGGGTAGGAGAATCGAACTCCCATTTCCAGCTTGGAAGGCTGGCATAATAGCCATTATACGAACCCCGCTTTTATGGAAGCATTACTTCTTCCGCAGTGTGGTGGGCAAGGATGGATTCGAACCACCGAAGGTAAAAACCAGCAGATTTACAGTCTGCCCCATTTGGCCACTCTGGTACTTGCCCTTTTTTTGCTGATGAGCCGATGGAGGGAGTCGAACCCACGACCTCGAGATTACAAATCACGCGCTCTCGCCAACTGAGCTACATCGGCAACGTTAATATTTCAAAGACCCTTCATTTAGGGACTGCAAAGATAGGAATTATTTATTATTCTGCAAACAATTCTCGAAAATATTTTCCAATTTTTCTTTGATTCCTTTTCTGTCGATGCCGCATTGAGCTAATTGGTCCGCCTGCCGTGCATGTTTTATAAATTTATCCGGCACGCCTATGCCCTGCACGGCACAATTCAGCCCCTTCTCCATCACGTATTCGCAAATCGCCCCATACAGACCTCCCTTGAGGCATCCGTCCTCCACGCTGAGTATGCAGCTGTAGCGTGATGCGATCCTGTCCAGAATAGCGTAGTCCAGGGGTTTCACGAAACGGAAATTGTAAACTCCGACTTTCCCTTCAAAGTCTTTTGCAGCTTCAAGGGCTTCATACACCACAGGTCCTGTGCACACAACGGCAACCGAGCTTCCTGCGAGAAGACATTCCGCCTTGCCTGTTTCCAACTCGCAGAATGCGGCGGATTTCCAATCGACGCCCTTGCCCATTCCGCGAGGATACCTTATTATGAAGGGACCCGTCTGATGTTTGTAAGCGGTATACATCAGCTGCTTGAGCTCCAACTCGTCCTTTGGAGAGGCTATGATGGTCCCGGGTATGTTCCTGTATGCGGCAATATCAAAGACACCGTTGTGTGTGGATCCGTCTTCTCCGACAAGTCCGGCCCTGTCAAAGCAGAGCACTACGGGAAGGGACTGGAGGGCCACGTCGTGAATGATTTGGTCGTAAGCCCTTTGGGAAAAAGCCGAATATATGTTGCAGAAAGGCTTCATTCCTCCGGCGGCAAGACCTGCGGAGAAGGTCACAGCGTGCTCTTCCTCTATGCCCACGTCAAAGAACTGTCCCGGCAGCTCGGCGGCAAGAAGGTTCATTCCGCAGCCTTTGGCCATTGCAGGAGTAACGCCCACCACCTTGGCATCGGCCTTTGCCAGTTCCAGCAGCACTTGTCCGAACACGTCCTGATATCGGTCGCTGTCGTGGTTTGAAATCTGCCTTTCTCCGCTTGCGGGATCGAACTTGCCCGGTGCGTGCCAGGTCACGGGATCCGACTCCGCATAGCTGTATCCCTTGCCTTTGATCGTCTTGCAATGGAGTATGCGCGGACCCGGCATATCCTTTATCCGTTTGAGAGTGGAAACCAGCTCGCCTATGTTGTTTCCGTCCACCGGCCCGAAGTATCTCAGACCCAGGGATTCAAAAAAGTCACCGCCGGATTTCTTCACGAACCAGGATTTGAGGCTGCGCACCCATCTCTGGATGAAATACCTGAATTCTCCCTCGCCCAAAAGGTCCCATATTCGGTTCTTGAGCCTGTTGTACGAACTGCTGGTGGTGATTTTGAGCAGGTATTCGTGCATTGCTCCGATATTGTTGTCGATGGACTGGTTGTTGTCGTTGAGTATGGTGAGCAGATCGGCGCGGCTCGCTCCGGCATTGTTCAGCCCTTCGAAAGCCAGGCCTCCTGTCATTGCTCCGTCTCCAATGATGGCAACCGCCTTCCTGCTGAGTCCCTGCATCCTTGCGGCTTCCGCGAATCCCAGGGCTGCAGAAATGGACGTTGAAGAATGTCCCACGCCGAAGCAGTCGTACTCACTTTCCGCCCTGTTGGGGAAGCCGCTTATGCCTCCGGATGTGCGCAGGGTCTTGAATGCTTCCCGCCTGCCGGTGAGTATCTTGTGCGCGTATGCTTGATGTCCCACGTCAAAGACCAGCTTGTCCTCGGGGGTGTCGAACACATAGTGGAGCGCTACGATGATTTCCACGGCACCGAGGCTTGATGCCAGATGCCCCGGGTTGGTCGAGCAGCACTCTATTATATATTCCCTCAGCTCAGAACAGAGCTGCTCGAGCTGATGAATGCTGAAATTCTTTATGTCGGATGGCGAGTTTACTGAGTTCAGGAGTTCATATTTCATACACCGCTCTTTTTGTCGATTCCAAGCTCAGGATGTTTAGATGCGGAACTCCTCAAAAGGAGGGCCGTAATCACCGCTACGCATCCCAAACTGATGAAAATGTATTCGGCGCGGACGGCAGCTGCAGTTCCTGTGTGAGCGTTGAAAATCCTTCCTACGGCAATGGGAACAAGCAGCATACCCATATTCTGTATCCAGTATATCAGGGAGTAGGCAGTCCCGAGATTCTTCTCGGGAACGATTTTCGGAACGCTCGGCCACATTGCGGACGGGACCAGGGAATAGCCTACGCCGAGAATTGCAATTGAGAAGTATCCCCAGAACGGCACGCCCTCAGGTGCGAAGCAGAGTATGAGGTGGGCGGCAAGCACCATAAGCGAGCCGCAGATCATCCACAGGCTGGCTTTCCCGACCTTGTCGACCAGGGCGCCGAAGAGGGGAGTGAATACCACTGTGAAGAAAGGAATCATGGTAATCACCCACTTGGCGCTGTCGAGTTCCATACCGAAACGAGGAATCACTATGGAAGTGCCGAATTTCTTGAAGGAGATAATGCAGCAATAGAAGAAGACGCAAAGCAGGGATATGAGGATGAACCTTGGATTCGAAAGCAGCCGCAGTATGTCGGAGAACTTGAACTTGTCCTCCTCGCGCACCTTCCCGCGTCCGCTGCTTATGCCTTTTTCCCTGTCAAAACGCGCGTCCATTGCCACGAACAGTGCCCAGAGCAGCACCCCGACAAGTATCAGCATGAGTCCGAGGGTTGCAGGCGCGGCAGTTTCGCGCAGGGTGTACATTTCCCCCTGGGCTTTCTGTGCCACCAGGACGGGCGAAAGTATGAAAGCGGCGGCGGTGCCGAGTCTGGCAACGGCAACCTGCGCTCCCATTGCGAAGGCTACGTTCCCTCCCTTGTACCATTTTGCTATGGAGCGGGTTACGGCGACTCCGGCGATTTCGCTTCCCAGACCGAAGAGCATACAGCCTGCGTATGCAATGGTGAGGGAGGTAGAGGCGGGAAGTCCGCTCCTGAGGGCGAAGAGTACGGTTCCGGCACCCACTGCCATCAAGGCTACGAATACCGAACCGACTATCCTCACGCCGAACATATCCAGCAGGATGCCGCAGACGATAAGCCCGCCGCAGACGCAGAGGAAGCTGTAACCTCCGGCATAGAAACCGTAGTCCGCGCTGTCCCAGCCAAGCTCAAGGCATTCGGGATGCTGGAAAATCTGCGAGAGTGTCGAGAACATGTCATCGAAAAAGTACGATGCGAACATCGGCACCATCAGGCACAGCAACGCGACAATACGGCCGGTCTTTCCTGCCACTGCTTTCATGGACAATTAATTCTGAATGTTTGGAAGCTCAAGTCCGTATCCCTTCTTTCTGTCTTCAGCCTTGAGATAGATGCTGAGGATGAAGGCGAGAATGCCGAAGCTTGAGAACACGATCATAGGGACAAGGTAGCTTCCGGTGCTCTGACGCAGGGAACCGATGAGCATAGGCACGAGGCAGAGACCTATGTTCTGCACCCAGAAGATGAGGCAGTAGGCACTGCCGAGAATCTTCTCGTCAATGATTTTCGGAACTGAAGGCCAGAGGGCTGCCGGTACGAGTGAGAAACTTACGCCGAGCACAACGATGAGCAGCAGCGCAAACCATTTCTGCGGGAAGGCAGGAAGCAGGAATGCGAAGCTCAGGTGGCAGACTATCATAATGATGGAACCTATCATCAGCATGGAGGCTCCCTTGCCCTTGCGGTCGAGGTAGATGCCCAGAAGCGGGGTCATGCACATCGCAAGTATAGGGAAGCAGCTGAAGAGCCTGGCGGCGGATGCTGCATCTATTGCGAGGGTTTCTTCCAGGAAATTGGTGGCGTAGCGCTGGAATGGGAAGATTGCGCTGTAGTAAAGCACACAGAGCAGGGATACGATCCAGAACATCTTGCTGGTGAAGATGGCCTTGAGGTCGCTCACGTGGAACTCATCCTCAGGAGACTTCTCCGCAGTGGCAAGTCCCGCCTCGACAAGCTGCGAGTCGAACTTGCGGTCCATCACGCCGAAGACAATGAAATTGATGAGACCTATCACGAGCAGGGCTCCGCAGAAGCCCAGAGGGGCGATGATGGAGTTGTCGAAGCGCTGGGAGATGAGCGGGGCAATCCACATCACGGCAAATACGCCCAGACGGGCGATGGCCATCTCAAGTCCCATAGCAAGTGCCATCTCCTTGCCTTTGAACCATTTGGCGAGGATTTTGGATACGTTGGTGCCTTCCATCTCACAGCCGCAGCCGAAGATCATAAAGCCCAGGGAGGCCATCTTGGCGCTGCCCGGCATCTCGACCCACCAGCTGTCCAGCCAGCCGCAGAACGCGGTGCCCTGGAACCATTCGCTGACGGCGATGAACTTGAGGGCTGCTCCGAACACCATCAGTCCGGCTGAAAGTATACCGGAAAAACGGACTCCGAGCTTGTCGAGTATCACACCCGCTATGATGAGAAAGCCGCAGACGTTGAGTATGTATTCGGAGGCGGCATAGGTGCCGAACACGCCGCTGTCCCAGCCCAATTTTCCTTCCACGAGGGATTTGAGAGGGGACATCACGTCCACGAACATATATGCGAAGAACATCATCAGTGCTACGAGCACGAGCACTGTCCACCTCGCCACCGGCGAGTCGTTCATAAGTTTGTGCAATTTCTCAGCCATAATCTCTGTCTTTTAGAATGGAAGGTCGTCATCAGGGTTGTCGAACGCAGGCGCCTGAGGGGCAGAAGGCTGCTCCGCCGGCTTGGTCCAACTCTGCTGAGGAGCCTGGTATGTCGGCTGCTGAGGCTGGTATGCTGCCTGCGGTGCCTGCTGAGGCTGCTGGGAATTATATCCTCCCTGGTATCCTCCATCCTGCTGTGCCTCCCTGCGCCCGAGGAGCTGAAGCGAATCCACATTGATTTCTGTAGTATATCTCTTGGCCCCGCTCTGGTCAGTCCAGGACCTGGTGCGTATGCGTCCCTCAACATAGAGTTGCGTGCCCTTCTTTACGAAGCGCTCCACTACGTCCGCCTGCTGACCCCATACCACAATGTTGTGCCATTCAGTGTTTTCCCTGGTCTCGCCGCTGCGGTCCTTGAATCTTTCGCTGGTCGCAAGGGTGAATGTCGCAACTTTCCTTCCCTGCCCTGCAGGAGAGTTTCCCTCAAGGTAACGTACTTCCGGATCTTTTCCAACGTTACCGATTAACATAACTTTGTTCAGTGACATAATTCAAAAATTTATACTTTTAAATGACTTGCAAGATACGGATTTTTTCTCAATTCAGGCTATTTTATTTTGGTCTTTCGGAGCAAAAGCGTAAATTTACAAACCCTGATACAATCAAATGTCTGAAGATAAAAACAATAAGATCTGCCTCGCCGGCTTTATGGCCTGCGGAAAGAGTACTGTTGGCCGCTGTCTGGCGTCCAGGCTGGGCTGCCGCTTCATCGACCTCGATGCGTATATCGTGGAGAGGGAGGGGAGGAGCATACCTGAGATTTTTCTGGAGGGGGAGGCGGTGTTCAGGCAGAGGGAGTACGAGGCTCTGGTCGCCGCCCTGGATGAGGCGAAGGACGAAAGACTTGTGCTTGCTCTGGGAGGAGGCGCATTCGCGCAGCAAAAGACCAGGGAATATGCCCTGGCTCATTCTCTGACCGTTTATATCGATGTCCCGTATTCGACCGTCAGGGAAAGGTTGGGCGCCTCCGAT
This sequence comes from uncultured Bacteroidales bacterium, assembly GCA_945939695.1. Taxonomy (GTDB): domain Bacteria; phylum Bacteroidota; class Bacteroidia; order Bacteroidales; family UBA932; genus Cryptobacteroides. The sequence goes on from CAMEWE010000004.1 coordinate 101,933, forward strand.
CCTACCAGACCTCTGTCTGCAGATTCAGAAAAGCTGTATTACGAAAGGCTGGAAAGCTATTCCAAGGCGCACATCACCGTGGACGGGCTCATCGGAAATCCGGACAGGGTGGCGGAAATGATAGCTATAAGTCTGGAAATGCTCTAGCGCAGCAGCTCTCCAAGGGAATTCTCCATTGCGGCGAGGTCCGGCTCCTCTCCGGTCATCAGTCCGTATCCGGTCACGGCCTGCATCAGCAGCCAGCGCGTTCCGGGTATGTAGCCTTCGTGGCCTAGCAGGCACGGATCCTTGTAATTGGCTTCCAGCAGAGTGCGGCACTTCAGCTTGTCTATGCCTTCCGCTGCGCGTGGGAGGGTGTACACGATTACGTCCGCTTCCACGCCGCCGGCAATCTCATCGTGGCGGTAGAGCCTGGTATCGAATCCCAGCTCGCGGACCGCCGCCAGTGCGGCTTTCCCTGCACCTCCGAAACCTATCACCGCTGCGCTGCCCTTGGGCTCGGACTCGAGCAGGGCGCGTACCCCGCGGTAGTCGGAGTTGTATGCGCTGATGCCATTCCCGGACTTGACGCAGAGGTTGGTGGCACCGCAGAGTTCGCATTCACGGCTGATCTTGTCTGCGCAGCCGTAGGCATTCACTTTGAACGGTGCGGTGACGTTGATTGCGCGGTAGCCAGAGAGAAAAGTTTGCCAGGCGAGGCCGAAGTCTTCGGTCTGAATGAGCTCGTACGCGTATTTGCCGGAGTATGCGGCGGTGAACAGGCGCGGGCTGAGCGAGCGGGCGATGGGGTGCCCTATGAGTCCGAATTTATCCATTTCGTTGTCTTACAGCTTCATACAAGAGGATTGCAGCGGATACTGAGACGTTGAGTGAGTCCAGCTTCCCGAGCATAGGTATGCGTATGTGAGCATCCGCGGCTTCGCGCCATTCCCGGGAAAGCCCCGTGGCCTCGGTGCCCATAACGATGGCGCTGGCTCCCTGCATCGGGGTGTCGTAGTAAAGTGAGGAGTCCTGCAGCTGCGCGGTGAGAATCCTTACACCCGCTCCCTTGAGGAAAGCAATCGCTTCCGGGGTGCTGCACACGGCGCACGGCACCGTGAACACGGCGCCAATCGAGGCGCGTATGAGGTTGGGGTTGTACAGGTCGGTGCGCGGGTCGCAGATTATGAGTGCATCAGCGCCTGCGGCGTCACAGGTGCGCAGCACGGCCCCGAGGTTCCCCGGTTTCTCCACGCTCTCGAGTACCGCTATCAGGGGATTCGCCCCGAGTGTGAGGCTGTCCAGACCGTGCTCTCGGGCCTTGAACACCCCTATTGCTCCTTCAGTGCCTTCCCGGTACGCTGCCTTGGCGTACAGTTCCGGGCTGAGCGCGAAATGGCGGCAGCGGGGGAGTTTCTCTTCATCCACGATCTGCGGACAGAAGAAGATGTGGTCGGGCTCGTAGCCGGAAGCAGCGCAATGCCCTATTTCTCTCAGCCCTTCGACCACGAACAAAGCACTTTCGCGCCGCTCAGAGGATTTCTGCTGCAGCGCGACAAGACGTTTGAACTTGGGGTTCGAAGTTGAACTGAGAACTTCGGTCATTATTGCTTCTCCTCTTTCCTGAGGGTCTTCTCCGGCTTCATCTGAGGGAAGAAGAGCACATCCTGGATGGTGGTCTGACCGGTCATGAACATGGTAAGGCGGTCAATTCCCATACCCAGTCCGGAGGTTGGCGGCATACCGTACTCAAGTGCGCGGACGAAGTCCATATCGATGTACATCGCCTCGTCGTCGCCCTTGCTCTTGAGCCTTGCCTGCTCCTCGAAACGCTCCAGCTGGTCGATAGGGTCGTTGAGCTCGGAGTATGCGTTGGCGAGCTCCTTGCCGCAGACGAAGAGTTCGAAACGCTCGGTGAGCTCAGGATTGTTTCGGTGGCGCTTGGTCAGCGGGGACATCTCCACCGGGTAATCGATGATGAAGGTAGGCTGGATGAGCTTGTCCTCACAATACTCTCCGAAGATCGCGTCGATGAGCTTGCCCTTGCCCATAGACGGATCCACGTCCACGTTGAGCTGCTTGCAGGTGGCCCTGAGTTCGTCTTCGTTCATCCCGCTGACGTCCACTCCGGCATATTCCCTGATGGCTTCGAGTATAGGAAGCCTGCGGTAACCTGCAGCGAAATCCACTTCGTTCTCCCCGATTTTCACCTTGGTGGTGCCGTTTACTGCGGTGCTGACCTTCGCGAGCATCTTCTCCACGAAGTCCATCATCCAGTTGTAGTCCTTGTATGCGACGTAAATCTCCATACAGGTGAATTCCGGGTTGTGGGTTTTGTCCATACCCTCGTTGCGGAAGTCCTTTGCGAACTCGTACACTCCGTTGAATCCGCCCACGATGAGCCTCTTGAGATAGAGCTCGTTGGCGATGCGCAGGTACAGAGGAATGTCCAGCGCATTGTGGTGGGTGATGAATGGCCTTGCGGTCGCGCCGCCCGGAATGCTCTGAAGGATAGGGGTTTCCACCTCGAGACAGCCGGCTTCATTGAAGTACTCGCGCATCGTGGCGATAATCCTGGATCTCTTGATGAACACTTCCTTTACCTGAGGGTTGACGATGAGGTCGACGTACCTCTGGCGGTAGCGCAGCTCAGGATCGGTCACGGCATCGAACACCTGTCCGTCCTGTTCCTTTACGATAGGAAGCACTTTGAGCGATTTGCTGAGCAGGGTGAGTTCCTTGGCGTGGACGCTGAGCTGGCCTGTCTGGGTGATAAACGCAAATCCGCGTATCCCTATGATGTCGCCTATGTCGAGCAGCTTCTTCCAAACCGTGTTGTACATGGTCTTGTCCTCGCCCGGGCAGATCTCATCCCTCTTGACGTATATCTGCATACGTCCGGTTTCGTCCTGAAGCTCACCGAAGGATGCGGCGCCCATTATGCGCCTGCTCATAAGCCTTCCGGCTATGCATACCTCCTGGAAATTGCCTTTCTGGGCATCGTAGCCTGCCTTGATTTCGGCAGCGTTGGTGTTTACGGGATAGAGTGCTGCCGGATATGGCTCAATGCCCAGTTCCCTGAGCTTCGCAAGGGATTCCCTGCGCAAAAGTTCTTGTTCGCTGTATTCCATATATGTCATTTTCTTGTTTCGTGCAAAGTTTGCAAAAGTACTATTTTTATGGAATTTTACCAAATATCGAAATATTTACTTAACTTTGTCTGTATATGCTTAAGGAAAGGGAATGTAAATGGAGCATAAAGGAAGCTTCCGACAGCGAGAAGGTCGAAAGGCTTGCGACGGAGGTCGGCATCGACAAGGTGCTTGCCGATTTGCTCGTAAAAAGGGGCGTGGAGACATTCGACCAGGCCCGTTCCTTCTTCCGCCCCAATCTTGACGATCTGCACGATCCTTTCCTGATGAAGGATATGGACGTGGCTGTGGAGCGCCTTCACAAGGCGGTCAGCAGCGGAGAGTCGATACTCGTCTATGGCGACTATGATGTAGACGGCACCACTGCCGTGGCTCTGGTGTATTCCTTTCTCCGCCGCTTCACGCACAAGGTCGATTTCTACATTCCCGACCGCTACGACGAAGGTTACGGAGTGTCCTTCAAGGGCATAGACCACGCCTTTGAGCACGGTATGAGCCTGATAATCACCCTGGACTGCGGCATCAAAGCCATTGACAAGGTGGAGTATGCGCGCAGCAAGGGTATAGATATGATCATCTGCGACCACCACCTCCCGGAGGATTCCTTGCCGGCGGCGGCAGCGGTGCTCGACCCGAAAAGGGAGGATTGCAACTATCCTTTCGATGACCTCTCCGGATGCGGCGTGGGATTCAAGATGGTGCAGGCGTATTCTCAGAGATACGGAGTGCCGTTCGAGACCCTGGTGCCCCTGCTCGACCTTCTGGTGGTGAGCATAGCTTCGGACCTGGTGACCATGGTGGGGGAGAACAGAATTCTGGCGCATTACGGCCTCAAACAGCTCAACGAGGCCCCGTGCCACGGATTGCGCGCAATGATAGAGTTGTCCAAGCTCGACCCGGGCCACGTGTCCATCGACGACATCGTGTTCAAGATAGGGCCGAGAATCAATGCGGCCGGCAGAATGGAGTCCGGGCGCCTTGCCGTGGAGCTGCTCAATGCCACGGATGACGACACGGCAATGTTCATAGGCCAGAAAATCAACGAGAACAACAACGAACGCAAGAACATAGACAGGGAGATTACCCAGGAGGCTCTGGAAATGGTGGAGTCGGGCAAGTGCCTGTGCAACCGCAACGCCACCATAGTCTACAACCCGCAGTGGAACAAAGGAGTTGTGGGAATTGTAGCATCCAGACTTGTTGAGGCGTACTACAAACCTACGGTGGTGCTCACCAAGTCCAACGGTTTCGTTACGGGATCCGCGCGCAGCATAGCTGGTTTCGACCTGTATGGCGCGATAGAGAACTGCGCCGATCTGTTGGAAAACTTTGGCGGCCACGTGTATGCGGCCGGCCTCACCCTCAAGGAAGAGAACCTCCCTGAGTTCGCCCGACGTATGGATGAATTCATCTCCGGCAAGATTACGGATGAGATGCTCACCCCCGTGGTGGATGTAGATGCCGAACTCAGTTTCTCCCGTATCACTCCGAAGTTTTTCCGTATCCTCAAGCTCTTCCAGCCATTCGGACCCGGGAATCACAATCCTGTGTTTATGTCAAAGAAGGTTTGCGATGCGGGCTCGGGACGCAAAGTGGGCGCAGGGGGAGTACATATGAAGCTGGACCTCATTCAAGAGGACCAGCCTTTCCATCAGATTCCTGCCATAGCCTTCAATATGGCCTCATATTTCGACGACATCAAGGATAGCAGGCCTTTCGATATCTGCTACACAATTGTAGAGAACTACTATCGCGGCAACTCCTCCATCCAACTCAGAATCCGCGACTTGCGCGAATCTGAGGAGGATTTTCTTTCTGAGGGGGAGTTCTAGTTACTGTTATTTCAGCGTGAACTTCACACTGCTGCGTATGTCTTCTGAAGAAGCGCCTACGTAAGCGGTGAAACTGCCTTTTTCGAGCACCCATTCTGACTTGGTGCCGTCATAGTATTTCAGCATTTCAGGCTCTACGGTGAAACTTATCTCAGCAGTTTCGCCCGGTTCGAGGCTGACCTTACTGAAGCCCTTGAGCTCCATACGTGGACGCTCCACGCTGCACTCGTCATCGCCTATGTAGAGTTGGACAACTTCCTTTCCTGCAAGCTTTCCGCTGTTCCTGACCTTTACTTTTACGCAAAGGCTGGAATTCTCTCCCATACTGCTCTTGCTGACGCTTGCGTCAGAATACTCGAAAGTGGTGTAGCTCAGGCCGTGGCCGAAAGCGAAGAGAGGCTTGATGTCGTATTTCTGAGCCCAGCGGTAACCTACGAAAATACCTTCCTTATACTCGGCGGTACGTGAGCGTGCGCTGTATGCCTGAAGGGCGTGAGCTCCGTTATCTTCCAGTCTGACAGGGAAGGTGAATGGCAGTTTTCCTGAAGGATTGACCTTGCCGAATACCACGTCTGCGATGGCGTTTCCGGCCTCAGACCCTATGTACCAAGCCTGAACGATGGACTTCACGTCATCCACCCAAGGCATAGCTACGGCATTGCCGCTGACGAGTACGACTGCGATGTTCGGATTGACTTCCGCAAGAGCCTTGATTACAGTGTCCTGTCCGTAAGGAAGTCCGAGTTCGAAGCGGTCTGCTCCCTCGCAGTCCTGGTGGTCGGACTTGTTGAGGCCTCCCACGAAAATCACTGCGTCAGCCTTGGCCGCTTTGGCGCAGGCATCTGCAATAAGCTGTTCGGCTGTCCTGCTTTCGGAAAGGTCCTGACCGGTGACTACTCCGTTGTAGTTGCCGCTGACATCTCCCACATAGCCTCTTTCGTAAAGAATCTCGGCGTCTTTGCTGGCAGCTGCCCTGATGCCATCCAGCGGGGTGACTTCCCTTTGCACCTTGAGTGAGGAGGATCCTCCGCCCACGGTCATCATCTTTATTGCGTTCTCTCCGACTACGAGTATGGTCCCTGAATTCTTGAGAGGAAGCAAAGCGTCCTCATTCTTGAGAAGCACTATGCCTTCGTCGGCAATCTCGCGGGCTGCTGAATAGTGCTCTTCGGAGCAGAGTGAACCGAGAGGCTTATTCCCGTTCATAGCGGTGCGGAAGATGAGACGGAGAACGCGGCGCGCCTTTTCGTCGAGGGTTGCCATATCTGCCCTGCCGTCATTGAGTCTCTGCAGGTACGGGTAAGCCAGGTAGTAGTTGTCGTACGCGTTCTTGGTGCCTTCGCTCAAACCGTTGGTCCAACTGCCGAATTCGAGATCAAGGCCGTTGGTGATTGCCTGGTCGGTATTGTGGACCCCGCCCCAGTCGGAAATGACGGCACCGTCAAAGCCCCACTCTTCCTTGAGGATTTTGTTCAGCAGACGGTCGTTGTGACAGAGGTGCTGGCCGTCATATAAGTTGTACGCTGCCATCACTGACCAGGCGCCGCCTTCCTGGACTGCGGCCTTGAATGCCGGGAGATAGATTTCATACAATGTCCTGTCGTCCACTACCGCATTGTAAGTGTGGCGGTTGGCTTCCTGATTGTTGAGTGCGAAATGCTTTACGCACACTGCAACTCCGTTTTTCTGGACTTCCTTTACGTAAGGAACCACCATACGGGATGCCAGGTAAGGATCCTCTCCCATGTATTCAAAGTTTCTTCCGTTGAGCGGAGTACGGTAAATATTCACTCCTGGTCCCAGAAGCACATCCTTCTCGCGATAACGTGCCTCTTCACCTATGCTCTTTCCGTAAAGGCCGGAAAGCTCTTCGTTCCAGGTTGCTGCAAGGCAGGTCAGGGCAGGGAATGCTATGCAGGAGTCGTTGGTCCATCCGGCCTGATCCCATTCGTCCCAAAGCACTTCCGGACGGATGCCGTGAGGACCGTCCGTAGTCCAGAGTTCAGGAATTCCCAGGCGTGGCACTCCGGCCGATGAGAATTTAGATTGGGCGTGGAGAATCTTTACCTTTTCTTCTGTGGTCATTCTGGAGAGGGCGTCATCGATGCGCACTTCAAGGTCCAGACTATCGTCCAGGTAAGCTGGCACATCCGACTTCTTCCCGTTGACACAGGAAAGTGCAAGAGCTGCGGATGCGAATAGGAGGATGCTGTGTGTAAATTTCATATGCTGTTTTTTGTGTTATCAGTCGATGTTGCGGACTGCTTCTTCGAAATCGTCCCTTGAACCGCGAGCCTTGTTTTTGGTTTTCGCGCGATAGTTGTATATGGTGTTGGCCGAATAGTGAAGCAGCGAGGCGATTCGGCTGGAATCGGTGATTCCGAGTTTGATGAGGGCGAAGATGCGCAATTCCGGCGTCAATATGTCTTCACCCTTAGGAGTTATTTCGGCGCCTTCCACGAGAAGGCTGTTGAACTTCCGGACGAAATCCGGATAGAGGTTGACGAATGTCTGGTCGAACATCTTGTAGAAATCCAGGATGTCGTTGTCAATTGAAGGCAACTGCTCTATCTCGTCCACCAGAGCCTTGGTGTTGCCCTGACGTATGGATCTGAGGACGTGGTTTTTGTATAGTCTTGTGGTGTTGATGTTGTCGGACAAAATGCCGAGGAAGAGGGTTATGTATTCCTGCTTGACCTTGTCCGCTTCGCGCATCTGCGCATTGAGGTTCACCAGGCGCTCGTTGATGGATACAAGTTCCCTGTTTCTCTTGTCGATTTCAGTGTATGAGTCCTGGAGTTGCTCTCTGACTGCGTGCAGTGTCCTCTGCCTTTTGGACAGGAAGAGCAGCAGCAACAGGAGAAGTATCGAAAGTATCGATACGCAAGCCAGGAAGAAAGCGCTTATCCTTGCCTGTCTGCTGTGCTTCTCCTGATATGCACGGACAATCTCAGGGAAGAACTGCGATACCTGCAAAGGTCTCAGTTTGCCGTTGTAGTACAGCGCATCCGGCATACAATGGTTCGCGACATATCTGAAAGCACGGTCTATGTCGCCTTTATAGAATATGTATTTGGATTCTTCATTGAGGGAAGCATAATCTTTTGTGGCGCACATCACATCCACTATGGCCGAACGTATCATCCATTCTTCGAAAATCTCAGCGTCGTCGTGTTCGAAACTGTGGGCATACCAATATGCGGCTTCGGCATAAGCTCTGGAATTCGGCTGGCTCAACTGTATCATTGAGATTGCGTGTTCCCTTGCGCTGAGTCTTTCCCCGTGGGATTCCGCCTCCGCTCTCTGGAGATTGTGCCATTCCCAGGTGTCGGGCTCAGTCATTGCAAGTAGCAGTTCCCGGTAGTATCTGCACTTTTCGATTCTTTCGTCCAGGGATACTTCCTGGCTTGAGTCGTTGGAGGTTTCCCACCACCATGTGTGCTCTGCATCATAATATGAGCGCAGAATGTCGGAAGGCAATTCCTTCCCGCGATATCTGTCCAATATGTCAACCGCTTCCAGATAATAGCCTGACTTGACATAGATCTTTGCCATCATGAAATCCACTTCTGCGGTTTCCTTTCCCTTAGTGGCATAAGATCTGGCTGCCTGCAGGTAATAGATGGCGGAATCCCTGCAATTGCTCCTGTAGAGGTCTGCAAGGCGCATACATATGCTGTATCGCTGGTCGTTGTCGGTCTGCTCGGAGAGGACATCTTTAAGGACTGAGGCTTTTTCCTGGAAATAGCTTTCGTAGAGCGCTTTTTCGTCAAGAACCTTGTCCAGCTGTTCATATCGGTCCTTCTCAAGGGACTGTGAACAGGCTGAGAGGCAGAGCAGAAGGGAAAGGAAAGCGGATGGATGTTTCATATCGGATTCGTTTTTGGGGTAACAGACTGCAAAACTAATACTTTTCCGTCACAGTTTCGCAAGTTCCCTGTTCATCCATTCCAGCCTCTGAAGATAGAAGGATTTCAAATACTTAACCTCTTCTTCGTAAGATCCGGTCACCTTGACGTTAGGCCACACATATGTTCCCAGGATATCCCATTTTTTGAAATTCCTTCCGGGACCTTCACCGAGCTCCTCGGCGGCTTTGTCTATGAATTCATCCAGTTTGCCGCCTTCCCTGAGCACCAGAAATGAACTTTTCCTTACGTTGCCGTCCGACGGAACCGGAGTTTCAGGCTCTGCCGGATCAGGTGGAACAGGCCAGTTTCCCTGTTTGCTGCAGGAGGCAAACAGGGAAAGACCTGCAAACAGTATGAAATAAAATCTTTTCAAAGAATGATTATATGCAATGATCAAAATTTCTGGAATACCCTGACATAATCGATTTCCATAACTGCCGGAAGTGCGGAAGGGTCAACTCCGTTCCAGCCTCCCCAGTCTCCGCCCCAGGCAAGGTTGAGGATAATATAGAAGGCTTTGTTGAATGGCCAGGTGTCATTGTTGTTCTTGCCGTCGTTCCTGAATTCGAAGAACATCTTGCCGTCGGTGTAGAACTTCAGACTTTCTTCTGTCCATTCGCAAGCATAGACGTGGAAGTTGTCTTCCGCTCCTGCGGTGTAGATTTCCTTGGTCTTCTGCGTGCCCTGGACGTGATTGTAAGCCTTTGTGTGGATGGATGAAGAAGTGTAGTTAGGGTTGACACCCACCTCCTCCATAATGTCTATCTCTCCGCAGGAAGGCCAACCTAGGCTCTGGTCGTCCGGCATCATCCAGAATGCCGGCCAGGTTCCCTTGCCCTTTGGCAGCTTTATGCGGGCCTCCATATATCCGTATTTCCAGGAATTTGTAGTGTTCATTCTGGCTGAAATGACTTCGCCCTTGTGCTCCATAGCGGTGATCTGCAGAACTCCGTCCACAATCTTTGCGGTTTTCTTTCCGTCAAGTTCTCCGCCGGGAACATAGCGCTGAAGTTCGTGGTTTACGCGCCCCGGAGCCCAATTCTCGAAGCGCCATTTGCCGCTTTCTTTGGGCTCCACGTCAAACTCGTCATTCCAAACCAAACTATAACCTTCCGGTGCAACAATGTCAGGGTTGTCAATTATCGGCTCTCCTTGTGCATCCTTTACGGTACCTCTGACTGTTGTCTGAGCAAAAGCAGAGGCACAGCTTGCTCCCAAGATAAGAATTGAGAGAGCGATGAGTTTGATTGGATTTATCATTTGACGCTGTTAGTTTGTTAATATGATTATGCAGTAATTTTATTAAGTTTACAATACAAATATAAATATTTTAATTAATATGCTATTGTTGATAAAGTTCTAAAACGGTCAAAAAGTGGAATCGAAAAAACTTAATAAGTTGAGAATCAACTTTGTAACCTTTCAATCCTGCCCGCTGTGAGTGGACTGATAGGGATTGTTTTTTTGGTAAAAACCCTTTCTGTAGCCTTCTGGAATGGGGTGCTGAAATGTCACCTTTTGAAAATAATGCTATATTTGCCTGAAAAAATACAACTGATGAATATGATCAATCTCATCCCTGCAATCGTTCTGGCCAGTGCCGGATTATCCGCTTGCAATCCTGCTCCGGAAGTCAATCATGAAATCCCGGACAAACCATCCGAAAATGGCAAAGCCACGGCATATATCACCACTGCCGACGGCAAGCGTCTTTTTGAGAGCACCGAAATCCCTTTCATAAGTCTTGTGGATCCTGCTCAGGCCCCGCTCATAGTGAACATTGATGCGAAGACCGAGTACCAGGAAATAGACGGTTTCGGAGCAGCCCTCACAGGGGCGAGTTGCTACAATCTCCTCAAGATGAGCCAGGAGGGCAGAACCGCCTTCCTGAAAGAGATATTCGACACGAAGGAAGGCTTGGGAATGAGCCTTGTAAGAGTCTCCATCGGAGCATCGGATTTCAGCGTGGATGACGAGTTTACATGGTGCGATACGGAAGGGCTTGAAAACTTCGCAATCCATAAGGAGGACAGGGATTATCTGATACCTATACTGAAAGAGGTATATGCCATCAATCCCGGTCTAAAAATCGTGGCCTCTCCCTGGTCAGCACCCCGTTGGATGAAACGTCGTTCCACCACCGATGAAAGCCCATATCTGAGCTGGACTTCCGGCAGCCTCGCCCCTAAGTACTACCAGGCTTACGCCGAGTACTTCGTGAAGTGGATTCAGACTATGGAAGCCGAAGGCTTTGACATCTATGCCATGACCATTCAGAACGAGCCTCTGAACCACGGCAACTCCATGTCCATGTATATGACCTGGGAGGAACAGCGTGACTTCATCAAAACAGCTCTTGGCCCTGCATTCGAAAAAGCCGGCATCGATACCAAAATCCTCGTATTCGACCATAACTACAATTACGACAATATAGCCAGCCAGAAGAATTACCCTATCAACATCTACAACGATCCTGAGGCGTCAAAGTTCATAGCCGGTTCTGCCTGGCATAATTACGGCGGCTCCGTGAACACCCTGAGCGGCATTCACTCTTCGGCTCCGGAGAAGGAAATCTATTTCACGGAAGCATCCATAGGCACCTGGAATTACAAGTTTGAATCCTGCCTCATCAACGACTTCAAGAGCATTTTCCTCCAGACCATGCAGAACTACAGCAAGGGTGTTACCCTTTGGAACCTGATGCTGGACGAAAACCGCGGTCCATACAGACCTGGCGGCTGCTCCACCTGTTTCGGTGTCGTGACTCTTAATTCCGGAGGTGGCACAATCAGCTCCCGCCAGAGCCACTACTACAATCTTGCCCACGCCTCCAAGGTGGTCAAACCCGGTGCGGTGAGAATCAAAACAAGCGGATACTTACCTTCCGGCGTCACTTATCTGGCCTTCAGAAACCCTGACGGCAGCATCGCCCTTCTCTTCGTGAATGAAGGCGGTTCCGCCCAGCAGCTCATCCTCAAAGACGGCACCCATACGCTCTCCACCGCCATCCCCGCAAAAAGTATCGAGTCGATAATTTGGGAATGAGATTAATACTACCGGACTCCAAATCGAGCTTCACGCGACACGTAGTCCTATAGCATGAGTATTGCATGCAAGAGTGAGTTGAGGGTGGCAAAAGTCGAAAGACTTTCTGCCGCCCTCTTTAGCTCAGTAACAGCCCTGAGTGCATGACATGGACTATGTGCGGGTAATGCTTACCCGAGCCAGTACCACCCGGAGAGGCCGCCTGGAGAAGTCACCCGGAGAGGCCACCTGGATTGGAAAGGGCAGTTTTCCTCCCAGTCCGGATCTCCGTCTCTCGCGTAGTCGGTGCGGATTACTGATTCTTGAGGCATGAGTTGCAATGCCTGACTATTTACAAGTGCAGACAGCGCTTCTTTGTTTTTAGATAGTCCGCTTCGTTCGT